>JAWOLO010000458.1:0-31862 GCA_033853375.1 Terriglobia bacterium
GTATTCGCGATGTTCTTTCTGGTATTGTTTTTCTTCCGCGAGCCGCGCAAGTCAGGGCCCTCCACGGCCAGCGCGGCGCCTCCCTCCATTGCGCAAGTGGCGCGCAATTTTTGCAATGTGCTGGGCAATTACCGGTTGGTCCTGCCCGTTCTCTTGGTTGCTCTAGCGCTGGGCATCGCTTCGTACTATGGCGGATTTCATGTTCCCGTCTGGATTTGGCTGGTGTTGCTTGCTCTCGTTCTGGCAGGAATCAGCCGCTTCATGTGGTTTCTGGTGATTTTCACGGGTTATTGGATCGTGTTTTGGCAGCAATACATTTCACTCCCTGGGTACATCCTTCACTACATCAATTCCAAAGCCGACGTGGAACTGATCCTGGTCACGGACGGCGCGATGGTTATTTGCTTCACGCTGCTCATCAACTACTTGACGCGCAAGATTCCGGCCTTTGGCGCGGTGATTTTGGGTACGCTAATTTCTTCGCTTTGCTGGCTCATTCTTGCATTTCAGCCAACGATTCTGGGCGCGGTTCTTTCGATTCTCGTGCTGGCACTCGGCGAAATCATCCAGGCGCCGCGCTATTACGAATATATCGCGAAACTGGCTCCGGCCGAACAGCAAGGCACGTATATGGGGTTCGCGTTTCTACCCATCGGCATTGGTTCGCTGATCGGGGGATGGTTTGGCGGGCGCGTGATGCACCAGTTCGCCGAAATGGCGCATCAACCGCAGCGCGCATGGTGGGTCATCTCAGGGGTTGGCCTGCTCACAACGGTGTTGCTGTGGATTTACGACCGCATCGTGAAACCCAGCGCGGCCGAGCCGCAGCAAGGGAAATAATAGATTTTCAGAGATTGCGGCGCCGCTATTTCTGGGAAGGATGCAAAATCAGTTTTTGCACGCGCCAGTTCAAGAGCTCTGCAACAAACAAAGTGTTTTCCGAAGGGCAGGAAATCTCATGCACCCAACCGAACTGTCCTAGACGCTTGCCCGGTTTTCCGAAGGCGCCGAGGATGTTGCCGTCCAGATCCAGCTTGTAAATGCGGCCGTTGGTCGAGTCCGAGGTGTACAGGGCCTGCTTAGGCCCCGGGGTAATGCAAACGGACCACGGCGCACCGGCATTGGTAAATTGTTTAAGGAAATTTCCGTCATTGTCGAAAACCTGGATGCGGTTGTTTTCGCGGTCGCCGACGTAGACGTTTCCTTTCGCGTCGGTGGCAATGGCGTGCACGGTATGAAATTCACCGGGAGCATCGCCGCGCTTGCCCCACTCCTTCACCCAGTTGCCGTCTTTGTCGAACTTGACGACGCGCGAATTGTTATAACCATCGGCAACGAAGCTGTTGCCATCCGGATCCCAGGCCACGTCGGTGGGGCGATTGAAGAGGCGGTGTGAGAAGGTGGCGAATGCCGGCGGGGGAGGCGGCGGAGTGACGCCGGGAGGCGTCGGGGCGCCTTCGACGCTCTCGGGTTTTCTGCCGAAGAGCATGATGACCTCGCCGGCGGGGTTGAAGACGATAATCATGTTGGAGCCCTCGTCGGTGCACCAGATGTTGTCGTCCTTGTCGATGCGCACGGTATGGGCAAACACGAAACCGTAGAGGCCCTGGCCGATTTCGCGGAGAAATTTCCCGTTGGCGTCGAACTCAAACAGGCGAGTTTGGCCGCTACGAGTGTACGCGAAGATGTGGCCTTTCGAATTCACGGCGACTCCCGCAGCTTCGCCGAGGTACAAGCCGGTAGGAAGCTGGAGAAGATGGGACACAGATTCGTACGGAATTTCGGGAACAGCCTGCTGCTGAGCCAGGGAAAACAGGGGAACAGCCAGACCCATCAGCACTGCGAACGCAAAGCGTTTCATTACCGCCTCCTAAGGGATATCTGCCGTCAGAGAAGAGCGGCAGGAAAATCGAATCTGTCGGCAAGCACGGGTGACCCAGGCCGCGATGGACCCGGGTCACCATGAAGTTCTGCTTGCGAAGTACCTACCAGGTGAACTTGATCGCGAATTGAATCTCGCGGTTCGGGATTTGTGTGGCGTCGATCTGGCCGAAGCCCGGCACCGGGCTTCCCGAAGCGTTGAGTGCCTCAAGATTGTCGACGGGCGGCGCAAAGTTCGTGTGATTGAAAATGTTGAAGAACTCCGCCCGGAATTGGACGGCAAAGTTTTCCGAGATTCTAGGAATCTTGTTGTTCTTGACCAGGGAAAAGTCCACATTCACCAGACCGGGTCCAATGACGGTGTTACGGCCGAGGTTTCCTAGAAGGTTGATGCAAGTGGGTGCGGCAAGACTCTTGTCGCAATTAGCGGAATAGAAGGAAGCACTGGGAGCCTGGGCGTTGATCAGGCAGGCCGGATTTATGTATTGAAGGCTTCCATGGCGTCCTGACGATGGGAAAGTAAGCTGGCACCCGGCAACGCGATCGGGAATGGCTATAGGTTCAGAGTTGAGCTGCCCCATGGGGTCGCCTTCCACGCCGTCCAGCGGCCAGAGAGGAACGCCGGAGCTGGCTTGAATGATGCCGCCGAGTTGCCAGCCTCGGGCTATCCAACCGGCCGGACCAGAGAAGGCATGTGGCATAGGAACATCCCACAGCGCGTTGAGGGTCAAGTTCCGGGAAACATTGAAATCAGATAACCCTCGGACGATTCTCAAGTCCCACCAGGGAATGGTGGGGCTCAAGTCCGCGGAGAAATTGTCGCCCGCAAAACTGCCGGACGATGTGTCCATAGTCCTACCCCAGGTAAATGAACTAAGAACCTGCAAACCATGGCTCATACGCTTTTCTACCTGGACTTGGAGGGCATTGTAATAAGACATGCTCTGCCAAAGCGTAGTTTGGATGGCGGCGACGTTGGCGTTAATCAATTGTCCGGGGACAATAGAGGTGGCGTTTGGATTGATCACACCACTACCGACGGGATTCGGGAACAACCAGCCTGCGGAAGTCTTTGTCGGAAAGACGGTATTAATGTCGTCGATCTGGAAAGGATTATGAATGCCGCGCGAGCCGGCATAGGCGACGGTCAATGCCAATGAACCGGTCAACTGTCTCTGCGCGCTAAGGTTGTACTGGTAGATGTAATTGCGCTTAATGTTGGTGTCCACGTAATTCCAAGTTTGGGCCGAAGCGACAAAAGAGGAAGGGAAAGGTATTTTTGGAAAAGAACCCTGCGGAGGATTCACCACGGTGATTACGTTGTGAAAGGGCGAAGTCTGGGCGTTGTTAATGACCAGTTCATAAGGAAGGGGCAAAGCATCAAAAATACCAAAGCCTCCGCGAATGGAGGTCTTGCCGCTGTGAAAAGGATCCCAGGCAAATCCAATCCGCGGCTCGAAATTCTTGTTGGTCGGGTTGCGGGGAAAGTAGAACTTGTTCATGCCGGGACAGTTGCTGGGGGAGACACAGGCGCTAGGGTTGCTCGTGATTGTCGGCAGGTTGGCGATGAGTCCGCTCGTTTCGCTAGGAATCGTTTCCATCTCGTAGCGAATACCCAGATTGAGGGTGAGACTGGGGCGGAACTTCCAGTCATCCTGAATGTAGCCGGCAAAAACGTTGGTGCGATTGTGATGGGTCTTAATGGCGGCCACATCGGGAGGGCTGCCGGCGATGTGAACCATATTCTGCAAAAAGTGCGATAAGTCGCTGAAAGTGGCTGTGCCATCCTCAATGAACGGGGCGAACAAGTTCAAGTGATAAGCGATATAGGCGCCGCCGAACTTCAAGTTGTGCTTGCCGAAGGTGCGCACAGCGTCGTCATAAAACTGATAGGTCTGAAGCAGGTAATTTTGGACGGACTGCCCGCGCAAGCCGCCTCGGAAAGTGGTGAGGCCGGAAACGGTAATCCTGGGCGCGTACAGGCCGGCGACCATTCCAAAGGAAGTATCGGCGGCCGCGGGATTGATCGCACTCGGAGTCAGCTGGCCGTTGGCGAAACTGCGGTTGTAACCGCCGCGAATGGTATTCACCAAACTGGAGCTGAAGAGATGAGTCTCTTCTAGGGAGAAGCCTTGACGCCCGAGGGCAAATTGGTCCAGCACTTGATTCAGACCATCGGGTTGAGTGAAGGTGGAGTGGTCATAATAATAGCTACCGTTCAAACTATCCTCTCCTGAAAACTTCACGTCCGTGCGGGCGGTGTAGTAATTTTCCGGGACCACTTGCGCGCCGGAAAACGCGTACTTGCCGGTGTTGCAGATAACGGTCACTTGGTTGCAAGCAGCTCCGTTGGCGGGGCTGATTAGGCCATCGTTGACAGCGGGATAGAAAACAAGAAACTTCGCGATGTTGGGGTCCACCGTGATCGGGGTTTGCGGTGCTCCCGTAAGGGGATCGCCGAGAAGGCCCGTACGAGCTTCGGGCGAAGGCACAAATCCAATATGAGGAATGCCCTTGCTCTGGCGAAGTCCCTCGTAATCGCCGAAGATAAACACCTTGTCTTTCCAAAGTGGCCCTCCAGCGGATCCGCCAAACTGGTTACGGCGGAAAGCGGCTTTCTTAAGGCCCCCCGCGTTTTCAAAAAAATTGGCGGCGTCGAGTGCGCTGTTGCGAATGAACTCGTAGGCGCTACCGTGAAAATCATTCGTGCCGGAGCGGGTGATGGCGTTGATGACGCCGCCGGATGTGAAGCCGTATTCTGCGGTGTAGTTGTTCGTAAGGACAGAAAATTCCTGAATGGCGTCGACGCCGAGATTCTGTCCAAGCACGCTGCCGGGGCCAGCGTTCGAATAATCGTTAATGATGACGCCGTTCAGGCGGTAGGTATTTTGCGTGGGGCGGTTGCCATCAATGGTCATCTGCATGCCCAAGCCCCGCGCGTGAGAGCCGACCTGAGTGACAGCTTCTTGCGTTCGCACCGAGGCAACGCCAGGCTGAAGCGTGGCGAGCGAGGCCCAGTCCCGGCCGTTCAACGGCAGTTCACGGACTTCTGACCCTTGGACAATGCCACTGATCGTGGCGGTTGCGAGCTGAATGGTCGGCGCTTCTTCAGTGACTTGCACGGTTTGCTGTGATTGCCCAACGGCCATCACAACGTCCAGCGCGCGCTGTGCGCCTACGGTGAGAGTGACACTCAGAACTTTTGTGGTGAAGCCCGGAGCGGCGACTGTCACCTGGTACTCTCCAGGAATGAGATTGGTCATCGTGTATAGGCCGTCAGAATTGCTTTTTGTTGAAGTCAAGACCGCAGTAGCCATGTTCTTGGCGGACACCTGGGCGTTGGCGATGACCCCACCGCTGGCGTCCGCGATTGTGCCGGTGATGGTTGCGCCAGCGACCTGTGCATAAATCGGCGCGGTGAAAATGAGAGCGATTGCGAAGATACCGAAAACCAGACGGACGAAATAAGATTTCATTTGCTCCCCCCGTTGATCTCCCGAAGAAAGAATTGAGGACCGTTTTGAAACCAACGCCCCATCGGTAGGGACACTCGAAATGCCCTATGCGCGGAGCAGAAGAATCGGAACCAGTGAACCAATGTGAACCAAGCTCACCCCCTAATGGACCAATTGAGCGCCAATATCCTCGCATTGGTTGCTTGAGTCAAGAGAAAAAGGAAGGAGTCTCGAGAAAAAATGGCCATAGCTGCAAGCAGCAGTGATGGCGAAGGAAAAAGAGACTTTTGCACAAAGATTGGCACACGGGCGCGGGGGGAGGGCGGCGCGAAGGCTAAGTGAACCTTTCCTATACCAATTTATGCTGGACGCCGGGCAGAGGAAATGCCAAGATAGTTGCGAAAATCCATCATAGAAAAGGTACGAGGGTTGATGAGTTCCACTGCGGTTAAAAGAATGCTTGTTCGGCGTTCGCGCTCCCCACGAAAAAGAGGGGATTCCGCAACGCTGAGGTTGATCCTTGAGAGGGAAATTCGATCAGAACGCTGGCAGAAAGGCGAGCGACTCCCAACGGAGCGCCAGCTTTGCGCGCGATACGGCGTGGCACGCAATACTTTGCGGAGAGCGCTGCAATCGTTGGAGGATGACAAGCTCATCGTCCGCCATGTGGGCCGAGGCACGTTCAAATCCAGCGCCGCAGTCGAGGAAGGCTTCGGCATACTCGACCTGGACCGCATCGAGGAGTTCAGCCCAGCGGACGTAATGGAATGCAGGCTGATCTTCGAACCTGGTTTGGTGCCACATGTGGTCGCACGCGCCACCAGCGCGGACCTAGACCGCATGGCAGACTGCTTGAAACGCGGCGCCGCAGCAACGACCCTGACGGAATTCGAGCATTGGGACACGGAGTTGCATAACGCTATCGCCGCCGCCACGCACAATAGCATCACGACGTCGATGTACCGCTCGCTGGCCAGGGTTCGCAAGCAAGCGCGCTGGGGAACGTTGAAAGCGCGGATTATGACACCGGAGCGAATCAAAAAAGTGCAGGCGGAACACGCCGCGATCGTCGCGGCGCTGCGTGATCGCGATCAGGCGCAAGCTCAAAACCTGCTGCGCAAGCATTTGCTCCACGTACGGGCTTATATGTTCGGCGAGTAGTCAGTTGACCATGCGGCGGAGGGAAGCCAGCGCCTGGCGCGCGAGGGAATAGCGCGGCTCGATTTGGAGAGCTTCCTGGAAGCAGCGCATGGCGTTGCTGTACATCTCTTTTCCAAGATACGCGCGACCGAGGTTGTAATGCGGGAAATGTCGCGGTTCGTAGCGGCGCGCTTCGGTGGCGCGCTCGAGCCAGGGAATCGCTTCATCGAAGCGCTCTTGCTCGATTAGGTACGCGCCGATGTCGTTGTAAGGATTTCCGAAATCAGGATCGAGCTCGATGGCGCGCTTGCACTCCGCGATGGCTTCGTCGATGCGGCCCTGGAAATGGTAAGTCCATCCGAGAAAAGTATGAGCCTCGGCCGTGGGATGCATATCCAGCGAAGATTGATAAAGCTCGACGGCGCGATCGTAATCGCCTTCCATCTGCGCCTGGTAGGCGTCTTGCAGGATTTCCCAGGCGCGCGTGAGGGTCTCCATGCTCATGAAGGATAGTTAGCACAACGTTTCGCAGCGGTCAAAAGTACGAAAGTCACGGAGTAGTGCAGGAAGGGAACCTGTACTTTGTGACGGGGCGCGTGCTCCGTGCCGAGTGGTGGCCGGTGCGTGAGTGGAAATTCGCCGGACAAATAGAGAAAATGGATGCGTTTGGGAAAAGATCGAAACCAGCCTTTGCCAGCAGCTCAATTTGCAGAGATGAAGGAGAGAAATCGTGAAGCGGAATTTAGCGATACTTGGGACCGCAGTTCTGGCCATTGCCACAGCCGTAGTGGCGCAAGATCCGCCGGCAACAACCGGCGCGAAAAAAGCAGGGGGCCATGCCGTTGCGGGATCCGCAGCGCGCGGCAAGCAAGTATTCGAGCAAAAATGCGCGATGTGCCATTTTGCAGACAAAGCAGAGAAAAAAATCGGGCCCGGGTTGAAAGGCATTTTTAAGCGCGGAACCTTTTCGGTGAACGGAAACAAAGTTACGACGGAATCGCTGACAAAGTGGATTGAAGAAGGCGATTCGTTGATGCCGGGAATGAAAGATTCACTCGACGCGGTGCAAATTCGGGACGTGGTCGCCTACGTCAAGACACTTTGAGTTCTCAGCTTTCAGTTTCCAGTCATTAGTGATGAACCGAGAACTGCTGGGCCGACCCCGCCCATCCCCAATTGAGATTTTTTACCACAAAGAGAAAAGCCCCCGTCAGCCTGATCGCTCAGGCCCACCGGGGGCCAAATTCTGCGAAGACTACAACCTACTTGAGGACTGCGTCCTTCAACGCTTTGGACGGACGCAGGCGAACCACGGTCTTCGCCTTGATCTTGATCTGCTCGCCCGTTTGCGGATTGCGGCCGATGCGCGCCTTGCGGTGCGCCTTGACCAAGCGACCGAGTCCCGGAATCACGAACTTGCCCGCAGCGCCCTTGGCTTCCTTGACGGCGAGCTTGAAGAGCTCGTCAAAGAACATGGCAGCGGTTTTCTTCGGTGTTCCGACTTTCTCGGCGAGGTGCCCAACAATCTTCGTCTTGCTCAATGGTTTGGACATCTAGTCTGCTTATCCTCCTGATTTTACTTTCCATCCCGGTTTCCCCGGGACAGGCCCCGATGTGATCGAAGCAGGCTCCGAGAGGCAACCCCTCATTTTTTCCCATGAAATACTCGGGCCGGGAAGGACTATAGCCAAGGAAAACCTGGAACGCAAGGAAAAATCGCAAAAAAAGGCCGGAAAAATGCAGTTTTCTGATAGGAGGTGTGGAAAACCCCGCCAAAATTGCGGTTAGAACGCGTTTCAGTACGTTCCCTGGGCATTCGAAGTGAGCTTTTTGGCGAAATTCTTCAGTTAATGCCCAAAAATGAAACAGGAAGGGCGATTCGAAGCCAGCCCTCCCAGCAAGAATTCAAAAGACGCGCTTCGATGCGCGGGTGGGAGGACAAAGCCTAAAGCAATTATCAATGTTTGGCCAAGTCGGCGTAGAAGTGCGCTATCGCTTTGATGCCGCCAAAGTAGTTTTCGAGCGCGATGTGCTCGTCGGGGGCGTGGGCGTTTTCATCGGGCAAGCCGAAGCCAATCAGAACGCACGGCACTTTAAACGTTTCGTACATTTGTGTGACGAAGGGAATCGAGCCGCCTTCGCGAATGAACACCGCTTTTTTGCCGAAGCCTTTTTCGAGTGCCGCCTGCGCCTTCTGAAAAATCGGATTGTGGTACGGAGCCGCCCACGGCTTTCCTTTGCTCAGGACTTCAAATTTACAGTGAACCGTTTTTGGCAACAGCTTTCGAATGTGCTTTTCGACGAGGCGCGCGATTTTGTCCGGGTCCTGGTTCGGCACAAGACGCGTCGAGAATTTCGCAAACGCCTTTGAGGGAATGACCGTCTTGGCGCCTTCTCCCTGATAGCCACCCCAAATGCCGTTCAGTTCGAGAGTGGGCCGCGTCCAGAGCCGCTCGATAGTGGTGAAGCCCTTTTCGCCGCAGTAGCCAGGGGCCCCAACGGCCTTTTCAAAGTCCTTCTTTTTCCAAGGCAGCGCGTTGAGAGCTTTTCGCTCGGCATTCGGAAGTTTGGCAACCTGGTCGTAGAAACCAGGGACGGTAACGCGAAAGCTTTTGTCATGAAGCTTGGCGAAAAGCTCAGTGAGAATCGTCAGCGGATTTGGTACTGCTCCGCCGTACACGCCGGAATGCAAGTCGCGTTCGGGACCCGTAAGTTCAATCTGGTAGTAATTCAGACCGCGAAGCCCATAGGTAATCGAAGGCACGCCTTTGCCGAGCATCGATGTATCGGAGACCACAAGTGCGTCCGCTTTTAGTTTTTCTTTGTTTTTTTGCACGTAATCCCAGAGACTGACGCTGCCGACTTCCTCTTCGCCTTCGATCAAAACTTTGACGTTAATCGGCAGTTTGCCGTTGACCTTTTGCAGCGATTCGAAAGCCTTCAAATGAATATGAACTTGGCCTTTGTCGTCGGCTGTCCCGCGGCCAAAGAGGTTGCCACTGCGAACGGTTGGTTCGAACGCGGGAGAAGTCCAAAGATCCAGCGGTTCGGGTGGCTGCACGTCGTAGTGTCCGTAGAATAGGATCGTGGGCTGGCCAGGAGCTTCTAAAGATTCCGCATAGACAAGCGGATGCATATTCGTTGGGACGATTTCCACGGTTTTGAATCCGGCGGCGCGCAAGTGGTCGGCAACCCAGCGCGCACCGCGCTCGATGTCCGGCTTGTGCTCGCTCTTGGCGCTGATGCTAGGAATACGGAGGAATTCGCAGAGCTCCGCGAGGTGCTGGTCGCGCGAGCTGTCAATCCATTCAACAAGATTCATAGAGGGGCCTCGGGGGACGAAAGTCCTTTTCGAATTTAAATGTAACTACTCTTACGCAAAATGTGAAACGAATGTTGCGGCAGTGGAATGATTCCCGACCTGGCTCCTGCCGCACTGCCATTTTATGGCTGCTTATCCTCACGTACAAGGCAAGCTCTATTCTGCCTCTGCAGATCGGAAAGCAAGCATTCTTCCTGGACGGCCGGAAGTCGGCGCACAAACAAGACGAGGTCGTCGATGAAGGTGATTTGCCCGCACATGTACCACTACGTGCGACGGATGATGAAATGAAACAGGTGCACCGGGTTGGGACACAAAAGCCAATCCTAAAGGCTCACTCTGAGGCTTAATTCACTGAAAAAGAAAGCCTTAAGTGAAATCACGAGGAACCGCTTTGGTTGCGCAGGTGCACAGCCAGCATGGCGGAATTGTGTCCATGCATTCGCAAGATATCAGTACAAGATTTCGAGGGGTTTGGCTCACTCTCACTAGTTTCGGCCTTCTGTGGTTGAACACATTTGCTGACGGTAAGTCCGAGCGATTCGCGAGGAATGATTGGCTTTTGGGTGGAAGAAAACAATATCCGCTTCAACTTCAATCCCGATGCAGCGGAAAAAGCCAATTTGAGGATCAGCTCGAAGCTATTGCCCATCGCGAAAACGGTCATCGGCAAGCGAAGGCAAGATTGAGATGAGTCGATTCCTGAATTCTTCGATTCGGCGTCAACTGACACTCGTCGTGTTGAGTACGAGTCTGTTTGGTCTGGGAATAGTCTGCGCCGTCTTCGAGCTTTATGAACGGCAGAGTTTCCGGCGGTCCTTGACGGACGAACTCTCTACGCTGGCTTATACGGTCGGTGTAGATAGCGCTGCATCGCTGACTTTCAATGACCAAAAGTCGGCAGAGGCGGTACTGGCCGGCCTCAGCGCCGACCACCACATCGTGGCAGCAGGTCTCTACAACACCGGTGGACAGGTTTTTGCGGAGTACCGGCGTTCGGGAATCGGGCAGGACTTCCATATACCTTTCTCGCAAGAAGAGGGTGCACGTTTTGACCGGGATTCGCTAATGCTGAGGCGTGCGGTCTTTATAAGAGGAGAAAAAGTCGGATCGTTCACTATCGTTTCGGATCTTACCGAACTTCAAGCAAGGATGCGGGGATATACGGAAATCTCCATTTTGGCCCTCGTTCTCTCGGTTCTTGCTACGCTGTTCCTCTCTTCGCGCCTGCTTCGCTTAATTACGGACCCGATTCTACAACTGGCGGATGTGGCCGGGAAAGTATCCAGCGAGCAGAACTACGCGCTCCGGGCGATACCTCAAAGCAATGACGAAGTTGGCAAGCTCATCCACGCGTTCAATGGAATGCTGGAACGAATTCAAGAGCGGGACACTAAACTGAAAGAAATCAACGAAGATTTAGAGCTTCGTGTGGAAGCGCGAACCAAAGAGTTGCAATTAGAAGTCGCGGAGCGCCTGCGTGCTCAGGAAGCGCTCAGCGAAGAACGGAAAATATTGCGTGCTTTGATCGACAACGTGCCTGATTACATGTATGTGAAGGATACGGACTGCCGGTTCCTGGTGGCCAACATGGCCGTGGCACGGCAAATGGGAGCAAGGGGCCCCGAGGAGTTGTTGGGAAAGACCGATTTTGATTTTTATCCTCGCGATCTTGCCACGACTTTCTTCGAGGACGAGCAGAAGGTGATTCGCACGGGGCAGGCGGAGATTAACCGCGAAGAGTCGGGCATGGATCCTCAGGGCAATCTGAGCCATGTTTTGACCACGCAGGTGCCCCTTCGAGGCAAGAACGGCCAGGTTATCGGCCTCGTGGGAATCGGCCACGATATCACCCACCTAAAAAAAATCCAGGGAGACATGCAAAGGGCCCGTGAGGCCGCGGAGGCGGCCAGCCGCGCGAAAAGTGAGTTCCTGGCCAACATGAGCCATGAGATTCGCACGCCGCTGAACGGCATTATGGGCATGACGGATCTGGCCCTGGAAACGAAGCTGAGTCGCGAACAAAGGGAGTGTCTCGAGACAGTAAAGCTTTCCGCGGATTCGCTGCTTACCGTAATTAACGACATCCTTGATTTCTCCAAAATTGAAGCGGGCAAGATCGACCTGGAGATTATCGATTTCAATTTGCGGGATTGTGTCGAAGCCACACTGAAGACGCTTGCACTCCGGGCCGACGAGAAAGGCCTCGAACTCCTGTGCGAAATTGCGCCGGATGTCCCGGAGATTGTCAGCGGGGATCCCGTCCGATTGGGCCAAGTAATTCTCAATCTCGCTGGGAACGCCATCAAGTTTACCAGTCAGGGAGAGGTCGCAGTCAGGGTTCGAGTGGAGTCCCGAGACGGTCAAGATCTTCTTTTGCGATTCACGGTGGCGGACACGGGGATCGGAATAGCCCCGGAGAAGCGCGACTCTATTTTTGCCCCATTCGCCCAGGCGGACAGCTCGACAACGCGAAAATATGGAGGAACGGGTCTGGGGCTGACGATTTCAGCCCGGCTCGTGGCGATGATGGGCGGGGCAATGTGGGTGGAGAGTGAAGTGGCAGAAGGAAGTCAGTTTCATTTCACGATCCACTTAATAAATACGGATGCCAAGGGAATCAAAGCAGACATTTCTGCGCCGGCGGGAGTATTGCGCGGTGTGAGAGCGCTTATCGTGGATGACAATCGCACCAACTTGCGGATTCTAGAAGGAATGTTGAAGCGCTGGGAAATGCTTCCCATATGCGCGGAGAGCGGGGAACAGGCGCTTGCGAAGTTGGCTGCGGCGCGGAAGTCGGGAGAGCCGTTCGGGCTGATTCTAACCGACATGCACATGCCGAAGATGGACGGGTTCGAATTCGTGGAGCACATTCGAGAGAGGCCGGAACTTTGCACGTCCACGATTATGATGCTTACCTCGGCAGGCCATAGAGGAGATGCCGAACGTTGTCAGAAGCTGGGGGTGTGCGCGTACTTGTTAAAGCCCATCCGGCAATCGGAGTTACGCGAGGCCATTGCGCGGGTGTTGGGGGGGCGCGCTCAACAAGGCGTAATTCCCCTTGTTACTAGATATTCGCTGGGAGATGCGCGCAATCGTTCGGAGATTCTGCGCATCCTGGTTGCGGAAGATAATTTGGTGAATCAACGGCTGATCGTGCGGTTACTGGAAAAGAGGGGGCATCGCGTGGTGGTGGCCAGTAACGGGCTCGAGACGCTGGCCGCTCTAGAGAAAGAGACCTTTGACATCGTCCTGATGGACGTGCAGATGCCAGAGATGGATGGGTTCGAAGCGACCGCGGCAATCCGGAGAAAAGAGAAAAGCAGCGGTGAGCATCAGATCATTGTCGCGTTGACAGCGCATGCTATGAAAGGCGACTACGAAAAGTGTCTTGCCGCGGGAATGGATGGATACCTCAGCAAGCCCATTCGGCCACAGGAGCTGGATGAGGTTTTGACTCGCTTTGGAACGCACCCGCAAGTAACCGCTTAATTGCCCTGAAAAGCTGCCTTTTATCCGCGCATTTGCCGTTGAAGAACACCTGTACGGAAGGCCAGATTGACGCTCTGGTGTTAGCGGTCGATTATGGTTTTATGGGCGAAGTCATTTCCGCAACACCACGAAGAAGCGCGCGGGCTTTCCACAAAATGCGCGTGCAGGCCCAAGGTCGGACCCACGATCGCAAGAAGTTCAAAGAGACTTGCGAGACCGTGGTGGTGAGCGCCCACGGCGGGTTGCTGCTCCTTAAGCATGAAGTGGACAACGGCGAAATGTTGGTGATTACGAATCCGCTGACGCAGGAAGAGCAGGAATGCCGCGTCGTCTACCTCGGCGAGCCCGTGGAAAAGGGTCAGCGGGTGGGCGTTGAATTCTTGACACCAGCGCCGCGCTTCTGGGGAGTGGAATTCCAGAGCGAACCTTCCTCTTCGAACATCAATTAATACAAGTCAGCGGGACGAGTTGGCAGGAATGCGTTGCGGCGAGAGCTTCGTGGCAGCGGGCAAGCGACGCTTGAAAAACCAATCTGCCAATCTCCACAAAAGTAGAATCGCAACAAGTGCGCCGTAGAAAAGTGGCATACGCACGTCGGACTTTACCTTCCAGTAGTAGTGGATCACTCCGGCAACGGCAGCAAAATAGATTCCGCGATGAATCATCTGCCAGCGTTTCCCGCCCAGGCGGCGAATCCAACCGGCTGTGGAAGTTGTCGCCAAAGGAAGCAGCAGAAGAAACCCAAGAAAGCCCACAGTAATGAACGGGCGTTTGGCGATATCTTTCCAAATTGCCACGAAATCGAAAGACTGGTCGAGGACAAGATAAGTAAGAAAGTGGATGCACAGGTAGGAAAACGCAAAAAGGCCAAGCATGCGCCGGAAGCGAATCAGATCCGGAAGATTCAGAAGTTTGCGAAACGGCGTGATGCAAAGCGTAAAGACCAGAAAGCGCAGCGTCCAGCGGCCGGTTGTGAGTTGAATGAACTCAACGGGGTTAGCGCCAAGGCCATGGTTGAACCCGCGCCAAACGAGCGCGACAAGAGGAATAAGGCAAAGCAGGAAAACGGCAGCTTTGGTCCACTTGCTGGTAAGTAGAGCGTGCATTCTCAGATGGTCTGCTTAGTAGTATTTCTTCAGGTCCATGCCGGCGTACATGCTGGCAACCTGATCGCCGTAGCCGTTAAACATAACCGTGGCGCGCTTGAAAAGTTCGCCGAGACGGCGCTCTTTTGCCTGGCTCCAGCGCGGATGATCCACGTTGGGATTTACGTTCGAATAGAAACCGTACTCATTCGGCGCCGCAAGGTTCCAGGTGGTCGGCGGCATTTTTGACTGGAACTTGATCTTGACTAGCGACTTGATGCTCTTGAATCCGTATTTCCAGGGAATCACCATGCGTACTGGCGCGCCATCCTGATTGGGAAGCGATTCTCCGTACATTCCGACGCAGAGAAGCGTCAGTGGATTCATCGCCTCGTCCATGCGCAAGCCCTCGACGTAGGGGAAATCGATGCCTGCCCAGCGCCCCTGCGGCATTTGGCGGGAATCGTAATAACTCTGAAAAGCCACGAACTTCGCTTTGGGAGTCGGTTCGACTAGCTTCACAAGATTGCTGAACGAATAGCCAATCCAAGGGACCACGATGGACCAAGCTTCCACGCAGCGATGGCGGTAGATGCGCTCTTCCAGCGGCGCGATCTTCAGGATTTCGTCGATGGTGAATTTTTGGGGCTTGGCAACGTCACCTTCGACGGAAACCACCCAGTTGGAGGTGATGAACTTCTGCGAGTTTTTCGCAGGATCGCCCTTGTCCGTGCCGAATTCGTAGAAATTGTTGTAGTGCGTGACGTCTTCGAAGGAATTCACTTTTTCGGTGGTGCTGAATGGGCTCTTGATAAGGCCGCTGAACTTTGTCGCCGCTAGCGCCGTCTGCGACGGCGATGCCAATTCAAGAATTTGCCGACCGGCGAGCGCGGCGGCTCCGGCGATCCCCATGGCTTGCAAGAATTTCCGACGGTTCAAATAGACTGACTTAGGTGTGATATCCGCGTATGTCAAATCCGTGGCCTTACGGATCAACATCTGACTCCTCCAAGCAATCGCTATGTATTTTTCTTAATATCCTACGTATTTTCCTTCGTCGCGGAAGAAAAATCCGCGAAAAGGGAGCGCTCCATACCCAGCGCAGCGAACTGTGCTATGTGATCTATAGATTGGAGCATCCACCGTAAGAAAAGTTACAAGCGAATTCGGTTTTTCCGGCCATCGCAGAGTTCCGCAAAGAGACTCCTATCGGCGCTACGACGACTCTTGGACTTCCTAAGAATTAGAAGCCATATCTGGCGATCACGGTTTTCTCGCGCTTTCCTAGAAGAGCGATTGCCGCACGCTGCGCCGGAAGTCTTAGTGTCAAGCGGGCTCCCGTGATTGCGTCGCGCAGGTCGATGGCGGCCTCTTCCGCGTTCTCCGATTCGAGGATATAGAGCATGGAATCCTGAAGTTCGGTCGCGGAAATCAACACACCCGAAGGGAGCGTGGATTGCAATTCGAACGGCGGCTTGATTTTGAGCGCGGCCAAAAGGTAACCATACACGGAAGCCGCGGCCTCAAGCCCCTGCGTCAATTCCGCCGAATAAGACGACCAGAAAACTTTTCCTTTCCCCAAAGGAATCTCTTTCCAGGTTGCCCCGTCGCTGAAGCGAAGCGCTTCGAGTGCAGATTGTTTTTGCTGATCGAACGAGAGAGGAACCGTCTTTCCGGGTAGGTGGATTTCCACGGCGCGATAGCTTTGCGGCTCGATTTGAGTGCTTAACCCGAGGTCGTGTGGCCGGTCGCGGAATTGCCAGTGTTCATCGCGCGATACGGGTCCGGTGATCAGAAGATTGCCGCCGCCTTTCACGTACGCGAGCAGAGCCTGCCAGGTGCTCTCGTTCAGAGATTGCGGCGAAGGCAGAATCGCAAGCTGCGGCGCGCCAAGCTTGGCGATTTGATTCTCCGCAATCACATAAGGAGTGATTTGCAATCTGTAAGCGAGGACTCGAACTGCATTTTGCTGCGCCTCAAGCTGCAAGTCCGCAAGAACTGAGAACTGCGCGGCCTGGGAAGTGACGATGGCGACGGAAGGTTGCCGCGGATTTTGCAAGTGGCTGTGAAGCGATTTCGCAAAGCTTGCAAAATCGCGCATCACGGTGGCTTCCGGCTTCTCCGTGCCGTCCGCACGCAAAGCGCCAATCGGCGCCTCGTTGGCTTCGGTCATGTAGGAGTTGGTGTTCCACAACCATTCGATGGCGCCAGCACCTTGCACAAAAGAAAGCGCCACTTTGCGTTCGAACAGTGAAGCTTCCTCTTCCGGCGTAAAACGCGCCGTTTCGTCCAAATTGAGTTCGCGCTGCAGTCCGGTCTCTTGAATCAGCATGGTCTCGCCGGGCTGCTTGGCGGTGAGCGAATCCCAGAGCAAGGAGTCGTTGCCCCACCAGGAATGGTTGGTGGTGAAATCCACCGACGATCCGTAAAAGGCGGGCGACAAGCGGTCTCTCACGCCGCCTTCATCTTGGCCGACGGTGATGAGCTGCTGCGAGCCGGTGGCACGGATTTTGTCGCGCATCGCGCGCACCCAGTCGACGAAAGTCTCCTGTGCGAACAAAAAATAATCAGAGACGCGAAGCGAGTTGTGGCCCACGTACATTCCCCGCGAACTGAATTCGAGTTCGCCCGGGAGGGAAATCGTCCCTGAGATGGAATCGGGCGGCACGTTCCAGGCGGCCGCCAGCGCCGCCCGGTCCGGATAACGTTTCGAAAGCCACTGGTTCCACGCGGCCAGCTCAATAGGATCACCGTTCGGACGCGTTTGCCACAGGTGCTGCGAGATGCTGGGCTCATTGATCAGGTCCCATGCCAGAAATGGAACGTCGTGAAAGCGGCCGACCACCGTGGAAACCAACGTTTGCTGCTTGCGCCGCGCTTCCGGCCCCAAATAAGGATTGACGCCGCCAAGAACATCCGGCAGAAAGGCAAAAAAATTAAATTGTACCGGCAGCCCATTCTTGCGCGCGGTCATTAAGTAGGCTTCCAGTGTGCGCAGCGTCCGCTCGTATGGCTGGCCGTTTTCGTCGCAGAATTTGTCCCAGCCCGTCCACCAGCCCGTGCGCAACATGTTGAGGCCGGCGGCTTGAATCTGCGCCATGTCGCGGTCCCACACGTACACATTGGGATGATCGAAGTAGAGGCGCTGCACTTCGCTCGACATATACGTGGTGCCGACGACAGCGATCGGATGGCCGTCGACCTCGAAAAAATCGTGATTGACGGTCAGGTGCGGGCCGGAGCGAAGGAATTCGGTGTCGCGGATCCAGAAGCCCGAGCGGTAGACGTTGCGTACTTTGCCACTCTCGAGAAGCTCCGCTTGGATGATGTGAAAGCCTTTTTCTTTGGGCGCGGGAAACAGAACAGTTTGTGGCGCAGATAAGCTTGCCGTTTGCACTTCGCGCTGCGCGGGCTGGGCTTCGGGGAATTCGGTGATTCGAAGAGTGAGTGGACCGGACGGCTTTTCCTCCGCGTGCCACAGGACTTCCACTTCCACAGGCTCGTCCGGCAGATAAAGCGGAAGCGTGGGACGCGCGGTGAATTCTTCGGAACCCTTTCGCGCGCGTTCGGCAAGCCTGCGAATCAGCGTGATGGCTTCGTTGCTGGCGGGAAACTGTGAATCGAGTTCCGAGGTGAGAAAAACCCAGCGCCCGCCGTCAAATCCGTTTCGCAAATGATCGATTTCCATCGCCGAAGCAGTCATCTTTCGGCCGTCTTTCACTCCCCAGGCGAGCGGATCGAGCCGCGCGTCAATCGAGCCGGCCGACCCGCCGCGATTATAAAGGTCCACAGCGCTCAGCCGGATGATGGGGCTGAAAGCACGCTGCCAGGAAAAGCGCGGCAAAGTGATCATGATGTCGGAATTGTTTTGGAATTCCATTCCTGCGGAGCCTAGCGTGGTCTGAAACTGGTCCATGGACAATTGCCGGATGAAGCGTACGCTGTAATCGCGCAGATGCCAGCCGGATTCGTCGCGATATGCGGCTCGCGTAAAGGGACGCCCGCCAAGAACCAGCAAGTTGCCGCCGTGCTCGAGAAATGCGTGAATGGCCGACCAATTCTCCTCGGGGAAAGCGGAGCCGTAAGGAAGCACAAGCAAACGAGACGAGGAGTCCTTCAACAAAGAATCGAGTTCCTGCGAGGATGCGAAACGCGCGCCGGGAAGAGCTTTTGCGAGTTGCTGCTGCGGAAATGCAGGCGAATCCGCCGGAGGCAGACCGGGTTCGTTGAGTACAACAACGGCGGGAGCGGCCTCTTGCGCGCGGCTGGCCTCTACAAAAAGAAAGAACGTGGAGGAACAGGAAACCACAAGAAGAGCCAAGAATTTTGGCGTACTCATTTCGCACCCAATGTTTTTAAAATAACGATTCTGCCGACACTTTATCACACGCCGTACCTGCACTCGCGCCGCGACAATGGTTTTCTCTGCGCGCCAAGTGTGTCATCATCCTGCGCGGTCAAAAGCCGCAGCTTGAGGTAGACGGTGCAAGAGAATGGAAGAAAACCGCCATGGTTAACGTAAGCGTGAAGACTGCTGGCGTAGCAAGCGAGCCTGCTCAGACCTACACAGGAGCGCTGTCAGTTGTCACTACCTTGTTCTTCATGTGGGGGTTTCTTACCTGTCTTAACGATATTCTCGTTCCCCACTTGAAATCGATCTTCGATCTGAACTATGCGCAAGTGATGCTGATTCAGTTCGCATTCTTTGGCGCCTATTTCATTTTCTCGATACCCTCCGCCAAGATCATCGACTGGATTGGCTACCAGCGTTCCATGGTCGTCGGCTTGCTCATGATGGGTCTGGGCGCATTCCTTTTCGTTCCCGCAGCAAGTGTCCCATCGTTCCCGTTGTTCCTGGCAGCCCTCATCGTCTTGGCCGCGGGCATCACCTGCTTGCAAGTGGCGGCGAATCCCTACGTGACCGTGCTGGGCAAACCCGAGACCGCTTCCAGTCGCCTGAATCTGACGCAGGCGTTCAACTCCCTTGGCACTTTTCTTGCTCCCTTTTTTGGGGGGCTGCTGATCCTCAGCGCTGCCCCTAAAACAATGAACGAGGTACGGGCAATGTCGCCGGACGCCTTGCAAGCGTATCGATTACAGGAAGCGGCGACGGTCAAGACACCTTACGTGGGCCTTGGGATTGCATTAGTGCTCCTCGCTATCGCCATCGGCAGTTTCAAATTGCCGAAAATCGAACATGCGCAGCACAAAGTCGGCGAAAAGGTAAGCGACTCGATCTGGAAGCATCCGAACCTAGTGTTTGGCGCGATCGCCATCTTTGTCTATGTCGGTGCCGAAGTCTCAATCGGGAGCTTTTTGGTGAATTACTTTCACGAGTCCGATATTGGCGGGCTAGCTGAAAAAGTCGCTGCGAGCTTTGTGGCATTTTACTGGGGCGGAGCTATGCTCGGACGTTTTATCGGTTCGAATTTGCTAAGCGGGGCCAAGTCGACGTATATGAGCGCGTCAGCCGCGGTCAGCATTGCGCTAATTTTGCTCTCCTATCCAATTGAGAGTCGCATGCCGATCGGATACCAGCCCGGCGTGCCGAATCTTACGTGGCTTGCATGGCTGCTGGTTGAGGGCCGTCCATTGCTTGCGCTGGTAGCTGTCGCGTCAGCAGCGATCGCTATTGTTTCTGCGCTTCGTGGCGGTCGAGTGACGGCAAATACCGGAATGCTACTCGGTATTTGCGCCATATCTACGAGTGCGCTTGTAGCGATCTCGATGCTCAGTACAGGGCATGTTGCCATGTGGAGTATCATCCTGGTCGGCTTTTTCAACTCGATTATGTTCCCGAGCATCTTCACGCTAGGCGTGGCGGAGCTCGGTCCGCTGACCGGCGATGGCTCTGGAATCCTGATCATGGCTATCGTTGGCGGGGCTATCATTCCGGTGACGCAAGGGTGGATCGCAGACAGGATCGGCATTCATCACGCCTTCTTTTTGCCTGTGATCTGCTACGTCTATATCCTCTTTTTTGCCCTGAGCGGCTCCAAGCCGAATAGCGAACGCTATTCCAAGGCGTAAGGAAAAATCTCCCCAGATGACAATCACCCAAAAGGAAGCCAAAGAGTGGGCAATTGGCGTGGATGTGGGCGGCACAAAAGTGGCCGCAGGCTTCGTGGACGCGCACGGCGAAATTCATCAACACACGCGCGTGCCGATGAATTCCCACGGCACGGCGGAGGAAGGACTCGCTGCCGTGACCGCCGCGATTGACGAACTGCTGAAGCTTGCGCCGGACAAAACTACCGCCGCGCGGCGCATCGGCATTTGCGCTCCCGGACCGCTCGATCCACATACCGGCGTCGTGCTCAATCCTCCCAACGTAACTTGCTGGCGCAATTACCCGCTTGCTGCGGAAATCGCGCGCCGCTACGACGGTTCGGTGAAGCTGGAGAATGACGCCAAATCCGCGGGGCTCGCCGAAACGCTCTGGGGAGCGGGACGCGGCTATCGGAATGTTTTTTACACCTGCATCGGAACGGGCATTGGCGCCGGAATTCTGTTTGACGGGCGCATCTACCACGGCCGGACCGGAGCCGCGGACGAAGCAGGCCACATGGTCATCGACTACCATGGGCCCGTCTGTGGATGCGGGAAGAAAGGCTGCATCGAAGCGCTGGCTTCCGGCACCGCTATCGCAAAGAAAGCGCGAGCGCGGCTTGCGGAAACAGCCGGACAAAAATCCATCCTGCTCGACCTTGCCGGCGCAAAGATAGAAAGCGTCACGAGCGAGATTGTCGGACGTGCTTACGCCGCGGGAGATTCGCTGGCGAAAGAAGTCCTGCTCGAGACGGTCGAAGTGATCACCATCTGGCTCGGCAACATCGTGGACCTGCTCGAACCTGACGTTATCATCATCGGCGGCGGCGTGGCGCCCATGCTGAACCCCTTCTTCGGCGAAATCTGCAAAGGTCTGCCCGACTGGTGCATGAACAAACGCTGCGTGGAAATCCCGATCGTTCCCGCGCGCTATGGCGTGGAATCCGGGATCGCCGGCGGTGCCGCGCTCTGCATGTTTCCTGGCGCCTCCGAATAATCTTCTGAGAGCTTCAACAGGCACAAATGCGCAATGCCTGAAGCTACGAGCTTTCTTCTTCGTCGTCCGGCGAGTCTACTTGAGGTTGACCTTTTCCGTGAGGGGCAGGCTCTGCGATGAACCGCCCACCATGAATGTGTAGGTGCCCGGCACGAGTTTCCAGCTATCGGAAGCTTCATCGTAAATCGAGAGATAAAAAGTTTTCACCGGCACAGTCACCTCTTTGCTCTCGCCCGCGTTCAGATGCACTTTGTCCCAGCCGACCAGTCTCTTCGGCGGCTCGCCCGCGCTCGCCGGAAGCGCCGCGTAAACTTCCGCGACTTCTTCACCGGCGCGGCTGCCGCTATTTTTCACCGTGAAGCTGACGGTCGTTTCATTCCCGGTGCTTATTTTCAAGCTGGAGTAGTTAAACGTAGTGTAGGAAAGTCCGAAACCGAATGGAAAAAGCACCGGCTTGTTTTCCGCGTCATACCATTTGTAGCCAACCTTTAAGCCTTCGTCGTAGTGCACTTCGAAAGTAGGCTTGCCTTCTGCCTTGCTGCCCGGCGGCGTCGCCAACTGCGGATGCGGCAGGTCCGCTTCACTGCGCGGAAAAGTCATGGGCAGCTTTGCGCTGGGGTTCACTTCGCCGAAGAGAATGTTCGCGACTGCATCGGCGCCTTTGCTGCCGGCATACCACGCCTCCAAAACTCCGGCCACGTGATTGAGCCACGGCATGGTGACCGCTGAGCCTGTCTCGAGCACGACGATGGTCCGCGGATTGGCAGCGGCTACCTGCTCAATCAGCGCATCCTGGTTTTCCGGCAGAGAAAGATTTGGCAGATCCATGTCCTCGCTCGTCCATTGATAAGCAAAGACAATGGCGATGTCCGATTTTTTTGCCAGCGCTGCCGCCGAGGTGCGATCCGCTCCGGAGTCGAACTCCACAGTCGCTTCCGGAGCTTTGGCAGCGATGGCCTTCAGCGGCGAAGTGGGGAACCAGACGTGCTCCTGCCATTTCGAACCGGGGCGACCGGGAGCGTCCACCTGCGCCGAGCCGCCACCGGAGATCATGCCGGTGTTGGCGTTCGTTCCGATGACCGCAATGGAACGCAATTTCGCACGATCGAGCGGCAGTATCCCCTGATCATTCTTTAGTAGGACGGTGCTTTGCTCCGCGATGTGCCGGGAAATTTCTAAGTCGCCTTCGACGTCCACCACACTTTTCTGGACAGGATCGTCGACAATCCCGCTTGCAAATTCCGAACGCAGAATGCGGTGCACGTGCTCATCCAACTCGGACATGGAGATTTTGCCCGCTTTCACGGCTTGCTTAAATTTCTCCCCAAAGAAATCGTCCATCGGTTCTTCGTGATCCAATCCAGCTGCGGACGCCTTTTCTGTGCTGTGCGTACCGCCCCAATCGGAAACCACGAAGCCTTTGAAGTTCCAATCCTTCTTGAGCACGTCGGTCAACAGGTACTTGTTATCACAGGCATAATCCCCATTAACCGCGTTGTAGGAGCACATCACTGCGCCAGGATTGGCGATTTCGATGTCGATCTGAAAAGCCAGAAGGTCGCTCTCGCGCATAGCGCGCTTGCTGATGATCACATTGACTTCGTTGCGTCCGCTTTCTTGATCGTTCAAGGCGTAGTGCTTGGTGTCGCCTATCACGTGCTGGGCCTGTTCGCATTTGATGCGATTCCCCACCAGCGTGCCGGCTAGGATGGGATCTTCGCCCATGTATTCAAACGTCCGGCCATTGCGGGGCTCGCGCGTCAAGTTCACGCCGCCGCCGAGCGACATGTTGTAGCCTTGGGCGCGCAGTTCGCGTCCAATCAGCGCGCCGTACGCGCAAGCCGCCTGCACATCCCAACTCGCAGCGGAAGCAACGTTGGATGGAAGCGCCGTCGAGTACCGGCCGTTATCGCCGCTGCTGCGCACGCCATACGCTGCGTCACTCATCTGGATGATCGGAATGCCCAGCCTCGGCACGCCAAGGACAAAACCGGCGCCGCCGTTGCCGAGGCAGGGATTGGCATTGGGCACAGTTCTCGGCCAACCAGGCATGCCATTGCCATGCAGCAACGCGATTTTCTCATCAAGAGTCATCTCATGAAGGACCAAGTCCGCGCGGCGGTCCGGCGACAGCGTTTTGTCCATCCACGGACGGTTCTCCGATTGACCCTGTTGTCCCTGTGCGAGGACGGGAGAATTTCCACGCTCGAAAAAGGCAAAGACCACAATCATGACAACGAAGAGCAGTACAGCGAAAAATCCAGAACGCACGTGACCCAGTTTCTGCGAAATCAAGGAATCACCCCCTGGCCTCTCTCGGCGCGCCCTATCATAACGTTATTCTGGCGGGCATTGCGCTGAAAATGAGCGAAGACAACTTGAATGGGTTCCGGGCAGACTGAATCGCTCTCGGGCCTTCCCACATACCTTGCGCTCGTGTAGATTGCTTCCCTCTATGCGCGTGATTCTTGCCGCTTTCGCACTGTTGACCGCAAACAGTCTAATGGCCGCGTCGCCTGAAGGCATCTCGCGCGACCTTGCCCGCCAGCGCGCCGCTGAAATTTCCGACCTTCGCTATCATCTCCGCTTCACGCTGTCCCCGCACGCTTCCTCCGTTTCCGGCCACGAGGATCTTCGGTTTCACGCCGCTTCTTCGCAGTCAATTCTGATCGACTTCCGCGAAGGAACCGCCACGAACCTCACTGTCAACGGCATCTCCGTTCCTGCGACCATCGACCACGGCCACATCGAGTTGCCGGCCAACACCATTCACGCGGGTGAAAATATTCTCAGCGTGGATTTCACTGCGCCAGTCGCCACGGCGGGGAAAGCGATCACACGCTTTGAAGACAAAGACGACAATACCGAGTACCTCTACACCCTCTTCGTTCCCATGGACGCCGAGATGGCCTTTCCCTGCTTTGACCAGCCCGATTTGAAAGGCCGCTTCCGTCTCGAACTGAGTGCGCCAGAAAACTGGACGGTCATATCAAACACGGCGACTGAATCCCAATCACAGGCCAGCGCTGGCCAACGTCTCACGGTCTTTTCCGAAACCCGCCCCATCAGCACCTATCTTTTTGCCTTTGCCGCGGGTCCCTTTCGCAAAGTGCGCGAAACGCCTGGCCTGCCTGGACTGTTTGTTCGCCAGTCAAAATTCAAGAAGGCGGAAGAAGAAGCGCCCGAAGTGCAGCAAATCGCCGCACAAGGAATCGATTATCTTTCCCGTTTTTTCGCTCAGCCCTTCCCTTTTCGCAAATACGACATGGTGCTGATTCCCGGTTTTGCTTATGGAGGAATGGAGCACGCTGGCGCGACTTTTCTGCGAGAAGAATCCGTTCTCTTTCGAGTGGCGCCGACGCATAGCGACCGCCTCAATCGCGACACCCTTGTACTCCACGAGCTTACCCACCAATGGTTTGGCGACTTCACCACCATGCGTTGGTTTGACGACCTGTGGCTCAAAGAAGGCTTCGCGCAGTACATGGCTTATCAGGCGCTGTCCTCCATCAAGCCCGACGAGAACATTTGGAAGCGTTTCTATCAGTCCATCAAACCTGCGGCTTATTCGATTGATTCCACAAAAGGCACAACACCGATCTATCAAGACATCACCAATCTGAAGGATGCCAAATCCGCTTACGGCGCCATCGTTTACTCCAAAGCTCCCGGAGTGCTCAAGCAGCTTGCCTTTGTTCTTGGCGAAGAAAGCTTCCGCGATGGCTTGCGCCTTTATCTGAAGGAGCATGCCTACGCCAATGCGGAGTGGAGCGACCTCGTGCACGCCTTCGAGCGTGTCTCCGGAAAATCACTGCAAGATTGGGCAGCGATGTGGATTCGCCATCGCGGCATGCCCCAAGTCGATGTGACCTGGTCCTGTGACAAGAAAAATCGCATTGACCATTTTTCGTTGACGCAACATGACGTTCTTGACGAAGGTGGTGTTTGGCCGGTTGCCATGCAAATTTTGCTCACCTACCCGGATCGCGCCCCAGTTCATCTCCGCGCGGAACTAAACACACAAAAAACCCAATTGCAGGAAGCTGTTGGGAAGGCATGCCCCCAATCTGTATTCCTCAATAATCAGGATCACGCCTATGGCCGTTTTCTGCTTGACGAGCGCAGCCGCAAAACCATCATTGCGCAGCTAGGCGGAATTCCCGACGTTTTCGAGCGAACTTTGCTTTGGGGCTCGCTTTGGGATTCTGTCCGTGAAGCGGAACTCGCTCCTTACGATTTCGTGGAACTCGCGCTGCGCCTCCTTCCCAACGAAACCGACGAATCGTTGGCGCAGGCTCTCATCGGCCATGTCGCCACCGTTCTGCACCGTTACGTCAACCCGAAGATGCGCATGGAAATTGTTCCCAAGGCGGAAGCGTTAGGCTACGACCAGATGCTGCATTCTCCCAATCAGGACTTGCGCATCATTTGGTTTCGCGGCTTCCGTGCCATCGCCGAAACCGCCCAGGGCCGTGCACAACTGAAAGATCTTCTCTCCGGAAAGCTCCCCGTTCCCGGTGTCGAGCTTCGCCCTCTGGATCGCTGGACGATGGTCACTGCGCTTATTGCTCTGAATGACTCGGAAGCTGAAGCGTTCTTCGCTGCGGAGCAAAAACGTGACAACACTGGCGACGGTCAGAAATATGCCTACGTGGCGCAGGCGGCTCGTCCCGATCCCGCCTCCAAACAGCGCTATTTCGACGACTACCTACGCGTTTCTTCCCGGCCCGAAGATTGGATCGAGCAAAGCCTTGGGGCCTTTAATTATTGGAACCAGTCCGAATTGACGCTACCTTATCTGAAACCCGCGCTCGATGCGCTGCCGCAAATCAAGCGCGAACGCAAAATCTTTTTTCTGCTCGGCTGGCTCAACGCGTTTATTGGAGGCCAGCAATCCGCCGAAGCCCAGGCACAGGTCCACGAATTTCTGCGCACGGCGGCCCTCGACAAAGACCTTCAGCTGAAAATTCTGGAAGTCTCCGACGAACTCGATCGCACCGTCAAAATCCGCCAACGCTACCCATAAGTGCCCATGAGTGTTTGTACCTCCGCCCGGCTAACCACCTGCCGTTAAAGCACTGACCCGATCCCATTCTTCAATTGTCGCGTTCCTAAACGATGTTTTTAGGAACTTTCAAGACCACAAATCTTCATCCCTGGATTACCATGGGCACGCTGAGGAATAATCATTTGCCGGTTTCGCCCGGCTGACTCCAGCAGGGTCGGCCGAAGCGCAACAAGAATTACTGCGTTCTCTGCGGCTTTCCAGGAGGTTATATGTGCGCTTCAAAGGCTTCTCGAAGAGACTTTCTTAAAGTTGCGGGCGCCGGAGTTGCCGGCACCGCGTTGGCTTCCACCGCATCGGGCTACGCGGGAATCTTGGGTGCGAACGATCGCGTGCGCATTGCTATCTGCGGAGTGCGCGGCCGCGGCCACGATCACATTCGCGGCTTCGCGCGCGTTCCAAACACGGAGCTAGCTGCCCTCTGCGACGTTGACGAAAACGTGTTGAACCAGCGCCTCGAGAGCGTCGAGAAGATGGGATTGCCAAAGCCCAAATCCTACGTCGACGTTCGCAAGCTGCTCGAAGACAGAAATATCGACGCGATCTCCATCGCCACGCCCAATCACTGGCATTCGTTGATTGCCATCTGGGCCTGCCAGGCCGGAAAAGACGTCTACGTGGAGAAGCCCTGCTCGCACAATTGGTTTGAAGGCCGGCAACTGGTTCGCGCCGTCAAGAAGTACAACCGCATTTGCCAGCATGGAAGCCAATCGCGATCGAATCCCGGCATGATCGAAGCCATTCGCCATCTGAGTGACGGCACGATCGGCGACGTGTATCTGGCGCGCGCGATTTGCTACAAGTGGCGGCCGTCGATCGGACACGCTCCCGAGGAACCTGTTCCAGCCGGCGTGCATTACGACTTGTGGACCGGCCCGGCGCCGCTGAAACCATTTACGAAGAATCGCTTTCACTACAACTGGCATTGGATCTGGGATACAGGCAACGGCGAAGTCGGCAATCAAGCCATCCACGAAATTGATATCGCCCGCTGGGGTTTGGGAGTGCGCTTCCCCGTGCATGTATCCGCGATGGGCGGGCACTTCATGTTTCAAGATGACCAGGAAACGCCCAATACCCTGCACGCCACGTTTTGTTTCGATGAACCTGATGGCAAGCGCAAGATGCTCGAACTCGAAGTCCGTCACTGGATCACCAACCACGAAGCGGGAATCGGCACTCCCGGGTTTGGAGGCAGCGCTGTGCCGCCTGCAGGTCTTACTCCCACGTCGAGCAAGCAGTCCGCTGGCAAACAACAACCACTCGGACCCATGGACGCCAAGACCAACACCATCGGCAACATTTTTTACGGCTCCAACGGCTATCTCGCCGCCGATGGATACGACTCTTACAAGACGTGGATTACGAGTCAGTGCGAGCCCGGCCCTTCCGGCAAAGGTTCCGGAGACCACTTCGCGAACTTCATTGACTGCGTTCGTAGCCGCCGCGCCGAGGACATCCATTCGCCCATTGAAGAAGGCCACATCTCGACGACGCTCGTGCACCTCGCGAATGCCTCGTACCGGCTGGGCCGCGCGCTCCGGTTCGATCCGGAGAAGGAATCTGTCATTGATGATGACGAAGCAAATCGCATGCTGCGCGGCAGCTATCGCGCGCCTTACGTTGTGCCGGAAGAAGTCTGAGCCATAGAAGGCAACGACAACTTATCATGCGCGCCTACCTTGTTAACGCAGTCTTCTTTGTCCTCGGCGTGGCTGCGCTTGTGACGTCCTTCGCTTCCGCCCGCGCACCTTCAATTGACCGCATCTCCGTTATGGTTCACGAGCCGGAACGCCGCGTCGACATCTCCATCGACGGCCAGCCGTTCACGTCCTACATCTGGCCCGAAAGGGTCGCGAAGCCGGTCCTTTATCCTTTGCGCACCGCGAAGGGCACGATCATCACGCGCGGTTTTCCGCTGGAACCGCGCCCGGGCGAGCGCACCGATCATCCGCATCAGGTGGGCTTGTGGCTCAACTACGAGAACGTCAATGGCATCGATTTCTGGAACAATTCCGAAGCCATCAAGCCGCAGGATGCTCCGAAGATGGGCGCCGTCCGGCACCGCTCCATCGTCGCCGCAAGAGGCGGCTCGGACCAGGGCGAACTCGAAGTCGAAGCCGACTGGCTCACCTACGACAAGACAGTTTTGTTGACGGAACATACGCGCTACGTATTTCGCGGCGGGCCAAATTTTCGCAGCGTGGATCGAATCACCACTTTGACCGCGCAGGACAAAAAAGCGGTGTTCGCGGATGCCAAGGACGGCATGCTGGGTTTGCGCGTGGTGCGCGCGCTCGAAGCTCCTTCCGACAAACCGGAAGTGTTCACCGACGCGAGCGGCCGCGCCACGACCGTGGCCAAGCTTGACAACATGGGCGTCAACGGCGTCTATCTCACGAGCGAGGGCAAGCGGGGCGAGGCTGCATGGGGCACTCGCGGGCGCTGGTGCAATCTCAGCGGAAAGGTTGGCGAGGAGCCGGTCACCATTTCGATTTTCGATCACCCCTCGAATCCCGGCTTTCCCACCTATTGGCACGCGCGCGGCTACGGACTTTTTGCCGCCAATCCGCTGGGCGAGAAGATTTTCAGCAACGGCAAGGAAACTCTGAACCTCACCCTGGCTCCCCACCAGAGCGTTACTTACCGCTACCGCATTCTGATCTCGTCGGCAATCGCCACGCCGGAAAGCACCGAAGCCGCCTACCAAGCCTTTGTTGCTGCCTACCACTAACGAACAGGCCGAGCCTTCGGTCGCACTCAGGGAAAACGTCTTACTGGCACGCGTGTCCCTCAAAGATTCGGCTTCGGCCACCGAGTAGGACGCTCCTACTATTTGTATAGGGTCCTGGGGTTGTCATCCTGGTACCACTTGACGCAGGTTTCCAAATCATCGGTCCAGTAAGAATCCGGAGCCTGAGGAACTGGCTGGAAAATCTCGATAAGCTCGGGGTCTTTTTCGCGCGGTAGCAACCATTTTCCCGGAGTAAAGATAAATCTGCGCCAATCACCCGTTGAGGGATGGAGATTGACTGCGAGAATGTCGAAATCTCCAAAGTGATACGGTCGCGTAGCCTTGCCCTTTGTTTCACCCGACCGAGTCTTCTGCACCTCGACACAAAAGAGTTGGTCGAGTGCCTTGTGGAGGGCGGTCCGCTTCCACTCGGAAAACTCATCGCCGCCCCGCCTCTTTTCTCTGCAATTTAACTTGTATACGTAGCTCTTTCCCTTCTTGGGAGGCGCAAAATCGTACGCTTGATCTCCCTATATCTCTAACTGTTTCCAACCCTTTGAGAATCAACGTAGGGATTACGGCCTGCTAAAAATAGCCTCTGCAAGGATTCCACGAATTCCCCTCTAC
The DNA here is from genome assembly GCA_033853375.1 of Terriglobia bacterium. Taxonomy (GTDB): domain Bacteria; phylum Acidobacteriota; class Terriglobia; order Acidiferrales; family UBA7541; genus Acidiferrum. The sequence continues at coordinate 29,847 of JAWOLO010000458.1, forward strand.
GTTAGATCCGACGAGCGGGCTATCGCAGCGATCATGGCTTCGGCAGGCACGTTCCATTCTCTCTCCAAAGGATGAAGTGGAATGTGTTCGCGCAAATGGCGGAGGACGGGGGTATCGCGTCAGGCGGGAAAGTGACAACCAAGGTACGCCCACACGCTCTGCTGGTTGTTGCGTCGACCCATTGAGACCACCCGACTTATCAGGAGTTATGTGTCAATGCTTGAATTCGCTGCCTGTCTTCAAGTTTCGGAACAGATGCACGGGCAAGAATGCCCACAACTCGATTTAGCGCGCGTTCGCTCCGGATGTCCGTTCCGGTCAAACTACCGATCAGCTTAAGTTCATGCGACGAAGAAGAGACGCGAAACGGGGATGGTCGCGGAGGTTGCGGAAGAGGAACGAGCCCTTGATGCCGTAGATTGCACCTGAGCGTCGCTCGAAGGCTCGTTCAAGGCAGTCGATCGCAGCATCGGCTTCGCCAAGGCCGGCGTACACATACGCGAAGTGGTAGGGCGAAACGAATTCGCGCGTCGACCGATTGCGCATCTCGTCGAGGATTTGCCTTGCCCGCTTGACGTCGCCCCTCAATGCCCAGGCCTGGCCCAGCTGCGAGAGGAACAGCGTGGCGCCGGTTGAGAGTGCTACAGCCCGTTCAAGCGACGCAATGCCTGCGGTCTCCTCGCCGGAAAAAATCAGCGCCCAACCGAGTACCGAGTGGCAACGTGGTGTGCCGGGCTGTTCCCGCGCCGACTTTCGAGCCTCCTCCAACGCTTCTCCGATGCGTCCGGCTCGCAGCAGATGAGTCACGACGTCGGTGGGGATAAGGAGCGGGTCGAGCTCACGCGCGCGTCGCAGTTGGCGCAGCGCATCGTCGTGTCTTCCGAGCGAAGAGCAGAGCCAACCGTAGTGCTGATGCGCTTGGGCGCTGCCGGGACTCAGCTCGATGGCTCGCAGGAAGGAGCGTTCAGCGCCTGCCCAATCGAAGTCGAAGGCGAATTGAATCAAGGCCGAGATGCTGTGAGCTTCTCCAAGCTCCTGATCGATCTCCAGTGCGCGCCTAGCTGCTTTCTTTGCGAGAACGATAGTCTCTTCGGGCGATTTGCCTACGCTGCCGCCGATACACAGTTCGGCATAAGCCCCGGCAATGCTCACCCAAGCGAGGGCGAAACCGGGGTCGCGGTCAACGGCAGCGTGATAATCGAGCAGGCTTCGGCGATAGCCTTCTTCCGTGAATTGATGAAACCAGTTGCGGCCTCGCAAGTAGAGTTCGTAAGCCGCAAGATCGTCCGTTGGTGTCCGGCCCACGCGCGACCGTTCGTCGTGCGATAGCTCTGCACGCAAAGCTGTGGCGATCTTCAGGGCGACGTCGGTCTGTATGGCAAAGATATCTGTCAGATCACGGTCGTATGTCTCCGCCCAAATGTGCTCGTCGGTTGCACGGTCAACAAGCTGAGCGACGATTCGCACTCGGCTGCCCGTACGCCGGACACTGCCCTCGAGCAAGGTCGAGGCGCCAAGCCGTTCGCCGATTTCGCGTAGTCCGCAATCGCGCTTCTTAAACGTCATGACCGAGGTGCGTGAGATTACCTTTAGCGATTTTATCTTCGCCAGATGAGTGATCACGTCTTCAGTGATTCCATCCGCGAAGAACTCGTTTTCCGGGTCAGCACTAAGATTGACGAAAGGCAGTACCGCAACTGAAGCGATTGGCGTGCTGGCGTCTTTTTCTTTTTCTCTCTCTTTTGCGGCGTGAACCGGCTCGGCCTTAGTTACCGGCACGATGACGCGGTAGCCCAGTTTCGGAAGCGTCTCAATGTAGCGCGCCTCCTTCGCAGTGTCGCTAAGCAGACCGCGCAACTCCTTGATTGCTGTGTTCAGGCCGTGCTCGAAATCCACGAACGTTTCAGCTGGCCAGAGGAGCCGTTGCAGCTCATCCCTGGTCACAATATCCCCTGAACTCGCCACCAGAGCCAGCAGGACCTGGAAGGGCTGTGGACGCACCTTCAGCCGGATGCC
>JAWOLO010000459.1:0-4543 GCA_033853375.1 Terriglobia bacterium
GCGGCCAGGCGAAGATAGGCATCGATAATGGAGAAAACGCCTTCTTCAGTGAGCATGGGGAGAAGGCGTGGGGAGATGATGTGGATGCCAGAAAAGGCAAGAGGTTCGAGAACGGGCGAGTGCGTCATTTCGAGCGAAGCGAGAAATCCCTCTTCTTTTCCTTCGCTTGGGTTAGCGTTCACGTTATGTGAGCGCGGCACAACGAGTGTGTCCTTGTTGTTGATGCGGCGGCCCGCAAGTTGGTCTTTGTCGTTGAACAGGAGGAGGCGGGAGGATTCGCGGGACTGGACGGCAAGCGTGGCGAGGGCGCGGTGCTCATTGTGGAATTGGAGCATGCGGCGAAAGTCGATGTTGCTGATGACGTCGACGTTGTGAAGCAGGAATGGTTCTGAAGGATACTCGCCACTCGCCACTCGTTTATCCTGAGCGCAGTCGAAGGGCCACTCGTCACTCTCTTTCAGAAAGAACCAAGCAGCTTTTTTCAGGCCGCCGCCCGTGTCAAGCAAGAGGTCGTCTTCGCGGGAAATTTCAATGCGCATGCCAAAATTGTTGTGAGACTTCAGGTAGTCGACGACCATACCTGCAAAGTGATGGACGTTGACGATGACTTCGTTGACGCCAAAAGAGCGGAGTCGCGTGAGGGTGATTTCCAAGAGCGTGCGGCCGTTGATTTCGACGAGGGCTTTCGGACGCGTGTCAGTGAGCGGGCGCAGGCGCGTGCCAAGACCTGCGGCGAGGACCATGGCTTTCATGTGAGAACCAGTGGTGAGTGACGAGTGACGAGTGACGAGAAAAGAGAAATAGTAACGTTCATTCGGCGAGATTTCCTGCGACGGCGTGCAACGAGCCGAGCTTTTCGAGTTCGACGTGACGCACAACGACTTCCACGCCGTTTCGCCCGCGCAAATGTTTCGCGAGTTGTTCGGCGAGATAGACAGAGCGATGCTGGCCGCCAGTGCAGCCGAATCCCACCATTAAATTTTTGAATCCGCGGTGCAGATAATTGTCGACAGTCGCGTCGATGAGCGTAAACACGCTCGCGAGAAACTGGTGCACGCTCTCCTGTTGATGAAGATAGTCCATGACGGTCGCGTCGCGGCCGGTAAGTAATTTGAAGCGCTCTTCCCTGCCCGGGTTCGGCAGACCGCGGCCATCGAAGATGAAGCCGCCGCCGTTGCCGGTTTCGTCCTTGGGCAACTCCCGGTGGAACGAAAAACTGAAAATGCGGACGACAAGATTGTCGGCTTCCGATGCGATGCTTTGCAGTTTTTCCGAAGCGAGCATGTTCTGGAACACGCCGAGCAGCGCGGGCAACTCAATGGGCAATTTGACGTTGTGCAGGAGCCAGCGAATGTTTTTAAGGGCGTAGGGCACGCTCTGCAGGAAATGCACCTTGCGTTCGAAGAAACCGCGATACCCGTACGCGCCGAGCGCCTGCATGATGCGGACGTAAACATAGCCGTGATAGAAGCGCAAGAACTCCTCGCGATCCACGGGGATAAAGTTGGCGAGCGCGCGAAGGTAATCGTAGAGAAGGTCCTCGCGAAGCTCGGGCGGGAGGTCGGCCTTCGCGTCGAAAAGCAGCGAAGCAATGTCGTATTGCAAAGCGCCTTTTCGTCCGCCCTGGTAGTCAACAAAAAAGGGCTGGCCGTCGCGCAGCATGATGTTGCGCGACTGAAAGTCGCGATACAGGAAATAATCGCGTGGCGCTTGGAGAAGAAATTCCGTAAGGCGATCGAAGTCGTTCTCCAAAGCGCATTCATTAAAGGGGATGCCCGCGAGGCGGAAGAAGTAATATTTGCAATAGTTCAGGTCCCAAGCGATGGACTGGCGATCGAAACTGCCAACCGGGTAGCAATAGCTGTAATCAAAATCACGAGCGGCTTCGACTTGAAAGCGCGGGAGAATGCCAACGGCTTTGCGATAGGCTTCGACAACGACAGGAGCGACGAATTCGCCGGAGCGGTTTTTGGAAAGAAATTCGAAGAGCGAGGTGTCGCCGAGGTCCTCTTCAAGATAAGCGCCCTGGTCAAGGGCTTCCTCGTAGATTTCTGGTACGGGCAGGAGATGCTTGCGAAAATGTCTGGAGAATGCGAGGAAGGCGACATTCTCTTCCCGAACGCCGTAGAGAACGCCGACCGCGCTACGGCTATCGTCGGCGAGGCGGATGATTTTCCGGCCCGAGCCGCCGAGTTCTCCCTGCAAAGGCTGAATGCGCGTAGGAGCCGTATTGAAGTGCTGCTGAAAAAGTTTTTTGAGGACATCTATGGACATGGATTCCATTCCATCCGTTCTAAGCGATGGGGCTGGCCCGGTGGTTTCTAGCATAGCTGAATCCCGTGACAGAGGTTTAGAGGAAGATGTTCTGTTGTGCCCAGAAGTGTCAATTTCCGCTTCGTCTGTGGAAAACAGCTGGTATGCCTCTTCCCCTTTTGTCCGCCATACACCAGATTAACGGTTGGGCGTCAAGGATTTCCAGGCAGCCCGTTATAATGGAGCAATGCCCAAGCCCTTCAGAACTTCTATCCCCAAAGAATCTCGACTGACGGAACAACGAAACCAAGCATCAAGGAATCTCGACCGCATGACGGCGCGCGAAATCGTCGCGTTGATGAACCGCGAGGATCGCAAAGTGGCGCCGGCGGTGGGAAAAGAGATTCCAGCGATTGCGCGTGCGGTGGATGCGATCGTCGCAGGAATTCGCCACGGCGGGCGGCTGATTTATGTCGGCGCAGGCTCCAGCGGGCGCATGGCGGTGCTGGACGCGGCGGAATGTCAGCCGACGTTTGGGACGCCTCCAAAGCTGGTGCAAGCGCTGATTGCCGGCGGGGGCAGGGCGATCACGCAAGCGGTAGAGGGCGCGGAAGACGACGTGCTCCACGCGGAGCGCGAATTGCGCAAGAGAAAACTGACGCGTCATGACGTGGTCGTCGGAGTGACAGCAAGTGGGACGACGCCATATGTGCTAGCGGCGTTGAAATTCGCGCGAGGACGCGGGGCAACGACAGTCGCGATCACGTCGAACCGCAAAATGCCCGTGGCGCGGCTCGCGAAAATTGTGATTGCCGCGGAGGTGGGGCCGGAAGTGCTGACGGGCTCGACGCGGATGAAAGCAGGGACCGCGCAGAAAATGGTTCTGAACATGCTCAGCACAGCAACGATGGCGCGGCTCGGACATGTCTACGAAAACCTGATGATCGACGTGGTTCAGACGAATGCAAAGGTTGCGAAGCGGGCGCTGCGGATTCTGGCGGAAGCGAGCGGGAAGAGTGTGTCTGCGGCGGAACACGCACTGCGGGCGGCGGGACACAATATGCGCGTGGCGCTGGTGATGCTAAAGCTGGGAGTGGAAGCAAGCGAAGCGGGAAGCAGGCTGAAAGCAGCGCGGGGCAATTTAAGAATCGCATTAGGAGAATAAAGCAAAGATTTAACACAGAGAACGCAGAGAAACGGACAGAGAGGACGCTGAGGAGAAGAAAAAAGGAAGTAGGCAAAAGGCAAGGACATAGAAAAAACGGACCTGAAGGTCCGCCACTACGAGATAGAGGATGGATAAGTTTCTGATCAAAGGCGGGAAGGCGCTGCGGGGAACGGTGGCCGTCAGCGGGGCGAAGAATTCCGCTCTCCCGGTGATGGCGGCGGCACTGCTGACTGCGGACAAAGTCGTAGTGCGCAATGTGCCCAAAGTGCGGGACCTGGTCACCATGAGCAAGCTGTTGGCGTTCATGGACGCAAAAGTCTCTGTGGCGGCGGTGCCCGCGAGCGATTACGAAATTCAGGCGCCGAAGCTCAATCACGCAGAGGCGCCGTACGAATTGGTGAAAACGATGCGTGCGTCGATCCTGACGCTAGGGCCGCTGATGGCGCGTGTGGGGGTGGCGCGCGTTTCGCTTCCGGGCGGATGCGCGATCGGCGCACGGCCAGTGGATTTGCACTTGAAGGCACTGGAACAGATGGGCGCGGAGATTACGACTTCTCACGGGTACATCGAGGCAAAAGTGCATGGTAACGGCTCGCGCGGGCGGCGGCTGAAAGGCGCGCACATCGTGTTAGAGAAAATTACGGTAACCGGGACGGAAAATATTTTGATGGCCGCGGCGCTAGCGGAAGGCGAAACGGTACTGGAGAATGCGGCGCGCGAGCCGGAAGTGACGGACCTGATTGTAATGCTGCGGAAAATGGGCGCGCAGATTTGCGGAGACGGGACCTCGACGCTACGGATTCGCGGCGTGAAAGAACTGCATGGCACAGAACACATCGTGATTCCTGACCGCATTGAGGCGGGGACGTTTCTCGTGGCCGGTGCGATTACCGGAGGTGATTTGACGATTCACAATTGCATGCCGGCTCACTTGGGCGCGGTGATTGCGAAACTCCAGCAGGCTGGAGCACGAATTGATATTGTGAACGCAACGACGATTCGCGTGCGAGGCGCAGAGAAACTTGTGTGCGCGGACGTGACCACCGAAGAGTATCCGGGGTTCGCCACGGATATGCAGGCGCAATACATGGCCCTGGCAACGCAGGCGGAAGGAACGTCGGT
>JAWOLO010000460.1:0-2569 GCA_033853375.1 Terriglobia bacterium
TTTCGGCTGCGCTTTGGATCTGGCGATGAAAACGGAGCAATGCGCCCAGCTTTTCTGGCTGCTTAACAACCGCCGAAAGCAGCTTCAGGTAGTTCGTCCTCCGCTCTGCCGTCAAGAATCGGTTAAAATCCAAGGGCAAGTCTTCCTCTGAGGTGTCAGAAATTACCCGCACTGTGGCGCAAGGCAGTCCGCGCTCTGTGCAGAGGGAACGAATTGTCTGGGACTCCATCTCCACGGCGTCAGCGCCTGTGCTCTCCAGCAGTGTTCGTTTTCCCAAAACCGTGGTGGCCACCCGCTCCGCGCAAAAGAACCGTCCCGGATGTGCCCCGGCATCGAGCAGGGCAAGTCGGAGTGGAAAATCCTCGTCGGCCTCAAAAAGCACTGTCCCGATGCTCAATCCTGGCCTGAGGCCACCGGCAAAACCGCAGGTGAAGACGAGTTCCGGATTAACTCGGCACAGTTCGCGCTCGACAGCGCGCTGCGCGTTCGCTGGCCCCATCCCGGTGCAAAGCACGCAGATGTCCCTACGAATGGCTGCATACTTGCGAAGCGGCCGAGCCTCAGTCGGCAAGGCGAAACAGACCAGTATATCTCCTTTCCTGGCAAGCAAAGAACTCATCGCGTCGGCGACCGGCCAGAATGAATTTTCGCGCCCATCCTGCGACCCGTTTCCTGCCGAACCTTGCGTCGTCGAAGCCTGGAGATCCCTCGGCTAAACGTGGAGCTCCAACGTTTCACGGGGCTTTGCCATCTCACTCATTTCCTGGCCCACGTGACCGTTGCCTTTAATGGTTGGCCGACAAAGCAGATGACGATAGGTAGCTAGCGCGAGTAGCGGCCAGCTATTGCGATACATGTCGTATTTGAGATAATAGACGCGTGGGAAACCGGTCCCCGTGGTTTCGAGTTCAGTCCAGCTTCCGTCTGCGTTTTGAGTTTGAACCAAGTATTTGACGCCGCGGAGCAGGCTGGGCCGGTGCGGGTCATCAAAGGTGCAGAGGGCCATGACGGCCCAGGCGGTCTGCGAGGCCGTGCTCGGGCCTTGGCCCTTGAAGACCGGATCTTCATAGGTGTTGCAACGTTCCCCCCAGCCACCGTCACAGAGTTGCACGCCTTCCAGCCAATTCCGCGCCTTGACCAGCCAAGGCTCTTCCATGTTCCAACCGAGCGCCCACATGCCGCGGAGCACCTGCCAGGTTCCGTAGATATAGTTGACACCCCAGCGGCCATACCAGGAACCGTCCTCTTCCTGATGATCGCGGAGAAATTGAACCGCCTTTTGGATCTGCGGATTCTCCCGCGGAAATTGCTCGTAGCCAAGCAATTCCAGGATTCGGGCAGTGATGTCGGCGCACTCTGGGTCCAGCATCGCATTATGGTCGGCAAAAGGCACCTTCTCCAGGATCCCTTTGGTGCAGTCCTTGTCGAAGGCGGCCCACCCGCCATCGCGGCACTGAAAGGTGAGCATCCAGTTCAAGCCACGCTGGAAGCTCGCATCGCGACGCCGGGAGTCAGACGTGGGAATTTTGCGCAACGCCAACAGCACCATCGCGGTATCGTCGATATCCGCGTTCCATTTGTTTTCAAACTCGAAGGCCCAACCACTGGGTTCAGCTTGAGTGGGATTCTTGAACTGCCAGTCTCCGCGAAAACGTATCTCCTTGTCCAGCAACCACTCGCCCGCTTGGCGGAGCCGGGGATGAGTCGCCGGGATACCAGACTCGTGCAAAGCAATGGCGACGATCGCCGTGTCCCAAACCGGGGAAAGACAAGGCTCTAAATGCACCGAGTCAGGCTCCTCGTGTTCCAGGTTTTTAAGTTCCCGCACCGCCCGTTTGACGAAGGGATGGTCCTCGGGGTAGCCCAAGCACTCCAGGGCAATCAATGAATTGAGTATCGCCGGGAAAATGGCGGCCAAGCCGTTGGTGCCTTCCATCCGATCAAGCATCCACTGCTCGGCTCTCCTCAGCGCCCATTTCCGGAACGGTCGCAACTTGTTGTTCTCCACGAACTTGTGCAGACCGTCCAGCCAGAGAAAGAAATTGCGCCAGGTAAACAATTGCGGATCTGGACGCAGGGCGAGGTCGCGCTCGTTGAACCCTTCCGGATGAAGCTCGTTGAGATCAACGCCTGGGATCGGGCGAGTGGGTTTGAAATGGTTGATGATCGACAGCGGCACCAGCATGGAACGACTCCACGAACTCATTTCATTAAAGTTCACGTGGAACCACTTCCCAATCAGGATGATTTCCGCCGGGATGGTGGGCACATAATCCCAGGGATAGAGGCCGAGAAGGGCCAGATAGAGTTTGGCGAAGGTGTTCATTCGCGGCACTCCACCCAAGCTCAAGGCCACGCTCCGGGCGCGCAGCATCCGGGGATCCGTTACCGGCACACCGGCCAATTTCAGCGCCAGATAGGCTTTAATGGTCGCATTGACCTCGACCGGACCCCCATAATAAATATTCCAGCCGCCCTCCCACAACTGCATGGCAAATAGATGATTGACCGCCTTGCGCTCCCATTCACGGTCGATCTTTCCATGCCAATGGTAATAGATCACCATGTC
>JAWOLO010000461.1:0-14576 GCA_033853375.1 Terriglobia bacterium
TCTGGAACTACTACAAAGGCGACACCGGCATCACCGATTTCGCGCAACCCTTTCAGCTGAATCCAACTCAGAATGTCGACCTGGGCGTTTCGTTCAATGCCACGGCGAATCAGCCTTGTGGCGGTACATTCCTGGCTTCCGGCTTTGTGAATCCTGCCTGCAGCGCGTACTTTAACGGCTACTTGAACCACGGGCGCACGCGCACGAATACGCCGACGGAACAGCTCAGCGTGCAATCCAATTACTGGGAAAAACTGGACCTGACCGCGCGGCTCAGCTATTCGAGCGGAGACACCGACGTCTTCGGCTACAACCAAACCCTGTTTGGCCGCGAATCGCGTACCAATTTGCGCAACCAAACAAATAGCGGGCCCGTGTTCGGGCGGCGCGTGGCGGCGGTGGCCGATTTTGGCGGGACCTGGCACATATCCGACAAACTGAGCTTCCTCGACACCTTCCACTACTCGAACTGGCACGATCCTGCCGCCTTCGACGCCTCGAGTTGTTCCTTCTTCAGCCCCAACCTCAATACCGCAGCTAATTTCTTCACGCCAACCATTCCCACTCCGCTCACATGTGTCCCTCCCGCAGGGGCGGTGTCGGGCACGCCCGTGCACTCCACGCCCAGCGGAACCCCGCCGGTTTCGTCTTCCGGGCCGGACATCTCCATCATTCTGGACAGCAATTTCTTGAAGCAGGAAGAGCGAATGAATCTCGCAGAAGTCGACTACCGCTTTTCCCACAAGTTGGGTGCTCGCGTCGGAATGCGCTACCGCCATCGCATCATTGCCGACAATTTCTATGAGACCCTGAACGAGGTTTTCTTCCCGGGTCCAACCGCGGCTGTGGCTGCTCGTGGCGCTTGCGCGGTCGTGAATCCAGCTAATCCTGTTTCGCAAGCCAACCTTCCCGCTGGCTGCACGCTGAACGCGGATACCTCCATCAGCTTTCTTTCCGTCCCTGCCTTCGTTCCCGCGTCCGACGCGGTCCCGCCCATCAACGAATTTTCCGGTTTATTCGGCATCTGGGCGCGGCCGAGCCAGAAGCTGCAGGTCAGCTTTGACACCGAACTTTTCAGCGCCGACGGATCATTTACGCGCATCAGTCCCAGGCAGTCGCAGGAATATCGTGTGCGCGCCAAATACAATCTGACGAACTGGCTGAACTTGAACGGCAATGCCCTCATTTGGGAAGCGCGGAACAACGTCGCCAACGTGAACAATCTCCAGCACAACCGCACCTACGGCATTTCCGCGATTCTCCAGCCAAAGGACAAAATCGGCTTGGAAATCGGCTACGATTACAACGACGTTTTTTCCCAGATCCTCATCTGCTTTGTCAGCAGCGCCTCGCCTACCGGCCCCTCGACGGTCAGTTGCCCCGGCGTGACTGGCCTGCAGCAGCAGCTTTCCACCTACACGAACCTTTCTCATTACGGCTATTTCGATTTGAGCCTGACCCCGGTTCACAGGCTGACCGCGCACCTTGGAGCGAGCCTGACCGGCACGAGCGGCTCAGCGCTTCTGGTGATTACTCCGCAGGTGCCCTCCGGCTCTCTCGATTCGAAGTGGCTGCACCCCTTCGGCGGCCTCGAGTACCACTACGCAAAGAACTGGACCGCAAAGGCTTACTACGAATACTACGGCTATCATGAGGATCCCACTACGAGCGCCACGACCGGCGCCTTTATCGCGCAGGACCTGTTTGCGCCGAGAAATTTCCGGAGCCATTTGGTCACGCTTTCCGTGCGGTACGCCTTCTGAGTTCCGTTCAGGAGCGGCGGCAACTCCAAGCCGCCTCCAGACTTAGGAGGAGTGGCCCGTGCAGAAACTCACAGCCCGTGCACAATCACGTTGTAGCGTGACAGTCGTCACAGTTCGGGCTTGGGTTATCTATCACAATGTGAACCAGAACGCCGGGCCAAACCGGCGCTTTCGATTTATGACGCTCGGCACGAGGAGACCAAAATCCATGAACGCGAAGACGGCATCCCGCGTAATCAGACTGATCCTAGGCATCTGCACAGTTGCCGCAGTCCTATTACTAGGCTTACCCGCGAAAGCACAAGAGACCGGGGAAAGTCTGTTCAAGGGCAAATGCGCCATGTGCCATGGTCCGGACGGCGCTGGAAAAACCATGATGGGAGAAAAGCTCAAGATTCCCGATCTCCAGTCCGCCGACGTTCAAAAGAAATCCGACGCCGACCTCAAAGCCGTCATCGTCAAGGGCAAAGACAAGATGCCCGCGTACGAGGGCAAGTTGAGCAAAGAACAGATCGACAGCGTGGCCGCCTTCATCCGGGACTTGGCCAAAAAACATTAGGTTTCGCGATCTTTGAGAATCCCGGCGCGGAACACCAGACTCTTATGAAACCTGAAGAACCTGAAAAAGTTCTGCCGCTGCGGCGGCGTATGGTCGAGATACTCCTGGGTGGCGGCCTGTTTGCCTCCATTGTCTCCGCCATTTATCCCGTGCTTCGCTATCTCGTGCCGCCGCCCGTCGTGGATCTTGGCGGAGATGAAATTGTCGCTGCCAAAGTGGGCGACCTCAAACCCAACGGCTCGAAGATCGTGCGATTCGGAACGCGTCCTGCTCTTTTGGTGATGACCGGTGAAGGCGAGTATCGTGCGCTTTCCGCCGTTTGCACGCACCTGAGCTGCACCGTCCAGTACCGCAACGACCTCCACGAGGTTTGGTGCGCCTGCCATAACGGACTGTACGATCTCAACGGGCGCAACATCTCCGGTCCGCCGCCTCGCCCGCTTGAAGCCTACCAGGTGCACGTTCGCGGCGACGAAATCGTAATTAGCCGGAAGCGGGAGGGCTGAGTTGGGTATGTTCACCCGTGTCCGGGACTGGCTCGATGAGCGGTTCCATTGGGCCGATCTCATCGGCCCATTGAAGAAGAAGACCGTTCCAGTCCACAAGCTTTCCTACTGGTATTTCCTCGGCGGCATCACCCTCTTCCTCTTCGGAATCCAGGTCTGCACGGGGATCCTCCTGCTCCTGTATTACCGTCCCGGCGCCAATGAAGCGTTCGAGAGCGTGCAGTACATCATGACCCGCGTGCAATTTGGCTGGCTGGTGCGCTCGATTCATTCCTGGGCCGCCAATCTGATGATTCTTACCGCTTTCGCGCACATGTTCAGCGTGGTTTTCTTGCGCGCGTACCGCAAACCCCGCGAATTGACCTGGCTGAGCGGCATGGTGCTGCTTTTCCTCGCCCTGGGATTCGGCTTTAGCGGCTATCTGCTCCCGTGGAACACGCTGGCCTTTTTTGCCACCAAAGTCGGCACCGAGATTACCGGCCAGGTTCCTCTCATTGGCCGTCACCTAATGGTTTTCTTGCGTGGCGGCGAAGACGTGACCGGTGCTACGCTGACTCGCTTCTTCGGATTTCACGTCGCTGTCTTGCCGGGATTGACCACCCTCTTCGTCCTCATTCATCTCGCGCTGGTCCAGTATTTCGGCATCAGCGTCCCGCCGGGCGTGGAAGCGCGCTGGAAGGCGTCTCCCGGGGAAGCGCGGCAGATGAATTTCTTCCCCAACTTTTTCCTTCGCGAGCTCATGGCCTGGTACATCGCCCTGGGCGTGCTGGGAGCGCTGGCCGCCATTCTGCCGTGGGAACTCGGCGCGAAGGCAGACCCGTTTGCCCCGGCGCCCGCGGGCATCCGGCCGGAGTGGTATTTCATGTTCATGTTCCAGACGCTCAAGAAAATTCCGGCCAAAGTGTGGTTCGTCGACGGCGAAGTTATCGGCATTCTGGTCTTCGGTGCCGCGGGGCTGGTGTGGATGCTGCTGCCGTTCTTCGACAAAGCAGGAGGCGGGCGCGGCCGGAAATTCATCATGGGCGCCGGAGTCTTTGCGCTAACGTACATCATTGCGATGACTTTCTATGGATACTTGGCGAAATAGCGGAATTTCAAACGCGCATTTCTTGCTTCTGGCGCTGCTTCTCTTCGGCGGCCAAGCCTTCGCGCAGGCGCAGAACACCTGTCTCGATTGCCACGGAGCCCTGGATCCGCCTCTTCAGGTCACCGAACAACAATTTACGAGCGACATCCACGCGCAAAAGGGCCTGACTTGCGCCAGTTGCCATGGCGGGGACCCCACTAAGGCGGATATGGAAGCCATGAGCAAAGCCGCGAAGTTCCGTGGGAAGATCGAGCGCAAGGACGTCCCGGAGCTTTGCGGGCGTTGTCACTCCGATGCGGCCTTTATGCGCCAGTACAACCCATCCCTGCGCACCGACCAGTTGAGCCAGTACAAGACCAGCGTGCACGGCAAGCTCTTCGCCAAGGGCGATACCAAAGTCGCAGTCTGTATTGATTGCCACGGCGTTCATGGATTGCGCCCCGCCAGCGACACCCGCTCGAAGGTTCATCCGCTCAACATCGCGGAAACTTGCGCCCGCTGCCACGCCGACGCGGCTTATATGAAGGGCTATTCGATTCCAACAGACCAGTTCGCGAAATACAGCTCCAGCGTCCATCACGATGCGTTGGCGATGCGCGGGGATCTCAGCGCGCCCACCTGCTCCACTTGCCATGGCAACCACGGCGCGGCGCCTCCCGGCGTGGATACCGTGCAGAACGTTTGTTCCAAATGCCACGTCTTCCAGGACCAGATGTTCGAGAAGAGCACGCATAAGGCAGCGTTTCAAGCCGCAGGCCTTCCGGGTTGTGTGGTTTGCCACAGCAACCATGACATCACTCATCCCACCGATGCAAAGCTTGGCTCGGGCCCGGAGGCCGTGTGCATGCAGTGCCACACGCCGGGGGATATTTGCGATCAACAACGGGCTGCAATGCTGAGCGGCCTGAAACGACTTGATGATGCCGTCAAAGGTGCCGACAAAGTGCTGAGCGTGGCGGAATCCTCGGGCATGGAGGTCAGCCAGGCGCGTCTCGACCAGGATCAAGCCCGGGACGCTCTGACCAAAGCGCGCGTCACAATTCATAGCTTCAAAACGGAATTGGTCGATCAGGATATTCAAGAGGGCCTGAAGCTTGCTGCAAAGAACTTGCAAGCGGGCCAGGCGGCGCTGGCCGAGCGCGACTACCGTCGCAAAGGCTTGGGATTTGCCCTGATTTTCATCTTGATGACGGTGCTGGGCCTGTCTCTGTACATCCGGCAGTTGGAGCGCCAAGCACCAAAATCCTAGGGGCTCGGGAGTCGAAACGTAGGGCCCAAATAAGTGTTGTATGAAGTAGAAGAGGCCAGCCGGAAAGAATGGGATACGGGCTTTAGCATTCGGGATATGGTAAAACTTGACAACGGACAGCGCGCGGCCCCATCCGGGCGCTGATCGACAGGAGAGGAACATGCGGAACACTACTAGTTGGATCGCAGGAATCACGGTCGCTACCGTTGCTCTGGCAGCTGCCGCCTTCCTGAGTTCGCCGGCAAAGGCGGATGCCGCCGCTGCCGAGGCCACGTACAAAGCAAAGTGTGCCGGTTGCCACGGGCCGGATGGCAAGGGTGAAACGGCCACGGGCAAAATGATGAAGGTCAAGGACTTTACCTCGGAGGAAGTCCAAAAGATGAGCGATGCGGACTTGACCGCAGCCATTACTTCAGGCAAAGGCAAGATGCCGCCGTATAAGACGCTCTCCGCGGACCAGGTGAAGGACCTCGTGGCCTACATCCGGATGCTTGGAAAGAAAAAGTAACCGGACCGGCCAAGAGAAGGATTTGCGGGTGCGAAGCGTCTCCGTGCAAGAGACGCCTCGCACCACTGCGATGTTGTCAAGGAGAAAGCCATGAAGAAGGTCATTCCAGGAATCGCATTTGTTACATTGCTGTGCTTGGTAGGCTCGGTCTCTCGCGCTCAGGATACCGCCAACGGGGAAAAGACTTTCAAGGCGAAGTGCGCCGCCTGCCACGGCGCAGATGCGGCCGGCAAACCTGCGATGAAATCGCCTTCCATCAAAGGCAAAACTGCTGAGGAGATTCAGAAAGCGATCTCAACTTCGCCGAAGCATGCCAGCTTGAAGAGTCTGACGGCGGATCAGGTGAAGGAACTCGCCGCTTATCTGGCCACTTTGAAGTAGTTGGAGCCTGGCTGCTGCGAGAAACTAAGCGAATGCGGTAGTCAAGGATCATTGCTTGCATCCGCAATTCTCGTGAGTAGCAGCGTGCCTGCCAGCGGGCAAGCTTGGCGAGACAACTGTGCCTTCGAGCGAGTCCGGCTTTCTCGCCGGCTGGAACTCGCGCTCTGAAAAAAACACTTTCCTCTTGGGAGAGGAGTAGGGCGAACATCCCGCGACATGACCATTCGCGACACGATCCGGGGCTGGGTGCGGCTCCTCTACTATTTCGGACAAAATCCTTTTAGTTTTATTGGTGCCGTACTCACCACCAGCGCTGCGCTCACTCTGATCGCTTTCTGGTTCTATGACTTTCTGCTTCCCGGTCCGCCTCATCCTTACATCGGCATTTTGCTCTTTTTGATCTTGCCCGGGATTTTTGTCCTCGGTCTGCTGCTCATTCCCATCGGCATTTTGCTGCGCCGCCATAAACTCAAAGCCCAAGGGCAGCTTCTGGACATTTATCCCGCAATCAATCTTCGCGATCCCGTGGTGCGGCACGGAGCTTTTTTGGTTGGCGCTGCAACTTTCCTGAACGTCCTCATCTTTGGAACCGCTTCCTACCGGGGTGTCGAATACATGGACACGACACAATTCTGTGGGCAAACCTGCCACACGGTGATGATGCCGGAGTTTACGGTCTATCAGAACTCTCCTCACTCGCGCGTCGAATGCGTGGAATGCCACATTGGCCCGGGAGCAGGCTGGTTCGTGCGCTCCAAACTCTCGGGCGTCCGCCAGGTTTTTGCCGTCACTTTTCACACCTACTCCCAGCCCATCCATGCGCCGGTCAAATACCTGCGTCCGGCTCGCGAAACTTGCGAGCAGTGTCATTGGCCGCAGCGCTTTACGGGCGACAAATTCGTGGTGAAAACCACCTATAAGGACGATGAGAAAAATACTCCGCAAACGACCGCCATGCTGCTCAAGATCGGCGGTCATACTTGGCAAGGGTCGGTGGGAATTCACGGCAGGCATCTCGATGAAGGTTCGCGCATCCGCTACATTTCCATCGACGATCAGCGCCAGGTGATTCCCGTCGTTTACTACACCAACGACCAGGGCAAGACCATTGAATACGTCTCCAGCGACGTGCAGGCCACGAAACAGCAGCTCGACGCTGGCGAACATCGCTCGATGGATTGCGTGGATTGTCACAATCGCCCCACGCATGCCTTCGAAATCCCGGAAAACGCAGTGAACGAACAAATGGCCACCGGGCGCATCAGCCCGGAACTGCCATTCATCCGGAAAAAAGCGGTCGAGCTGCTGAAGGCTGATTACCCCGACCGGGATACGGCGCAGCAGCGCATCCTGGAAGGAGTGAAATCGTTTTACCGCACGAATTATCCGGCGGTGTATGACGGCAGGCGCGCTCTCGTAGAACAATCCGCGCAGACTGTAGCTGCGATTTATCTGCGAAACATTTTCCCGGACATGAAAGTGACCTGGGGCGTTCACCCGAACAATATCGGGCACACGGATTTTCCCGGCTGCTTCCGCTGCCACGATGGCAGCCACACGAGCGCGGATGGCCAGACAATCACCAACGACTGTTCCGCTTGCCACAATTTGCTGGCCGTGGAGGAAACGAATCCCAAGGTCCTCGGCGATCTGGGGCTGAAATAAGCTGCGGGAATCCTTACCGCTGCCGTGAAGCATTGATAGATGGAGACCGGTATGGCGGTGCATGCAGAGAATCCGCGAAACTCGTCGAAGCAATTCCCGCTGAAAAAAGCGCTCTCGCGCTTTCTTTTCTTCCCGTCATTATTACTCACATTTCTGTCGGTTCCCGCGCTGGCGCGCCAGCAGGAAAAACCGGCCCAACCTTTGAAGCAGGACGAAGCTTGCCTCGCCTGTCACGGTCAGTCGGACATGAAATCCGAGAAAGGCAAGAGCATCTCCATTCGCCCGGACAAGCACGCCGCGAGCATGCATGGATCTCTCGGATGCACCGATTGCCACACTTCCATCAAAGACTTTCCCCACCCGGCTAAGATTGCGAAGGTGAAGTGCGAAACGTGCCACACGGATGAGGTAGCAGACGCGGCGAAAAGTATTCACGCAGTTCTCGGCGAGGAATCCTGCTCTTCCTGCCACGGGAACGTCCATGAAGTGATTGCGGCGGCAAAGCTCCAGCCCGGAAAATGCACGGAATGCCATTCGTCTGAAGCGAAGGATCTTGCTGAAAGCATTCACGGCCAAGCGGCAAAATCCGGCGATCCTGATGCTCCCACTTGCGTCTCTTGTCATGGGCCCATTCACAAAATCCAAGCCTCCGGCGAAGCCGATTCAAAAGTCACAAAGAAGAATCAGCCCGCGGCCTGCGCGCAATGCCACGCTAATCCTGGCTTCCTATCGCGCCATAAGATTCCCGTCCTCCATCCCGTTGAGCAATATCTGCAAAGTGTGCACGGACGTGCCGTTCTGCAAGGCAAAAACGCCGCGGTTTGCGCCGACTGCCACGGCGGCCATCGCATCTTGCCCGCGCGCGACGCGCAATCCACGGTGAGCCACTGGAACGTCGCGGGGACTTGCGCCAAGTGTCACCGTGAAATCGCCCGGCAATTCAACGAAAGCGTGCACGGCGAAGCGCTGAAAGCCGGTGTGCGCGACGCTCCGGACTGCACGAATTGCCACGGCGAACATTTGATCCTCGAGCCGTCAAATCCTGCGTCCGCCCTGAACGCCGCCAACATCTCCACGCAAACTTGCGGGAGATGCCATTCGGATACTCGTTTGACCCGCCTCTATGATCTGCCTGCGGATCGCCTGCCCTCCTACGCCGACAGTTTCCACGGTTTGGCCGTGCGCGAAGGCACATTAACCGCCGCTAACTGCGCTTCGTGCCACGGCGTCCATGCGATTTTCCGTTCGAACGATCCGCGCTCCACGGTGAACGCGGCTAACCTGGGAAAAACCTGTGGCCAATGCCACCAGAACATCGGCGACAAGCTGGCCATCGGCCCGGTTCATGTGCGCATCACCTCTGGGCAGGCCCATCCCGTTGTTCAATGGATTCGCGGAATCTACCTAGTGATCATTCCGCTCACCCTGGGTTTCATGCTTCTGCACAATCTGCTCGATTGGCTGGCAAAACTGCGGCGCCATCGCCGGCTCGAATCCGGCCCGGAACATAGTCAGGAACAGGCCGTTCGAATGAACCTGTGGTTCCGCATCGCGCACTGGGGAGTAATGCTGAGTTTCCCCACGCTTGTCTTCACTGGATTTGCGCTGAAGTATCCGGACAGTTGGTGGTCCGCTCCGTTTCTGCTTTGGGGCAAGCAGGACGCCTTCCGCGGTCTGCTGCATCGCACGGCCGCGATCGTGCTCCTTGCTTCGACGTTGTATCACTTCATTCATCTTGCGCTGAATCGGCGTGACCGCAAATTTCTCCTCGCCATGCTCCCCAGAGTGAAAGACGCGACGGATCTCGTCGATGTTGTGCGCTACAACCTCAACCTGAGTAAGGACGAGCCGCAATTTGGAAAATTCAATTACGCAGAAAAAATGGAATACTGGGCGTTTCTCTGGGGCACCGCGGTAATGGCCATTTCCGGTTTCTTGCTGTGGTTCAACAATTTTGCGCTGCGCCATTTTCCGAAATGGATTACCGACGCAGCTACCGCCGTTCATTGGTACGAAGCTTTGCTTGCAACTTTCTCCATTTTGCTGTGGCACTTCTACATGGTGATTTTCGATCCGCTCGTCTACCCTATGGACACCGCCTGGCTCGACGGCAAAGTCCCTGCGGATCATTACCGCCATTCGCGGCCCGCCTACCTGCACGCGCTGAGGCGCGTAGGCCTGATTGTTTCCGCAAGAGGCGCAGCTCCCGAGCAGACGAATACGGACTCCTCCGTGAAGTCCGAATCTGCAAGGAAACCTCCTTATAGCCTTCCGGAAAAGGAATCATAAATTTTCGTGCGGGCTCGCGAATCTTCCGCTCTCCGCTGTAGAATGCGCCGTGCATCAAGTAAATTCATGAGACGGAATCACACCAAAAGTGAAAGTGCAGATTGATCCAGGCCTAAAGAAGAAGTGCCCGCGAACGGCGCTCGGCTGCCTGACGGCGCGCGTGCAAGTTGGCCCTTCGCCGGTGGAGCTGCTCGCGGAAATGAATCAAAGAGAACTTGAGATTCAGGAGCTGCCCTTTCCCCGAGGCGTCCTGGAATCGCCGCAAGTGGAGGCGGTCCGCCGAGCGTACAAGTCCCTGGGAAAAGACCCCGCTAGGTACCGCGGTTCCGCAGAAGCCCTTCTTCGAAGAATCGTAGCCGGCAAAGGCTTTCCCCAAATCAACGGCGTGGTGGACGTCATCAACCTGGTCTCCGTCGAAAGCCGTCTCCCGGTGGGCTTGTACGACGCTGCGCATGTGCACGGTGACGTCATTTTTCGCGCAGGCCGCGCCGGCGAAACCTACAAGGGCATTGGCAAATACGACTTGAATCTCGAAGGCCTGCCGCTCTTTGCCGATGACCTGGGACCGCACGGCAGCGCGACAAGCGATTCCGAGCGCACCATGGTCACTTCCAAAACCGAGGGGATTCTCGCCGTCATCATCTCTTTTGCCGGACCAGAGAGCCTGGACCGCTGGACCCAGCGCATGTCTGCCCTCCTCGCGCAATACGCCGCCGCGCAAAACGTGGAGATTCGCATCGTGCAGTGAGCGTGGCTTCGCCGCGCAAAATCGTCACTCTGAGAGAACGCAGGACAGTAGCATTTCCGTCACAAAATACGGCCAGTTCCATTGCTCGGAGGCAATTTCGGCGCAACTATGAGAATGTTTGGCTATCTCCTTTGGTGGGTTTAGGGGCAAGGCGAGCATGACGACACTGAATCGCGCGGAATTGGATCGGCTCGAAAAGCGGGAGCTGCAGCTCACCATCCTGGCTGTCGTGTTTGTGCTCGTGCTAGCTGGTGGCCTGGCAGCTTTCATGTATCCGCTCGTGTTTCTCCATCCCGTCGGCAACAAGTGGACGCTGCGCGTAGCGTTTTTCGGGTTTTGCGGGCTGACGCTGCTTTTCGTTGGCTACTTGCTGGAGCGCCAGCGCACCGTGCGCCAGTTGAAACAGCAACTGCTGGCGGAGCTGGAGCGCAACATTACGCTCCAGCATCAGGCCAGTGTGGATTTGCTGCACTCCATGCCAGACCAGAATTATTTTTGGGACCGCCTGACCATGGAGTTCCGCCGCGCCATGACCATGCAAAAAACCCTTTCGCTGCTGCTAGTGAAAGCCAAGGCCGCTTCCGGTCCTGCAAAGCCGAACCAGGATGATGACGCGGCATGGAGCGACGCAGCCAAAGCCATGTCCCGCAAGCTGCGGCCTACGGATTCCATCTATCGGCTCGCGCCCGACACTTTTGCGTTGGTTCTGCCGGAGACCGATGCGCTCAATGCCAAGCGCATTGCCGTCCGCTTGCAGGAAGAGCTGCAAGACGTTCGCACCAAATACGCCAAAGCGTTTGATATCACCGCGCACAATTACCCGCAGGACGTTCAGAGCGCGCACGAACTGGAAGACATCGTGAAGTCGCTGCTTCCCGAACAGGAAGAGTGGGAAGCTCCAACCCCGGCCCCGGCCGCGAAGTAGCGGAACTCTTCTACTCCAGCGCCTGCTTCAAATCCTCGATCAAATCTTCTTTGTCTTCCAAACCCATCGACACGCGCACGGTTCCCGGGCTGACGCCCGCGCGCCGCAATTCCTCGTCGCTCATGTTGTAGTGCGAGCTGTAAATCGGCAGAATCACCAGCGATTCCACGCCACCCAGGCTCGCCGCCAGCAAAAACAACCGCACGCGGTCGCAGAAGCGCCGCGCCGCCGGCAAGCCGCCTTTCATGTCAAACGCCAGCATCGAGCCAAATCCGCGCATCTGCTTCTTCGCCAGTTCATGGCTTGGATGCGACTTCAACCCTGGATAGTGCACGCGCTCGACTTTCGGATGTTTCTCCAAAAAAGTTGCGACGGCCATGGCGTTCTCACACTGCCGCGCGACGCGCACGCCGAGCGTCTTGATGCCGCGAATCAGCAGGTACGCCGCGCCGGGATCCATCGATCCGCCCAGATAAATAATCATGTGGCGCACTTTGTCCATCCATTCCTGGCTGCCGACGGAAACGCCCGCGATGATGTCCGAATGTCCGGCCAGCGCTTTCGTGGCGCTGTGCACCACCATGTCGTAGCCCAGCGCGATGGGGTTCTGCAGCACCGGCGTGGCAAAGGTGTTGTCGATCAGCGAGACGAGCTTGTGTTTCTTCGCGAACGCGACGGCCTTTCCAATGTCCACCAGCCGCAGCGTGGGATTCGTCGGCGTTTCGATGTACAGCGCCTTTGTGCGCGGCGTCACGAGTTTTTCGATCCCACCGAGATCGGGTTCGACATGGTGCACGGTAATGCCCATGTTCGGAAACACGTCGCGCATCAGCCGGTACGTGCCGCCGTAAAGCTGCGCCGTGGAGATGAGTTCGTCGCCGGCCTTCAGCACCGCCAGAAGCGACGAAGAAATCGCCGCCATGCCGGAAGCAGTCACGACCGCGGCCTCCGCGCCTTCGAGCGCGGCGATTTTCTTTTCGGCAACCGACAACGTGGGATTGCCGTAGCGCGTGTAGATGTACGCCCTGTTCTTCCCCTCGGCCCACTCCTTCATTTCTTCCGTATTGGAAAAGGTGAAGGTCGAGGTGCGAATAATTTCGGTCACGACGGGACCGTTCACGCCGTGGCGTTCGGGCTCTCCCCCATGGATGGCTTTCGTCTGCGGACCGAGCTTGCTCTGCAAGATGGAGTGAACTCGCGCGCCGTCCTTGCTCGGAGGACCATGCTCGGCTTGTGCAGCGGACTTGGGTTGCTTTTCGGTTTTCATGGGCATTAGTTTGCGCTTAGCACGGGGAGAAAAACAGCCGCCAAATTGGCGGGAGGCTCGAAGCTCGAAAAACAAAACTCGAAAATCGGCCTGGAACAGCGAGCAAAACAGCCCATCTGAAGAGAGGGGAGGGAAATTGGAAAAGTGAAAATGGAAATGGGCGCTGCCTGCGGCGGCCAGAGGCTGGGGGGTGTCCCAAGTGTGGCAAACAAAGGACTTGCGAGGGCGCATTTTTGGAAGTGTGGCAAGTAAAGGGGTTACGAGCCGATTTTTCGGATCTGTGGCAAAGAAAGGAGTTAGCCGAATAGGAGAGATCCTTCGACTCAGTGCGCTTGCTCAGGACTCGCATCCTTATCGGATGCTCGCTTATTGGCGAGTGACGAGTGCCCCTTCGGCTACGCTCAGGATAAACGAGTGGCGAGAAGAAGAACGGAGAAGGGCATGCGGCCTGGGACCGTCGGAGCGTGGCAACAGCGGAGGCGAGGGAAGCTCTTCGCGAAAGTGTCCGTGGGGAAACGGATTGGAGGCGTTGTATCAAATGATACGTTACCACAACAGGTACATAGCCGTCAAGTATTAAACAGGGAACGGTTGAAAATGAGGGTTAAACGGGCGCGGAAGAGGGTTAATAGAGGAAGCTTTAGGCGCGCAGCTCGAATCGTTCTGCTGGTTGGTCCATGCCCTACTTGTCGTCACACTTAATCCTCATAGACTTTGCTGCGGTGGCCGATGGCAACCACGAGAACAACGAGTTTGGACTGCTGGAGCTGACAGATGATGCGATAGTCGCGCAATCGGTAACGCCAAAGACCGAACTTGCTATGGCGAAGAGGCTTGCCGAACGAGCGCGGATCCTCCGCCTGGCCGATGCGCTCGTCCATGAAATCAAGGATTTCGCGCTGCACTTGACGATCGAGTTTCTTAAGGTCCCTGAGGGCGGCCTCGTCATATTCAATCGTCCAAGCCAAGCTGCCTCCGGACCTGGGCGCTGGAGTAGCGCTTGCCGCGGTTTTCGAGGCGGGCTTCGGCGAGGTAACGGTCCTCGAGATCTTCGATGTTTTCTTCGATGAGCTTGGTAGCGTAGAAGGTTTTGGTGCGGCCAGTCTGCCGTGCCAGGCGCGAGAGGCGCCGTTCCAACGCGGGTTTCAAGCGAATAGAAAGCATCGGATTTCCTCCCATGGGGCATACGGCGTATGACGTGTAGTATACGTCTTACGAGCCTTATCTACAAGAGAAAGGAAGAGGAAGGAAAGGATGAGAAGGAGTGCTTCCTTGCCTCAGATCTTCAGGAAGAGTTTGCGGCGGTACATCCAGAACAGCGCAGGAAAGGCCAAGGGGGGACGGATTGACGAAGTTCCTGCGGAACGCGCCGGATGTTGCTCCGCAAGCGGAAGATGATCCGCCGACAAAGCTGATGGGAATTGCGGCGAAGCGCGGTGAGTCACAGCCACGCAGCCACCGTTTTTGCCAGAATTATCCGCTACTTCCAAAGTCTTCTGGCAAATCCTCGACACCCGATTCTTGACTCTTGTTGTTCATTGAAATTAGCCCAAAAGTGTTCGGGGCCGGGCGATTGAAGATCTCTGCATTTCTTACGTATGTAGAGAGAGAGCCGCTCAGTGATAGTTT
>JAWOLO010000462.1:0-7256 GCA_033853375.1 Terriglobia bacterium
CCACGGGAGGACTGGGAGGACCCGTTCGGTGCATAGCTAGAGTTTCTTTTGCAGGGTAAATTACACTCAATGAAATAGATGCAACACCTCGCGGAGGCGCTGCCTTGGTGCGCTTGGTGGAAATCTGTTTCCGAATTTACAATCGAGCTCTCTTCCATGCATCGTACGCGCAAAAAAAACGGGAGGTGCTCAGTGAGCACCTCCCGGAAAGGACGGAAAAGCAACTTTAGAAGACGAGCTTCAATCCCAGCGTGATGGACCGAATCCCGCCGCTGAAGAATTTGCTAGGCTGCAGGAAGTTCGGATCTGTTGGCAGCGCGAACCCCTGCGTCGTGGTCGCGGTTGTAACACCGGCGGTGCTGAAGATGTTCCCGTTGCTCAGGGCGAAGTTGGGGTGATTAAGGATGTTGAAAACGTCTGCTTTCACCAATAAATACTTCCCTTCTGAGAAAAAGGTCTTCTTCCCGACGGAAAGGTTCAAGACGCCGAAGCCTGGTGTGGTGAGGCTGTTCCGGCCCACGGTGGCCTTGGCGCCAGGACCCGCAACCAAGTATCTGGCGTTCGGATTGACCGGTGTATAGCCAATAGCGGGAAAGATAGTATTTCCCGTCGGGTCGCTTGGATCGAAGCAAGCCCCGCCAGCGGCTACTCCCGTTGGAGTGGTGAACGCGCCCGGGCCGCCGTTCGATAGTCCGGTAACGCCGCCGGGCAATTCGCATACAGCGAACACGTCGGAACCGGTCCTGCCGCTTCCGAAGGAATTGAAAACTACCCGGTCGCCGGCGGAATCACCGTTGCCGTTGGAATCGAGGCCGGACTGAAGCGTGACTGGCTGGCCCGTCTGCGCGAGGAACACCGAGCCCAACTGGTAGCCATTCAGGATGCTCTTCAGTAAGCCGCTCTCGGTCTTGGCTTTCGGGACATCATAGACCCAGGAAAGGGCCAGTTTGTGCCGCACATCCAAGTCTGAACTGGCCCAATCGTCGGCAAGGCGCAGCGTGTCTTGAGCCCGCCGGGGATTGAGCAAGCTGGTGAAGAACTCGTTCGTAGAGTTGTCCGTCGTGTGGGAATACGTGTAGTTCACGTTGAACGTGAGCCCGTACCGTGACCTCTGGATAAAGTCCACCGAACCAGCGTGATATTTGCTTCCTCCCAGCGGGGGATCAGCCGTCAAGTTCCCAAGAAATCCGTACTGAGCATAAATGTTGGGATTGAAGTTATTAAAAGGTCCATCCGTAGGCGTGCTGGCGTTCCATGTCGCCGGAACATCGGATGCGCGGAGAAACGTTGGCAACGGCGCAATGCCGGCATCGAATGCACTCTCTTTGTTCCGCCTGAACTGAACAGGCAGTTCCAAGCCGCGCGTGCCCAGATAACGGACCTCCACCGTAGCGTTTCGATAGACCTCGTGCTGGACACCCAGGGACCAAGTCAAGATCTTCGGCATGACCGTGTCGTCAATGAAAGCGGTGGTTAGGCCACGCGCCTGGGCTTGATTGGCAGGGGCAAGGTATGTTGCTGGCAACCCGCCATTCTGCAGGAAGCCGGTGCCGCCGTTAGTGCACCAAACTGGCGCGTTGGTGAGCGAACATGCCGACGTCTCATCCATTTCGCTCTGCAATTGTGGTGGCAACGTGATGGAGGCGAAGTTTTGGAACTTCCAGCCGTAGGAAATTCCACCGCCGCCGCGAATCGAAGTCTTGCCTTTCCCCGTCGGGTCGTACGCAAACCCGATGCGTGGACCAATATTGTTCTTGTCCGTCTTGGGCTTGCCGAAGGTTATCACGCCCGGAACGCTTGAAATGGCGTTGAGGGCCTGTGTGTTGGAACCCACGGGGTTCGTCCAATACTCGTATCGCACGCCCAGATTTAAGGTCAGGCGAGGATTAAACTTAAAATCATCCTGGGCAAATCCAGCAAATAAACTCTGTGTACCCAGGAAGCTTCCCGTACCTGCGCCCCGCAGCGTTCTGCTCGGGATGTCTGGAACGAGGTCGTTGATAAACGTCTGTGTTGTCAGGTACCAGTTATCCCCATTGCTCCGCGGCAGGAAAAACTGCGGATAGATGAAGTGCGTGTATTGGCCCCCGAACTTGAACGTGTGCTTCCCCTGCGACCAAGAAACGTTGTCCACTAACTGGTATGTATTTTGCTGCTGATGCTGCACGTCGCTAGGACCAATGGTATTGAACCCTAGGTCCCCGATGGTGACGTCTCCGGGACACACCGTGCAGTTGTTCGTCAATCCCAAAAAGAAGAAGGAATACTGCAATCGCAGATCGTTCACCCAGTGGCTGTTGATGGTCCACGCATCTGTGAGAGCAATCTTGCGGTTGTGGATGGGTTCGTTTTGATTGAAAACCGCCTGGGTCGAGTTCACCGGCAAGATGAATTTTTCTTGGTTAAACGTGAAGCGAGCGCCAAATTGATGCTTCCCCATCGTGTAGTCCGCATTGACTTGGGCATCATGCTCCCGCTGAAATACTGGGCTGATGATCGTGAGGTTTCCGATAGGAACTGCCGTTCCGTTGACAGTAATCGTGCCCGCGTCGTTCGCGGGAGCTACAGGGAAATTGGCCAGAACGTTGGAGACCGCATTATCTGCTGCCATGGACTTCAATGTGCTCAGTCCGCCCGCAGTAGGCGCCAGGAGTGGTGTCGGGCTTCCCGCTCCATGAAGAGTCGTGTATTCATAGGCGCCAAAAATAAAGAGCTTATCTTTAACAATCGGGCCGCCAAGCGTTCCGCCGAAACGGTTGTTGTCGAAGTCCGGCACACCAGGAATAGTGCCGCTGGAGATCGCCTCTTTGGTGAGTTGGTCGACCGAGTTGTAGTTTTTGTTCTGGTTGTACCACTCGCTCGAGCCATGCCAGTTATTCGTGCCCGTCTTGGTGACTAAAACGAACTGCCCGCCGGAAGAATGCCCGTATTCGGCGCTGAACTGGTTGGTTTGTAGGGAGAATTCGGCCACCGCATCCGGGATGACCGTTGAATTCGGCCCGGTGACACCCAAATTGTTGTCGTCTACGCCATCGATGACGAAATTGTTTTCGCGTGGGCGCGTCCCGCCAACGGACCCGCCGACCCCCGTTACGCCTCCTGGCTGCGCGACAACGTTGGGAGCCAGGACCGCTAAATTAAGAGGACTCCCGTTCAGCGTGCCGGCTGCCTGAGGAAGCTCTGACACGTCACTCGAGTTGAAATCATTAGCCAAAGCGGAAGAAGCCGTTTGCACTTGAACGGCTCCGGCGCTGACCTCGATGGTTTCGGTAGCCACACCAAGTTCCAGCGTCGCATCTGCCACGTTATCCTGATTCGGCAACACTGGGACGTCGTTCTTGATGTACTTCTTAAACCCTGACATCTCGATGGTCACGGAATACGTGCCGGGCAAAAGACTAGGAAAACTGTAAGTTCCCGCCGAAGTCGTAACAATCTTCGTGGAAACTCCCGTTTCTTTGTTGGTCGCTGTGACCTGAGCGTTCGCCACCGCAGCGCCCACTGGGTCCAGCACCTGCCCTCGAAGCGTGCCGGTAGTTCCCTGACCGAGCGCCGGGCCGGAAAAAAATAGCGCTGTTGCCAAAGCCAGCAGCGCGAAAATTGCACCTCTCAGGCGATGGGCTGAGTATCGACAGAGCCCAATACCTTTTGTTCCCTCAAAATTCATCGCTCCCCTCCATTTGAATGAGAAATCCACTCGCCTCGACGCATTCGCACTTCGAACCTTCACACCGAAATCCCGCCCGGAAGGCAATGATTCAGGCTCAGGCCGGAGAGGCGATTTGCAGGTCAAGCGCCATTGCGTTGTGGCAGTAAGGCTTAGATTTTTCTATAACTTGCGAGCCAAATTGGCAGGAGCAAAATCTAAACTTCGATACTTTTGGAGGATTTATCTAATTTAGATTCAAGTATGCGGAGGACCGCCATTTACGAACGGCAGCAGCCGGTAAAAAGGCCGACCTGTTCTCTGTTTCAATTTTTTCTGATTTTCTTTTTTTCTATTTACCAGCTGTGCAGCGGCGCACTTCCTCGTCCATTTTTCCAGTGAGCATCAACGCCACCATTTTCTGATCAGCCCACCAGGACCATAGCGGGTGTTCAAACGTAGCTGGCCGATTGTGCTCGACAAAGAAGTGGGAGATCCAAGCCAGCGCGTAGGAAACCAGGAGCGCCAGGGCAATCCACCGCCAGCGCTGCAGCGCAACAGCGCCGATGAGCAACGCCCACCCCGCCAGTGTCCCGGTGAGGTGGATGGCCCGCGTGACCGGATGGCTGTGCGCGCGAACATACTCCGGCCAGAAATTTGCGAAGTTCGATTCGGTGCTCATCACCACAGGGGCCTCGATTGCACTAGAGACAGAAGCTGCTTTACCTTTTTTAGTTCTACGTACCTCGCTCGTGGCTTAGTGTCTCGTTTTTCTTCAGTTTTCTCTCCTGTTTGGAAACCAGAATCTAACAACTCAGAACGGCAAACCGTAAACGTCAAACGGCGAACGCCGCTACTCCGTACGGATCGCCAGAATGTCTTTGCCGCGAACGCGGATTTCGATGCCCATAGGCGGGCGCAAGTCCGAACCTTGCACAATCGCCCCTCGTACAAAAAAATCTCCTGGAAGAGTGGTCATTCTCAGCGGATCGAAAAGCGTGCGACTGCAAGGATTGCCGACCATGGGATGTTTCGCCGCGCTAAAACCGTAATCGGATTTCAACTTGGCCAAATCGGTGATGTACTCCAGCTTGCAATCTCCGTACGGTGCATTCACCGAAAAAGCCCAATAGCCGCTGGCTTGCAAGGCGGAGCCGGTTGGCAAACGGATGAGCATCCCTGGAGTATTTTCCCCGGTGAGGCCGTTGCGAATGAAAAACTCTTTGGAGGACCAGGGCTTGGCCATTTCTTGGACAGTGGCGACGCCAGGAGCGGTATCGGTGGCATGCGGAATCAGCGTGCTCGGGTCCGGGGCGGGCGAAGGAACGTCGATTTGCGGCTGCTGATCCCCGGCTTTCGGCGCCGCTGGCCTCGGGCGAAGCGCCCAGCGCGCTCCCAGGAAAATGATGAGGAGCACGGCGATGAGGCCGATTCCCAGCTTCAGCGAAGAATCGCGTGCCCCGGGTTCCGAACCGGACACGGGAACGCCCGGGATTTGTGGCATGTCTGCCTTGAAGCGGTCCGATGGGGGCTGGTCGGGCATAAGGCTTCGTACGAATTTTATACTTAAAATGGACGCCATATTCAAAATGTAAAGAGTACCCAATTCTGACCGTCTGAGAAGGAGCCAAGGTCTGAGGTTGGGGCGGGGCGAAAAGTTTCCAAAGCTGCAACAGAATCTGTTATTGAGATGAATACAGGGGATGCGGGGAGGCTTGTTTCAGCGACATAGGGAAACTAATGTAGATTGTAGTCCTGTGGAAAAGTGGAGAAGAAAGCAGAGATCAGCGAAAACGAATTAAGCAAGAATAAGCGAAGAAGCTTGGAAGCCGTGAGAGTCCGGGGCAACATGGTCGACGGAAATGAGTTCTGAAACACAAGCCGGAGCGAGGGCGTTTGTCCGCAGCCTGAACATTCTGCTGAAATTTGCGCGGCTATACGAGTTTGGCCACGCCAAGACCACCGCGCAATTCGAAACGACGTGGAGGGAACTGCGGCAGGCGCTGGACGACAGCGGCGGCAGCGGTGTGCTGTTGGGCGCGTCGGGGCACCAGATTTTGCTCGACGGCGTGCCCATGGGCTCGTCGGCAGGAGAAAAAAGCTTCGCACAACTACTGACCTCTTCCGGCATCGCCAGCATTCACTTTTCCACAGCCGTATCGCAAGCGCAATTCGCGCGATTTGTGCGCGCGTTTCCGAGCGGAAACGCGAAACCTTCCGCATTGGCCGAACAACTGAAGACTGCGATGGGCGGAGATACTAGCATCAAGGTGAATGAAATCCGCTACGTGGCGGAAGACTCCTCCGTGGCCGGCATCAAGGTGGCGGCGCAGTTGACGGCGAAAGCCCTGGGAGCGCAGGGCGACAAATTCAGGGAATTCTTCGAAGACCCCAACAAAATGCTGCAGATGATTTTAGCGGCCGAGAGTTCCCGCTCAGGGGGTGGGGGCGGGGGTGCTGGCGGACCGGGGCATGGCCCTGGAGGCACCGGGCCGGGATTCGGACTCGGCGGCGGTGGCATGGGTGGGAGCGGAGGAGGCTCAGGCACTGGCGGAGGTGGAACTGGAACCGGAGCGGGAGGTTCCGGTAGCGGCGCGAGTGCGGGCGGGGGTGGACTGTGGGGGACCGGAGGGAGCGCTGGCGGATTAGGCGGAGGCTCTGGAGCCGGTGGTGGACCGGGAGGCGGCGGTCCTGGCGGAGGTGCGGGAGCGGGTAGCGGTTTCGGAAGTGGTAGCGGGGGACCGGGAGGTGGTTCTGGCGGCGGCTGGGGAACAGGGACCGGAGGAGGGTCGGGAGGAGGAGGCGGTACAGGTCCGGGCGGAGGCGGAGGCTCCGGCACTGGATTTGGCGGGGGTAGCGGCACTGGCAGCGGAGGGTCGGGCGGAGGTAGTGGATCGGGTGGCGGCACCGGTCACGGAGGAGCTGGAGGTGGGGCTGGGGGAGGCACAGGAACGGGCACTCCCGGAAAATGGCTGACCGCTTCGGCACTGCTGCGGGGTGAAAAGGGCGGCGGGCACGGGCTCGGGAGTGGCGGCGAAGGCAAGTTCTCCGTTGAAGAGGAAGACGTCCGCCAGATGCTGGGGTTGTTTGCGTCGCTGGGAAAAGCGCGGAAAGATCCAGACTCGCGGATGGACGTGCCAACGTTCCAATCGCGGCTGAGCGCGATGCCCGTGCGCGCGCAATACACGCTGCAGCAGGCGTTGGCGGGACTGGCCGCACAAGCTCCTGACGCTAAACCCGACAAGCCCATGCTGCTGAAACTGGCGGAGCACGTGGCCATTCGCTTCGCGCTGGACAGCTACGAGCGCGGCGAGCTGCGCGTGAACGCGGTGAAACAACTGCTGGACCGCATGAACACGGAGATTGAAGCGCTGCGCAAAATTCTTTCGACGCAAGAACAGATGATGGCGCAGGCGGGGCTTTCCGTGCAGTCGTACACGGAATTACTGGACCAGGAATTCTGGGAGCAGGTGCCGGAAGAAAATAAAAAAGAAGTGCTGACCTCGGACGAGGCGTGGTGCGTGCCGCCGCGGAACGTGCGCGCGTTCCTCGAGGAGATGCTTCGTCGCGGCGAACTGAAAACGGCGAATGAGATTTTGATGAAATATGC
>JAWOLO010000463.1:0-7435 GCA_033853375.1 Terriglobia bacterium
GATAACCGCGCTCGATGGCTGCTACCATGCCGCCCATGGCGTCAATCTTGTCGATATAATCCCATGCGCCGCGCTCGACTTCGTTGGTCAGCGTCTCCACGAAATAGGAGCCGCCGAGGGGATCGACTGTATTGGTTACGCCAGTTTCGTGCGCAATGATTTGCTGCGTGCGCAGCGCGATAGTGGCGGCAAACTCGGTCGGCAAAGCCCAGGCCTCATCCAACGAATTTGTATGCAGAGACTGCGTGCCGCCCATTACTGCGGCGAGTGCCTGAATGGCTGTGCGCACCACGTTGTTATAAGGCTGCTGCGCGGTGAGGGAACAACCCGCAGTTTGACTGTGGAAGCGCAGAGCCCAGGAGCGCGGATTCTTGGATTTGTAGCGCTCGACCATGGCCTTATGCCAGATCCGCCGAGCGGCTCGGTACTTGGCAATTTCTTCAAAGAAGTCATTGTGTGCGTTAAAGAAAAACGAGAGCTGCGGGCCGAACTGATCCACATCCAGCCCGCGGCGCATTCCCCATTCGACATACTCGAGTCCATCGCGGAGCGTGAAAGCCAATTCCTGAATCGCCGTAGAGCCTGCTTCGCGAATGTGGTAGCCGCTGATGGAAATCGTATTGAATTTCGGCGTGTTCTTGACGCCGAACTCAAAAGTATCAATCACCAGCCTCATCGAGGGTTCGGGTGGGTAGATGTATTCCTTCTGCGCGATGTATTCCTTGAGGATGTCGTTCTGCAGCGTCCCGGAGATTTTCTTCCAATCCGCGCCTTGTTTCTCCGCGACCGCCAGGTACATGGCCCAGATGACCGCGGCCGGGGAATTGATGGTCATGGAAGTAGTCACGTTCGCCAGCGGAATTTTGTCGAAAAGCACTTCCATGTCCGCGAGAGAGCTGATTGCTACGCCGCATTTTCCGACCTCGCCCTCAGAAAGAGGATGGTCCGAGTCGTAACCCATTAACGTGGGCAAATCAAAAGCCGTCGACAGTCCCGTTTGACCTTGCGAAAGCAGGTAACGGAAACGAGCATTCGTGTCTTCCGCGGTCCCGAAGCCCGCAAACTGGCGCATGGTCCAGAGGCGCGTGCGATACATCGTGGGATGGATCCCACGGGTATAGGGAGGTACGCCGGGCAGGCCTAAGTCACGCTCGGGATCCCAACCTGCCAAATCGGCTTCTGTATAGAGGCGGCGAATCGGATGGCCAGAAGTTGTCGTAAAATTGTAGGCTCTTTCGGGGCTTTTCTCCAACGATGGCTGGAGGGTGTTCTTTTCCCAGGCGAGTTCTTTGGCTGAGGGTTGGCGATGCGAAGCGGAGGTTTCGGCCGGCGTAAGAGTCTGCGTCGATCCTTTTGGCTTATCGCTCATTCTGGAGCCCCTCGCGGAAGCAAAAAAACGGGATTGCACGACGCTTCCAGTACTAATGCTATGCGAAAGGTGGAGGAGGGGCAAGCGCATGTAGCAAGCCCCCAAAGCATTAGCCTCATCGTGAAGAGCGTGGCGAGTGGCCCTAGCCGCCGGGTTCTTTCCGAAAAATGTGTGGCACACCTACGAGACCTCGGGCTGTGCCCCGCGCGCTACACATCTCCGGGCGTAACGAACACCCCACGCTCGTGGAGTTCACTTCTGGCCCGCATTGGAACCGGAGAAGATTTTGTCCACGCCAACGACTTGCCCATGTAGCGTTCCCGGGATAAGAGTTTCGCGCTCGATTTCGCCGCCTTCGGCGTCGGCAATGGTGACGTGATTGACTTCCAGGGTTTTGCCGACGGCGCGCTCGTAGTTAGCCCGGGCCTCGACCAGATCGGCAAGCGCGCGAAGTTCCGTGCCCTGGGCAGTCACGTAGTCGCGTTGGGTCAAAATGACGTTATAGACCGTAGAGGCGCCGAGAGCATATTTCTTCTGTTCGGCCTCAAAGGTTTCCTTCTGTAATTGGCTAGCCTTGGAGGCGGCTTCTACCCGCGCGCGGTCCTGTTCCAGAGCAATGTAAGTGTTGCGCACGTCGAGCAAGGCGGCGTTTTTGAGTTGCTGCACTAGCATTTCAATCTGTCGCTGGACGAGCTGTGCGCGCTGATTGTCCGCTTGCAAGGAACGGTTGCGAATCGGAATGGTGATACTGATTTGGGCCGCATAGTCTGGAAAATTGTTGTGAAACACCTCGCTCATGGCATCAGTGAAGCCGGCGCGATTTGTTCCCGTGGTGGGGCTGGAAAAAGTTGGCGCGAAAACGGGAGTGCCATTCACGGTGATAGGATTACCGTTTGCGTCGACAATGGGTATCCCGCTACTCGCTAACGTGGTGGGACCCTTAGCCAGGGAGTTACCGGACAAACCTTGCGTGCCGTACTGGCCGCTGAGGGTTGCGGTGGGCAGCAAGGCGTTGCGGGTGGCCTTCACATCAAGGGCGGCGTTCTTCAAGTTGTACTCCTGCTCCAGTAAGTCCGGGCGCTTGGCATAGGCTTCCTTCAGGGCCTCTTCGAAGCTGGGGGCTTCAGTTTGCGCCGGCGACGTGGGCTGGTCCGTTGGAATGATTTCGACGTTGACAACCCTGGGATCAAGCGGGTTCCGCGTAATAGCATTTTTGAGCGTCTGCTGGTCTGTCAATTGAACCGTTTGCGCCACGATGAGATTTTGCCGATCGGTGGCCAACTGGGCTTCGGCGCGAGTTACGTCAAGAGGAGCCATGGTGCCGATTTCCAATTGCTTCTTGTTGTCGTTGTACAGTTTTTCAGAAACCGCCACGGCCTGCTCTTCCACCTTAACGTTTTCCCGGGCGTAAACCAGTTCCCAATAAGCAGTGATGGTGTTGGTGATGGTTGTGATAGCTTGCTGCGCGAAGGCGTAGTCAGCTATCTTGCGGTTATTCTTGGCGATGATGATGTTCCGGCGGTTCACCGTCAGGCCGAAGCCGCTTAGCAGGTTTTGAGTTAATCCGACAAAGATGGATGATTGCACGGCAGGGTTGAAGAAGTTCGCAGCCGCGCTGTTGGAAGAACGCGTGTTGTCATAAGTCACCGTCATGCTGGTTCCCGTTGGGAAATACTGAGAATATTGCGTGTTGTAGGTGGCCGTATGCGCAACGATGGAGGCGGCAGTCGCGCTAGTTCCGGTTCCTGAGATGAAAGGGTTGTTAATGGGAATCGTGCGATCGTCGTAGGAGACTGAAGACGTTAGCAACGGGTCGTACGAGGTGATCACAAACGCGAAAGGATTAAGGCTGGCAGAGGAGCCAGCGATGTCGGCGCCGGGCGTCCCATACCCGAAACCACCCGCAGACGCCTTCAGAATGCCGACGTCGGCAATCCACGGATAATAACGCTGCACGGCAATGTCCACGCTGTTTTCGAGAGCCAATTCCACGGCATCCTGGAGAGAAATCTCCAGCTTGTTGTCATGGATGAGCTGCTCGATGCGCGGCGAGTTGACGATAGGGCTGGGCGGCACTTTAACAGCGCGGTAGGGCGCAAACAGATTGGGGAAAGGTCGCGGCGCGCGCGAGAAATTATATTTGGCAGTACCAAGAGAGATGGGAGTGGTCGGGGCCGCTTGCGGAGCAGGCGCGGGCGGCGGATTTTGGGGCGCGGCCTGCGCGTAAGCTGGAGAGATCGGTCCTCCCACAAGCGTCGCGGCAAGAATCACCGCCAGCAGCGGCCGAGCGAACAACATGGATCCCGATACGTCCGGGGTCTTACGTAGCGAAGTCATAGCGCTCCTTACCCTCTTAAATTTCCCCAAGGGATTTGAATTGTTACTGAGATAGTCTCAATCTGTAAAACGTTCACAGAATGGAATTTGTTTCGTGGGCTTTGCTTTTATTTCACTTTTAGAAGCAAGTGAACCGTTTGGGGTTTCGCCACTTCGAACCACGATGCGTTGCCCCTAATTTCGGACGGAGTTGAAAGCCGCCACATACACAGACACGCGCCGGCCGGGCAGACCGCAGTCTAACAGGCGCGTCGATTCTTGACAATAAAAGGCACCCCCGCTAGGCTGCTGACAGTTCGACGTTTAGGAGCCAGTGACGGTTAGCTGAGGCCAATGCTCAAGCGCGAAGAAATCCTGAAGATGTTCGAAAGCGCCGGCGCCATCCGCCATGGACATTTTGAACTTTCCAGCGGACGCCACAGCGGAACGTATGTGCAATGCGCGCTGGTTTTGCAATACCCGCGATTTGCAGAAAAGCTTGGGCAAGCCCTGGCGGAGCTTTTTTCAGACGTCCGTGTAGACGCAGTGGTTTCGCCCGCAATTGGGGGGCTCATCATCGGTCAGGAAGTAGCGCGCGCATTGCCTGCCCAAAAGAGCGACGTGGGCGGGGGCGTGCCAGCGATGTTTGTGGAACGCGATGCCAGCGGAATGATGACGCT
Organism: Terriglobia bacterium; assembly: GCA_033853375.1. Lineage (GTDB taxonomy): Bacteria > Acidobacteriota > Terriglobia > Acidiferrales > UBA7541 > Acidiferrum. The sequence goes on from JAWOLO010000463.1 coordinate 4,366, forward strand.
GCGCCGCGGATTTGAAGTTCGGCCGGAGCAACACGTTTTGGTCGTTGAAGACGTGTGGACCACTGGGGGGTCCACGATGGAAACCATTCATGTTGTGGAGGAGGCTGGCGGACGCGTGATGGGTGCAGGCGCCCTGATCGACCGCAGCGGCGGAACGATCGAATTCGATGTCGAAGCGCAGTCGCTGCTGCAAATGCCGCTAACTCACTACGAGCCAGAAGACTGCCCGTTGTGCCGTCAGGGCAGCGCTGCCATGAAGCCGGGCAGCCGTTTTGCGCGCACGGCTCCTTAAGCCTTGGCTCGCACGTTCTCTCGTCCTGATGCGTTATTTTAAACTCACTATTGCCTACGACGGGACAGATTTCCACGGCTGGCAGATACAGGCGAATAAACCGACCATTCAAGGGGAAATCGTCAATGTGCTCCAACGCCTGACGCAGGAAAAGATTTTTCTGCACGGTGCCGGACGGACCGACGCGGGCGTGCATGCTTTGGGGCAAGTCGCCAGTTTCAAAACACATTCGGGGCTGTCGGCACAGGAATTTCAGCGTGCAATGAACGCACTTTTGCCGCCGACGATTCGGATTGTTGGAGCAGGAGAGGTCGGCCCGGATTTTCATGCGCGGTGGTCGGCGCGACGCAAAACCTACCGTTATCGCTTGTATCGGGGCAAAGTCGTGCCGCCTACGCTTTGGCGGTACGTCTTACACTACCCGTTTCCGCTCGATGAAGACGCTATGCGCAACGCCGCAGCCCGGTTCGTGGGGACTCATGACTTCTCGGCGTTCGCGGCTTCGGCGGATTCGGAGGACGGGGAGCGCGAGCGTTCCACGGAACGAGAAATCTATTCAGCCGCGCTCGAACGCTCAACAGATGGGGAAGAGTTAATCTTCACGGTGAGCGGGCGCTCGTTTCTTCGCTACATGGTTCGCAAGATGATAGGCACTTTACTCGACGTGGGGCGTGGGCGGCTTAAACCGGAGGACATCGACCGCCTTTATGAAAGCAAGGACCGCTCCAAAGCTGGCCCAACCGTTCCACCGCAAGGATTGGTTATGGTTGAAGTGGAGCACGAGGAAGCCTGGAGAATCGGGAATCCTTAAGCAGTGCCGTCCGCGTCGCGTTCTCAAAAAACCGCGAGACTCGCACGGTGTTTCTTAAACCGTTGGAGCCCTGCTCTCTTTAGGGCGGAAAATCGGTTAGAATCCCGGTTATGGCTGCCACAGCCATCCCTATCGACACGCTGCCATCCGTTAACCCGGCCACGGGGCAAGTGGTGGCGCACGTTGAGAAGACCTCGCCGAAGACGGTTGCACGGATCGTTACGCTCGCGCGAGCTGCACAGAGAGAATGGGCAACCGTTCCCGTTCATGAGCGTTGCCGCCGATTGCGCAAGCTCCGAGAATGCATAATGAGTTCGCGCAATGAATTGGCAGACACTGTCGTTGCCGAATCCGGAAAGCCTCGCGTGGAAGCGCTTTTTGCGGACATTTTTGTTGCGCTCGATTCGGCAGAGTACTGGTCCAAGAACGCTGCGGCAATGCTTCGCACAGAACGCGTGCCACATCACAGCATTGCCGCGAAGGCAAAATCCGGGCGCCTGGCTTACGAACCTCTCGGAGTAATCGGCATCATCTCTTCTTGGAATTATCCCCTGGCGATACCAATGAGCCAGATTATTCCCGCGGTGGCCGCGGGAAACGCGGTCGTCTGCAAGACCAGCGACTTCACGCCGCGCTGTGGAGCGCTCATTGAAAAGCTTTTTCGTGATGCCGGATTCCCACAGGACCTTGTCGCTGTCATTCAGGGCGGGGGAGAAGTGGGACAAGCGCTCGTTGAGTCGAGTCCCGATAAAGTCCTCTTTACTGGGAGCGTGGCAACCGGGCGACGTGTCGCTGAGGCGTGTGCCAGCAAGCTCATACCGACGGTTTTGGAACTCGGCGGCAAAGACGCGATGATCGTTCTCGCCGATGCGGACCTGCAAACAACATCTAGTGCTGCAGTTTGGGGAAGTTACACGAACTGCGGGCAGGTGTGCCTGTCGGTGGAGCGCTTGTTTGTCGAGCAGGCTGTCTCGCAGAGATTTGTCGAGCTTTGCGTGGAGAAAACGAGAAAGCTGCGTCTAGGACCGGGCAATCATCCTGCAACAGATGTGGGTCCGCTGATTCGGCCGCAGCACGTGCAGCGCATGGGCGATTTGGTCGAAGACGCCGTAGCGCGCGGCGCGCAGGTCTTGTGCGGAGGGCATCCGCGCCCCGACCTCGGTCTGAATTTCTTCGAGCCGACGGTCATCACTGGTGTCGATTCGTCGATGAGATTGTTTCAGGAAGAAACGTTCGGCCCCATCCTGGCGATCCAAACGGTGAAAGACCAGGAAGAAGCAATTCGGCGCGCTAATGATTCGCCTTTTGCGCTCGCCGCCAGTGTGTGGACGGCCAGTACAAAGAAAGGACAATCAATCGCGCAGCGGCTTCGCGCAGGCGCCGTCATGGTGAACGATGCCATCAGCTATTTTGGAATTGCCGAAGCTCCGCATGGCGGCTGCGGCGCGAGCGGCTGGGGCCGCACACACGGGCGCGCGGGATTGCTCGAGATGGTGCAAATGAAATATATCGATGCTGATCGCTTGCCGCGGCGTGATAAGCCGTGGTGGTATCGTTATAGCGGCGAACTAGAGCGGGCCGCGGATGCTTTCTTGCAATTTGAATTCTCTGGCGGCATCGGCGCGCGGCTTCGCAACGCCCGCAACGCGCTGAAAACGTTTTTCCGGGACCACGGCCTGTAGAAAGGAATCCATGGCAGAAGAAACCGCAGCCACGCCTAAAATTAAGACTCGTAAGCCCAAGCAACGCGCTTGCGACGAAAAGGATGAGAAAGGCAAGCTCTGCGCGGGTCATTTGAAGCGCTGGTACGACTACCCGAAGGAAGTGGCCGCACTCATTGGGCCGAAGGCGGAGATTTACCGCTGCGAGTTCTGCAAAACCCTGTACCGCCCGGATCCCGCGCAGCAGCCGCAAAGCTATACTTTGCGAAACTAGCCGCAATTAGAGGCGCCCTGTCGGAGCACGCA
>JAWOLO010000464.1:0-4978 GCA_033853375.1 Terriglobia bacterium
TATCCCTGGTAGGCACTTTTCTAGCGGCGCTCCTAGTGCAGCCGCGCCACTCGAAAAGCTACTCGTATGCTGTGCCCCCGCGATCTATCGTGATCTGTGGGGCTCAAGACTATGCCTGCGTCACGTACACCATCTCCTATCATCCAGCTACGCATGCCTTCAGAGATGTCCAGGGCGAGGGTGTGATTGACTATGAGCGAAAGACGATCTCGATAGTTTGGAGGAACGACCCCCTCAAGAACGTAGAAGCCCTTGAACACGACGTCTTTCTGGCCGCCTTGTGGGAACGCGGAATTCGTGACACGGACAAGTGGGCAATCCACGATTGGATCTACTTTTCCGAAGGAACTTTTGCTTTGCTGTTTCACGATAACCCTGAGTTCGCCAAATACCTGATTGCAGGATATTAGCCGCACACTAATTTGCCGGCTTGACTCGCTGGGGTCTGGAAACCTAAGGTTTTCTCGGCGCCGAAGGTGGGTTTTTGGCGAGTTCGCATTATGTCCTTTGAAAGCTACGAGTGAGTGCGTCTCGGGCAATGCCAAGCCCTTGGCGATCTTCGGTCGATGCATCCAATTTGTCTTGAACATCTTCAAAAGATCGGTTAATCGTCGATTGAAGCCGTGCTTGCCAGAATCTGACAGCAGTTTGCCGCTCCTCCGGCAAAATTGAAATCATCTCGCTGAGCAGCGCTTTCATACGCCGCATAACCTGGACGCTGTTGGCACCGTAGAAACGAATTTCGTCAAATGCCAGGCAAAGAAAGTCTTCCCATCTGGGAAACGCAATGGTGACTCTGAGTTTACCTTCGCCATTGCGAAAAGCTCCAATCTCCAGGCGGCGGCCACCAAGCCGCAACAGAAGGTCTTCAATTTGGTCCAAAGCCTGGACAGCGGTCGTGGGATCGTTGATGGCTGGCGATAGCGCTTTAATAGCGATGTCAACGAGCAAACGAATCGCATATTTAGGATCCTGCTCGAAAGTGCGTTCATCACCGAACTCAATCGCGCTCAGCAAATCCTTTGTGGGTAGGGGTTGGTTGCCGCCCAGAACTCGCAGAATTGGAGTCGAATCCAAAACGCTGTCTCCAACCGCAGCAACAACTTCAATTATGAAGTCAGCTTGGTTAGCGAGGCGCACCAACTCCGGAAGATTCACTGTTTGAACAATACGGGGCTTTCCGTGATGCAGAATGGTCTGCGTGCTAGAAGTTCTGCTAATCTCGTTCGAATTCAAATCTGCTGGAATTTCAATCGGTGGATAAAGATCAGCAATGATTTTTCTTCCCTGGTCACCTGTAAAGACCAACATTCGATTGATCTGGAGCATGCTAATCCGATGGATAAGGCTTATGAAAATGGCAATGCTTGCCAGCAGTAGCACGCCTACTATCCATAAGCTGCTGAGTGGAACTCGGCCCGAGTTGTTTCTGTCGACCCAGGCGAGTGCTGTGAGGGCATAAAGGAACGTTGCCGTAAATATCCCGAGGGCGTGCGACATCACTGGATCTCGAGCGATCCACAAGACCAGCCTTGGGGAATAGGCGGTAGCACTGAACTGAACCATCACGAAAGCAAGCGAAAATACAATACCCGTCAGTGCGATCATGCCCGATGCAATGGCCGAGTAAAAGCCAATGGCCGCGCCGACGCTCATGGTCGAAACAAATTTCGGCAGAACAATGGCAGTATATCGAGGAATTGTGAGACCGGCGGCTATCGCGGCTAGAGCGTACAGCAAGGGAATTAGCCATGGCTGAATCCGCCCAACGCGGAGTCTATGAGTCAATTTTCTGAGGCTGTGCTGTTGTTGCTGAGGCTGGAACACTCCGGTCGCCCTGTCAACCATCGGCTTATGAAGGCACTCGCACACGATCACTGCGAGCGACACGGAAATAGGATGCCAGTGACCCTCGTTCGGTGACACTGTCACTTTTGATAGCACTTCAGTCCCCTTTAAGACTCTCTTGCCAGTCCCGAAATGAAGAGCCAACAACTGGCTTCAAGATGCTCTAGAGCAACGACTTAGCCCACTACTGCCCATATTTTAGGACCTTGCGCCTAGTCCACGCGGCAAGTCTCTGCGTACTCCATGGGCGAATGAGGGTAAGCTCGATGCCAAAAGTTGCGAATCAACAGAGATTCTTCCAACGCCTTGGAAAGCGAGTCCACGAGTTCCGTAGAAAACAGGGTTATTCTCAGGAGGATATGATTTCTTACGGCTTTTCAGCGCGACATTGGCAACAAATCGAGGCCGGCCGGCCGATCACCGTTTCAACGCTACTGCGTATCTGTGCTGTATTCGAGACATCGCTTGAGCACCTAGTTCGCGGATTGGATAGAGGAATCTACGAAGACTAGCTCCGTCCCTCCCCGCTAATCTGCTCGTGGTCCTTTTTGAATCTTGTGCCTTATAAGGCTTTCAGCTCAGAAGAGTGGTCAAGCGTCCATACGTATCAATTTGCCGCGGAGAATGATCCAGAGGCGTATTGCCAAGGCGAAAGGCTGGCCCAGTAGCGTGAATATTCGTATCTTGGTGGCCGACGATTTTGCGCCATGGCGTCGCTTCCTCTCCTCGATGATTCTGCTAAAAGAGCCTGGATGGCACATTGTTTGCGAGGTATCGGATGGAGCGGAAGCTGTTGTAAAAGCCAAAGAACTTACACCTGAGCTGATTCTATTGGACCTCAGTCTTCCCAGGCTCAATGGTATTGAAGCCGCTCGACAAATTCGCAAAATTGCCCCCAACTCAAAAATTCTTTTTTTAAGTGCTTTTGACTCGATGGAAGTAGTGGAGGAAGCTCTAAATGCTGGCGCGAATGGCTACATCGCCAAGCTGGATGCTACAAGCGAACTAATAGAGGCTGTGAAAGCTGTCTTTCAGGGCAAGCGGTTTATCAGTAGTAGAATAAACGGACGCATTGTTACCGACGCCGACGACACACAAGCTTCCGACAAAACTACCCATGATGACGTTCCCGGGTCACAATCCGACCGCGCACAAGAAGCGAAGTTCACTCGCTGTCACGAGGTTCGCTTCTATGCCGATGATGAGGATTTTCTAGAGAGCGTCATACACTTTATCGGGGCGGCTCTGAAGTTCGAGAATGCGGCGATTGTGGTTGCTACGAAACCGCACCGGGACTTACTTCTTGAGGGATTGAAAGCCACAGGCCTAAGTATTGACGCTCTTATTCAAGAGGGGGCCTACGTTTCCTTGGATGCTGCCGATGCACTTTCCACATTTATGATCAATGACTGGCCTGACGCGGGTCGATTTCTTGCGGGCTTCAACAACCTCGTTGAGTCAGCATTGAGAGCAGCAAAGGCAAAACATCCCCGGGTCGCGATTTTCGGAGAAGCTGTCGCTCTTTTGTGGGCGGAGGGTAAAAGGGAGGCCACGATTCGGCTCGAACAACTCGGCAACGAGCTTGCTAAGAACCGCAAAGTTGACATCCTCTGTGCGTATCCGCTCAGCCTTCACATTCAAGAGGACAAACATTCGTTCGGCGCCATCTGCGCAGAACACTCGGCTGTCCACATCAGGTGAAAGGCGCCAATCATTTCTTTAGAACCGAATGACAATTCCGGTAGAGACCCTAAAGTTATTTTGTGCTCGACCTCCGAACTGCGTTATCAAATAGTCGGTTTGAATCACGCGCCAATAAAACTGTTCGTGAAACAATCCAACATCGATACCGCCCCCCAGCGCCATCGAGAATGACGAACGTCCGAAACTTGCTTCACTAATATGCGCTCCGCCGAGGAGTAGCCGCGCAAACGGCGACACCCGAGAAGGCAATGAAATTTGCGGCCCGAAGAGATACGTGTAAGTCGAATTGCCGATACCATTAGACGATCCGTAGTGCCCATCAAAATCCGCCACCCCGCCAAGCCAGTCCGTGAATCTATACTGCCCTGCGATCTCCCATCCATGTAGATTGGCTGATGGAGTATTTTGCAAGTGCATATAAGAATAGCCGCCGAACAATTCCACCTTGTCCTGTGCTTGCGCCGGAAGCGATGCAAGAAGAAATAGTGCGAGCAGTGGCAGCAGTCTTCGAAACATAGTTCCCCTTACCTGGAATATCTGGACTCTAAGAATGCCTCCTCGCTTTCTAATTTTTGGGAACGGGAGCTTACCTGTGACCTGTCAGTTTTAACAGTAGGGAGGCAGTCGACGACGTGGTTTTCTGTTGCGGCGGAGCAGGCATGCCAAAGGACAGAAGGGTGATGTGAAACGGGCCTATCGATGTTGACTACGAGGCATAGGCTTAATAGCTGGTGGCGAGACCTGAATCTCTTCATTTCTGATTTACGCCGGAGTGTGCCAGGGAAGGTTTCCTTGTCCAATAGCAAGAAGCCTAACGTGTTGGACGTTCCGAAATCGGAACCCAAAAATCCACAAGCAAATCAGTCGCGGCTTGGCGCGAGCTTGCTCGTGAAGGGCGAAATCTCAGGCAACGAGGACCTGCTCATTGATGGTTCGGTCGAAGGAGTCGTCCAACTTGATCAGCAAAAACTGATGATAGGACCGAATGCAAAGGTAAAGGCTGATATCATCGCCGGCGAAGTCATCGTGAGAGGCAACTTGAAGGGGAGCATCCGCGCAAAAGGCCGGATCGAAATTAGGAACGACGGCTCGGTGACCGGAGATTTGACAACGCCCCAGGTTTTTATCGAAGAAGGAGCGTGTTTCAAAGGTTCGATAGAGATCATCAAGAACGCAGAGAAGGAAACCAACAAGAATGTTCCTTCTGAGACAGAGATGGAGTCCAAATCCGCTAAGGTCACTGCAATCGCCGCGGGGTTGAAGAGCGCCTGACATAAGGTCGGGCTGGCGATGACCCGTCAGTGCTCCAGCCTCGACCACAAAGGAAACTAGATGGCGCTGAGGCCCATCTAATGCCCTGCATCGACCTTAATTGCTTTCATCGCCGAATCCTCACGAACCGTACAAAGTCACCTTAGGATTGTGC
>JAWOLO010000465.1:0-2816 GCA_033853375.1 Terriglobia bacterium
ACCCGCTGACCGTGAAGGACCTGCAGGAAATCATCCGAGATCTGGCGAAGACGGGTATTGGCGTGCTGATAACGGATCATAACGTCCGGGAAACTCTGAGTGTGACGGACCACGCCTATATCCTGAAAAATGGGAAAATATTCCGGAAGGGCAGCCCCCAGGAGCTAAGCGCCGACGCGGAAGTGCGGCGTGTGTACCTGGGCGATCATTTCCGGCTCAATTGAGGAACGCACAAGGGATAGAACGGGACGAAGATGGCTTGGCAGGGACTCAAACTTAACCTGAAGGTGGCGCAGAAGCAGATTCTCACGCCCGGCCTCGTCCAAATGGTCAGCGTGCTGGCGCTGAACCGCCTCGAGCTGAAGGAGATGATCAATCAGGAGATGATCGCAAATCCGGTGCTCGAGGAACAGAGCGAAGAGCCCACGCAAGCCGACAATTACAGCGACGAGACGTTCCTCAAGGAAGAAACGGAAAAAGTCCCGGAAAAACCAGCAGCCAATCCTTTCGATGAATTCGACGTTGGGACGTTCTTCAACCAGTACCTGGATACCGGCGGGGACGGGGGCCAGTCGCAAGAACGCGAAGTTTCCGAGAGACCCTCGTTTGAAAAGTTCCTGTCCTCTCCGACCGGGTTGACCGATCATCTTCTGTGGCAATTGAGCGTGACCATCTGCTCCGACGCCGTGCGCGAGGTCGCAGGCAACATTATCGGCAACCTGGACGAGAACGGCTACTTGACGGCCTTGCCCGAAGAACTCACCGAGAACGGAAAATATTCCCAAGATGACCTGGACGATGCACTCGCCGTGGTGCAGGAGTTCGATCCGATGGGGGTGGGCGCGCGGGATTTGCGCGAATGCCTGCTGCTGCAGTTGAAAGCGTTCGATCCACAGAACACGCTGGCACAGCAGATTGTTTCCGAGCATCTCAAGCAAGTGCAATCGAACCAGTTGAAAGAAGTGGCACGCGCGCTGAACCGGCCGCTCGAGGTGGTGAAGCACGCGCTCGAGGTGATCAAGAAGCTGGATCCTCGCCCGGGCCTTCGCTACAACAAAACAGAGCCGCGGCTGGTCGAGCCCGACGTGTATTTCCGCAAAGTCGATGGCCAGTGGCAGGCTTTCCTCAACGAAGACGACATGCCGCAGTTGCGGCTAAGCCCTACCTACCGGCGGCTGCTGGTCAAGGATGCCGCCGACCGTGATGTGCGGAACTACGTCAAGGAACGCTTTACTGCCGCGGTGCAGTTGATGAAAAACATCGAGCAGCGGAAGCATACGATTCTGCGGGTGTGCCAGTCGATCATCGCGCGCCAGGGCGAGTTTCTGGATCAAGGCCCCGATGCGCTCAAGCCCATGATGATCAAAGAAGTAGCCGAAGAAGTCGGCGTGCATCCCTCGACCGTGAGCCGCGCTGTCGCCAGCAAGTACGCCCACACGCCACAAGGAGTGCTGGAGCTGCGATCGTTTTTCAGCGAGTCCGTGAACGGCCCGGAAGGCAGCGGCATGTCGCTACTCACGCTCAAGCGCCTGGTCAAAAAAATGATTGAAGAGGAAGACGCCACCAAGCCGCTGACGGACGAGCAGATTGCCAAGAATCTGGACGAGGCTGGCATCCACGTCACGCGACGCACGGTCGCAAAATACCGCGAGGACATGCGAATCCCCAGCACGCACCAGCGCCGGGAAAAGAGCTGAGCGGCGCACTTGTGAAGCCGCCCGCGCGACACGACGCCCGCCAACTGGTGATCCTCACCGGACTTTCCGGCTCTGGCAAGAGCACCGTACTGCGGGCTTTCGAGGACATGGGCTTCTACTGCGTGGATAACTTGCCCGTCGAGCTTATCCCCATCTTCGCAGAGCTGCATGGTGCCGGGGAAGGCGACTTCGCACGCGCCGCGCTCCTGGTGGACGCCCGCGAAGGCCTGCAACTCGAGAAATTGCCCTCGCTCTTGAAGCATCTGAAGAAGGAACATCCCATCACGCTGGTATTTATCGAAGCGAACGAAGACGCGCTGCTGCGGAGGTACAGCGAGACCCGCCGCCCGCACCCTCTCGGCAAGGATTTTTCCGTGCGAGAAAGCCTAAAACACGAGCGAGCTTTGATGGAGCCCATCCGGAAGCTGGCGGATGTGGTTATCGATTCGACGCAGTTCAATGTGCACGAATTGCGCCAATTTGTCACCAGCCGCTTCAAAAATCCGGACATGCGGCCCATGCTGGTGTCTGTCGTGAGTTTTGGGTATCGATACGGTGTGCCGTCGGATGCTGATTTGGTGTTCGACGTGCGGTTTTTGCCGAATCCGCATTTCGTGCCGCGCTTGCGCCCGTACACCGGCAAGGACGACAAAGTGCGGCGATACATCCGCTCGTTCCCGCAGACCGGTGAATTTCTGCGCCGGATTGAGAGCCTGCTGACCTATCTAATTCCCCATTACGTCCAGGAAGGGAAAAGTTACTTGACCATTGCATTCGGCTGTACGGGAGGAAGGCATCGCTCGGTCATGATGTCGGAGTGGCTGAAGAAAGCGCTGGAGAAGCGCGGCTACTCCGCCAAAGTCGCGCACCGCGATATTCAGAAGTAAGATGCATGTGCATAACTTTTCGATGTTTGTGGCTTTGGAAACTTGACAGGCCGCGACGCCGCGAATAGCGTAACAAGAGGGAAAATCAGGGAGTGAACGGAGTGGCTTCGTTCCTATCGCCACAATTGAAACGTTTATTGGGTTACGTTCGGCCGTATTCCTTCCGGTTCGCGTTCGGCGTGACTCTGGTTGCTTTCGTGGCGCTGGCCGAAGGCGCGGTCGCGCTGATGGT
>JAWOLO010000466.1:0-5060 GCA_033853375.1 Terriglobia bacterium
CGCAAACTCGTTGAAGAGTCAGGTAGTACGCTCGTGCGGGCGGCCGGGGAGCGGGGACTGCGTCGGCTTTCCGACGAACTGCTGGTGGTCACGCTCGAAGAGCGCGAGGCCCTGCTACGTCCTATCGAGGAATCCGAGCGCCGCATCGCTGCGATGCGGGAGACAATCGGTGCGGCGGAGCGTTCGATGCGCGACCTGGGCTATCTGTTCACGGCCGAACAGCACAGACTCTCCGACCTGTTTCTTGAACGCCGGAAGGAATTTTTCGCTGGTGCGCTTGCAGCAGCCCAGGACACGTTCAAGAAAGAGCTTCCTCGTATCCCACGGCGCTACGGTCCGAAATTCCGGCGCGACGCGATGCGTGCGGCGCAGGCGGTTGCGGCACGGTTCGTGCTTCCCTGGCTCGCTGAAGAGCAGGTGCGCGCCGAAGAGGAATACCGCAAGGTTGCTTCGCGGTTTGTAAGCTTCGGTAACGAATTTCTGCAAAAACTTTCGGAATCGAACGTGCCCGAGCTTGCCCGCATGCCAAATGCATTGAATTCAGAAAAAGGCTTCCGAGTAGCTTCGCGGTTTCGGTTCGAGGAATTAATCAATGTTGCTCAGCCTGCTTCGCCACTGCGTTATATAGCAGATATCGCCCTCGGACTGATCCAAGCATTTTCCATCATTGAACGGCAGGCGAAAGCTTTCCTCGAATATTTGGTCGAGATGAACAGCACGCGCGTGCAATCTGATGTGGTGGACCGGGTCCAGGAAAGCCGTGGCCAACTCGAAACCGAGATTCGTAAATTGCTGCACGAGGTTACCCGAATCGCGGTTAGCGCGCTCGACCATGCGCGGGAGGCGAAGGCGCAAGGCGTGTCAGCAGTGGAAACGAAGTTGACGCGCCTCGGATCTGCGGAGGAGAAGATTCGCCTGCTCGTGCGGAGTTAACGGCATGATTTCGTTCTTCTGTCCCTGTTGCTGGCGGGAGGTTGCGGAAAAAGATGCAACGTGTCCCTGGTGCGGCGGAGACATTCGTGGGGCTGACGCCAAGCCGTTCCCGGAGAGGTTGCGGTCGGCACTGCATCACTCGGAACCGCAGACGCGAGTTCGCGCGGCTTGGATTCTGGGCGAATTGAAGGAGGAATCCGCGGTTCAGGAATTGATCGCGCTGGCCGAGGAAGCAGAGGACAGTTTTGTCGCCGAGGCGGCGGTGGAGGCGCTCGGAAAGATCGGCGCCGCAGAGGCTCTCACAGCTTTGGAACGCGCAAACGAGCGAGGTACGGTCCGCGTGCGTTTGGCGGCACGCAAAGCTTTGGAGCAAGTCCGCCTGGCAGGCAATAGAAACACCACGGGTAGGGTGAATGGAGACAGCGAATAGTACGAAAACACGAGCGCTGCGTTTTGTGGTGAGCGGTCCTGGCATGATTCGCGACGAGAATGGGCGGCTGAGCGGCTATGTCTACGTGGACGTCACTGGACGCGACATCGGAGGCTACGTCCGCGACGCAAAAAAAGTGGCGTTCGAGAAGATAAAAATCCCGCCGGGTTATCAGCTCGTCCGGAGCGGGCAGTATGAGTACATGGAGCGAGTGAAAGAGCGCCTGAACCTGGTGGTCCCGATCACTCTCTTCATCGTTTTCTTGCTCCTTTACTTCAACACCCGCTCAACGGTGAAGACTTTCATCATTTTGCTCGCCGTTCCGTTCTCCGCCGTGGCGGCTCCTCCCCTTTCCAATCTAATCGCGACGTTGAGACTCAACTTCAGGTTTGCCGACGATTCACCCAGAGTCCGGCGATAGCTCCGGCGTCCTCCGCTGCTCGGCTGCCGAGAGTTGGCGTGGACTCGTGGTGCGAGTGGGCTGTCCTAAGCGATGAGTTTCGCTTTCGACCGGCAAGGCAGGCCGAAGTGGTAAAGTAAGGCATGCTGCTCCGATTAGCCGAACCTACTGATGCAATGGGCGTGGCGCAGGTGCACGTGCGCTCTTGGCAGGTGGCCTACCGAGGGCTGATGCCCGATGATTATCTCGATCAATTACGCCCCGAGGAGCGAGCGGCAAAGTACACCTTGGGAAACAGGGACGCTAGCAAGCCAACAACAATTGTCGCTTTGGACGCAGGCGTCATCCGCGGATTTGCAACCATCGCACCAGCGCATGACTCGGATGTGCCGGGGTATGGAGAACTGGCAGCTCTGTATGTTGACCCCGACCACTGGGGGCGCGGTATCGGAGTTGCGTTAGTCTCGGCGGCTCGGGCTCGCCTCTTTGAGCTCGGGTTTCGTGACGCGGTTCTGTGGGTGTTGAAGGACAACTCTCGTGCCGAACGTTTTTACAAAATTGATCAATGGGTGCCTGATGATGCACGCCGCACGCAGTCGGTTTGGAACCTAATGGTCGAGGAGTTTCGGTATCGTCGCGCTCTTTAAGGCTGGACAGTCGCCTAGCCGAGGTTGCTCGATGCTGCCTCCGACCTCTTTCGCCCCTTGACGCAGAACCAGTACGTCCAAGAACCAGCAGTATGGCACCTAGGTCCGGACGCCTTCTACTTTGACAAGCTGAGAGAAAAGATGTATATACATCTGATATGAGGACAGAAACACCAGAACGGCGACGCGCAGAAGCACTTTTTAACCTGCCCTGCGCGTGCCAGAGCCTGCGTCGTGCCACTCGCGTGGTAACGCGGATCTACGACCAGGAGCTGGCGAAGGCGGGAATCGAAGTCACGCAATTCGGGCTGCTTACGGCGTTAGCTCTGACAGGGGAATCGAATCAAAAGCGCCTGAGCGCCGGGTTCGCAATGGACAGCACGACCTTGACGCGGACGCTGCGGCTGATGCTAAAGCAAGGGTGGATTCGCGACAGACGTGGAAGGGACAAGAGGGAGCACCTCTTTAGCCTCACCCACCCTGGCCGGAGGAAACTGGCGACCGCTCAGCGCTTCTGGGAAGCGGCACAGCAGCGGCTGCGAAAAGAGTTGGGGGAAACCGGCTGGAAAGACATGAAGCAGGTAATCTCACAAATAACCGAGGCGGCGATGGCGGCCTAAAAATTTTTTGTGACAAAATAGATGTATATACATCTAAACTCAGGAAAGGGACAAAAGAAAAAAAGGAGGCTCCTTATGAAAGCTGCCATCTATTCTCTCGCTGCCATCCTGCTGGGCTCAGGGGTTGCCATCCTTTACAAAACGGCCGGTGCGACGGACAGCAGGGTCAGCTCTGTTACCGTTGCTCATCGCCCAGAACTCGAATACCTGAAGGCCGTAAACAGCGTGGCTCCGCCACAGGATCCTCAGTTGCTTTTCTTGCTCATGGGCGAGTATGCGAACGCGAACCTGCAACGCGAGGGCGCGGAGTTTTTCGCCGAGCGGCTGAAGGACTTCGGGCCGCGCCTAGCAGACAGCCAAAAAGCACTGTATCTGAGCGCTATGGGCCTGTTGCGGGCGCAGCACGCTTCCTCAGTATCACTAATACACCGCATGGGCTACGTGAAGGAAACCATCGCGATACTGGATCAGGCCAAGCAGCTTTCCGGCGGGAAGATTTTCGTTGTGAATTGGATTGCCGGAATCGTCCGTACTCAACTTCCCGGCGTTTTTCATCAGAGAAAGGCGGCTGAAGCCGAGCTGGCCTGGTGCCTAGAAAACGCCGACAAAGCCCCTCATGTTGGCTGGCTGCGGGAGGTCTATTACCATCTCGGAAAGCTGGCTGTTGCTGACGGGGATCAGACAAAGGCCCAAGAGTATCTTCGGCGCAGCGGATATAAGGACTTCGATCGCCCGATTACCCTCACCACTCCTTTTTCGGAGGACGCCGCGACTGGTCACACCTTCGTTCCGCGCCACATCAGTGAAATCGTGCCGGGGCGTGTCTACGCGCTCTCCGGCTTTGAGTTCACGGAATACTATTTCGTGGTCTCCAATGATCGCCGTGAACTGATTGGCATCGATGCCGGCACTCGCCCAGACTCCGCCAAAGCCGCCTATGAGGCGTTGCAAGCGTCTGCGCCCGGCCTGCCGGAATTGACGACTATCTTTATCACTCATTCCCACTGGGATCACATCGGCGGGCACACATATTTCCGTTCGCTAAACCCTCGCTTAAAATTCTATGCAAGAAGCAACTACGAAGAAGAGATTGCCCGCGGCAATGCCGGTGTCATTTTTCGCAGGCAGTTTTTCGGAGAACGCTTCAATTTCGACGATGTGCGCAGCTTCAAGCCCGACGTCACCATCGACCGCCGCACCGAACTAAAGGTTGGCGGAACGCGCATAGAGCTCATTCCAGTGCTAGGCGGTGAAACTCACGACGGCATGTTCATCCACCTGCCCGATCTGGGTGTCCTGTTCGTCGGTGACTTCATCATGCCTTATATCGGCGCACCCTTCGTTGAAGAAGGCAACCTGCAAGGGCTGCTGGACGCGATCGATATCGTAGTTCAAAAGAATCCGCAGTATTTGCTGCATGGCCATGAGCCGCTCACGCGGGTTTTCTCTTCGCCGGCCTTGCTAGCTCAGCTCAAAACCGACTTGGAATGGGTGCGCGAGCAGGTGCTGGCCGCCATTCGGCGCGGTGATGAGCGCGGCACGATCTACCAGGCCAACCTGACTCCTCCAGGCTTGCTCAACGGCCGGCCTGACGCGTATCTGCCTTATCTGATTTTGCGAGAACACGTCATCGACCGCCTTTACGATCAGAACGTCGGCTACTGGCAGCCAGACCTGCAGGGGCTCGATCATCTTACTCGTGCGGACCACGCAGAGCTCTTGGTCGATTATCTAGGCGTGTCCGAAGGGCAGCTCGTCAAGGCTGTTGAGCGCTTGGTTGCAGACGGCAGATATGAACTTGCTGCCTCGCTCCTGGAATCCTCGGGCGACAAGTTCGATCACAGCCCTGCCGTGGCCAGCGCCAGGCGCCTCGTCTATCTCAAGCTAATGGAGAAGTACCAGAATACCGATCCGTTCAAATTCATCATTTACTCCGGAAAGATCAACGAGCAAACGCCGGAGATGGCTGCCATCAAGTGAATGTATGAAACTGCGTTCAGGCCCATGAGGGAAATTGGCGCCTGCCCGCA
>JAWOLO010000467.1:0-4480 GCA_033853375.1 Terriglobia bacterium
GCCGGCCCGTCCAGGAGGTAGTTTCATGTCAATGAAGCGAGTGGCGGTGGCTCTGTCTTGTTTGTTTGTTCTGGTGTGCCTTTGTTCCCCGTCTGCCCTAGGGCAGGCGGCAAACACGGGGACCGTGGCTGGCACAGTCACGGATCAGTCCGGTGCCGCAGTCGTCGGCGCTACTGTGACATTGACCGACCTCGCGACCAACACCGAGCGAACGGCGGCGACGAATGAGACGGGAAGATATATCTTCGCCAATGTTGTACCGGGAACTTACAACGTCACCATAAGTAAGTCAGGATTCCGCGCGACGAAATTCACGAAACAACAAGTAACTGTTAGTACAGTTCTCACTCTCAATGTCAGTATGGAGCTTGGCTCGGTAAGCCAGACGGTCGAGGTCACCGCGACCGGCGCCGAAATCCAAACCTTGAACGCCACCGTTGGTAATACCATTGGCGGAGATCTTTTGCAGAACCTCCCCTCCATTGGGCGGGACGCCGCGACCTTCGTGACGTTGCAACCAGGCGTTTCTCCAGATGGCAGTGTAGCTGGTGCAGTCGTCGACCAGAGCACGTTCATGCTCGATGGCGGGCAGAATACGAATGACATGGACGGCAGCATGCAGATCTATACGCCCAGCTTTGCCGGCGATCCTACCGGTGGCATCGTTTCAAACCAGATTGGGGGCAGCCCCACCGGCGTGATGCCCACTCCTCTCGACAGCGTTGAAGAATACAAAGTTAACACCGCCAATCAGACTGCGGATTTTAACAGTTCCGCTGGGGCGGAGGTCCAGGTGGTTACTAAGCGGGGCACCAATGCCTGGCATGGCACGGGTTACGAATATTATTTTGATAACCACCTGAATGCCAACACGTGGGACAACAACCTGACGGCAACGCCGCTGCCGAGTTACCACTACAACCGCTTTGGTGTTGCTGGCGGGGGCCCGATCATTAGCAAGGAGCTTCTCGGCGGTAAGACCTATTTTTTTGCCAATTATGAAGGATTCCGCTGGAACAACTCAGCCACCTATGAAAGGGCCGTGCCGAGCGCTAACATGCGCGCCGGCATCCTCAGTTTTGGGGGTGTGGACTATAACTTAAACACCGGTACCAACTGCGGCAGCAGCGGAACTGCCGCCTGCGACCCGAGAGGCCTCGGAATTAATCCCTTGGTGCAGCAGATGTGGGCCAAGTACGAGCCAATGCCGAATGACCCCGGCTGCACTCTGGTTGGATTGGGCGCGCGGTGTGACGGTGTCAACGAGCAAGGATTCAAGGCCAACGTTGGGATTCCCTATACTTCCAACTTTGGCGTAGTCCGCCTGGACCACGACTTTGGTTCAAAGTGGCACTTTAATACTAGCTATCGCTACTACAAGTTGGTGCGCTCCACGACCAGCCAGGTGGACATTGGCGGTTTCTTCCCGGGGGACACGCTTGGCACTCCTTCCGCACTCTCTGTACGGCCGCAGCAGCCGTGGTATTATGTCGCAGGCCTGACGACAAACATTAGCTCGAACACCACGAACAATTTGCATTACAGTTACCTTCGGAATTTCTGGTCCTGGGCCAATCCAGGGGGGGTGCTGCAGTTCCCGCAGCTCGGAGGCGCTTTGGAGCCCCTGGGAGAGTTCTCCACTACAGCCCTTCTTCCTTATAATGTGAACACACAGAGTGTCCGTACGCGGTTCTGGGACGGCCAGACGAATTTCTTGCGCGATGACGTTACGATGCTGAAGGGCAATCACCTCTTTACGTTTGGTGGGGCCTATCAGCGCAATTGGGATTACCACCAGCGGTCGGATAACGGTGGCGGCATCAACTACCAGCCGACCTACCAGCTTGGCGACTCCGTCGGCGGTGGTCTTGTGGACTTCTCCTCGACTCTCCCCACTGGCGTAAACCCAAAAACTTGGGGTCGTGACTCCGCCGCCATTCTGGGCATCGTGACGGATTCTCAAATTGCCTATACCCGATCGGGTTCCAATCTGACCCTGAATCCTCCGCTTACGCACGCGTTTGATCAGAGTACCATTCCGTACTACAACGTATATTTCAGCGACTCTTGGCATGTTAAGCCGTCCTTCACTTTCACCTACGGCTTGGGGTGGACTCTCGAGATGCCGCCTACGGAGGCAGCAGGCAAGCAAATCGAACTTGTGGATGCCGCCGGCCAGCAATTGGATACGATGACTTATCTCAAGCAGCGGGAGGCAGCCGCTCTACAGGGCCAAGTTTACAACCCCGAGGTCGGGTTCGCCTTGGTTGGCAACACCGGTGCGGGGCAGAAATACCCCTACGACCCCTTTTACGGTTCCTTTAGCCCGCGCATTGCTGCCGCATGGAATCCGAACTATGACTCGGGTATCTTGGGCAAAGCCTTCGGGCATGGCAAATCGGCTATCCGAGGGGGCTACAGCCGCATTTACGGCCGCCTGAACGGCGTGGACCTCGTGCTCGTACCGCTCCTAGGCACTGGGCTCATCCAGGCAGTTCAGTGTCGCCAGAACTTCATGCCAGCGAGCCCCGGCGCGGCCCCACTTTGTGGTCCAAACAACCCCACAGTGCTGAACGCGTTCCGCGTCGGAACGGATGGAAACAACGCTCCGATTCCCCCTGCTGCACAAACGCTTCCTCAACCGACGTTCCCGGGCTTCAACGCGGTCGCCTCAGGCGCGGGGGAAGCCCTTGACCCGCATTTCCGCCCGAACGTGGTGGACTCGTTCGACTTTACATACCAGCGTCAGCTAACGCCCAAAATCCTGTTGGAACTCGGATATATCGGCAGAAGAATTACCCACGAATACCAGCCGGTTAACATCAACGCAGTTCCGTACATGATGACTTTGGGTGGGCAGAGGTTCGACAAGGCCTACGCTGCCGTCGAAACATCTTTAGGGTGTGCCACCTCCTTCGCCGCTTGTGGCGCGAACATGCCGAGCACCAAAGCTGCTGCGATTGCATACGCCAACGGCTTTACGCCACAACCCTTCTTTGAGAGCGCGCTGGCTGGCACGGGCTATTGCAGCGGTTTTGCGAGCTGCACGGCTGCCGTGGTCTTCAATGAAGGCTTCACGACAGGCAATTTGCTTACCCAGAGCGTTTGGAGCTTGTGGAGTGATCTCGACAACGGAGGATTCAACTTCCCGCGCAGCATGTTGAACACGCCGATTGCTGGCCAGGCGCTAGGCGGTAGCGGCCAGATGACGTCCGGCGTGGGAGTGAACGCCAGCGTCGGGCACGGCAACTATAACGCTGGCTTCGTCTCGCTGAAGATGAATAACTGGCACAACATCACCCTGCAGGAGAACTTCACATGGAGCAAAGCCCTGGGCACCGGAGCTTTGGTTCAAGCCACTAGCGAGTACACCACGAACGATCCTTTCAACATCAATAATATGTACGGCCTGCAGAACTTTGACCGCAAGTTCGTGTTCAACACCTATGCCATGATCGATGATCCATGGTACAAGAGCCAGCATGGGCTCATCGGCCGCCTCGCGGGCGGCTGGTCCTTGGCCCCGATTCTCGCAATAGGGAGTGGCCAGCCTCTCGGCTGCGGTACTTTCACCGATGCCCAATCTTTCGGGTCGGGTGACGGCGCCAATTTCTTCACAACCGAAAATTGCGTGCTCACAAAGGCGTACGGCGGAGGTTCAGCGTCGCTTCACAACAATATCGGCGGCGGGGGATTTGACATCTTTGGGGATCCCGCTGGCGTTTTGGGCACTCTCCGTCCTCCAATCTTGGGCCTCGACACCGCAGTTGGCGGCGTTGGCGTGTTCCGGGGCTTGGCGTATTGGAACGTGGACCTGCGGGTCGTAAAGGAGATCCATGTGACGGAGCGCGCCAGCTTCCAGTTCGAGTACGTTGTGACGAACGTCTTCAACCATCCGGTCTTCGCAGATCCGGCTGTCGGAGACGCGCAAACGGGGCTTGGAGTCGATCCGACAACTGCTTCGACGTTCGGCGTTGTGAATAGCCAGGGGAACAACCCACGACAGATGCAGTTCGGGCTCCGGCTCATTTTCTAACTGCTTCCGGCAAGTTTTCGAAAGCTCGCCACAAAAACGGGGAAGGCCAAAACGCCTTCCCCGTTTTTTATTTCCCACGCAAACAGACGAATACTGCCACTTGACCTTGGCCTAGGGGGACCTAGGCAAAAGTGAAAGCGAGGACGAGAGTACTACTTCACGTCGACGGGCTCCTAAATCGCGCTTGTTGCAGCATGTGCCTTTTCGTAGGCGCATGTTCTGAGAAGCTCCACCAGCAAGTCTCTATTCTCGTTTTATTAGTATTAGTACCTTAGCCCAAGCCAATTCACAGAATCTAAATTATTCCTAAAGAGAGTATAAATATTTGTTGACAACATTCCGCGCCGGGTTTATACACCGCTCCTAGAATTGTGTTATTGCAAGCGGTTGCCCATTTTCGTTGCAAAGCAATTTCCGCCATCAGTGCATTGCTGCTGTCAACGT
>JAWOLO010000468.1:0-3688 GCA_033853375.1 Terriglobia bacterium
CGAAATAGTTCAAGGTGTACAAAAACGCGATCAGGTCCCCCGTCTCGCTCGGGCTGAGCTGGGGGTGAGTAATGCCGAGTTTTTGCATCTGCTTGGCCATCTGTGGAGCATGGTTCCACAGCGCTGCCGCGAGATCATAAAATGATCGCGTGCCAGGGCTGCGAGCCAAGTCGGGTCCGATCTTGCTTCCGATTCCGCCGATGGAGTGGCACTTCGCGCAGCCTTTGCTCCCGAACACCCGAGAGCCGGCAATCGGATCTTGAGCAGGGCTGAAGAGGGCTTGGGCGCCGGCTCCTTTCACCGAGCAAAGAAGGAGCAAGAAAGCCAGGCCCAGCGCGAGCCGCAGAGTTTTTACGCTATGGCAAGACAGCATGTGCCGACGATAGAAAGCTTGAGGCCACATATGATGTTCCTCTCGGACCTGCACGGCCCCGGTCTATGAGGTGCTAGGTTGATAATCTTCTCCTCTACTACGAGCATCACCACAAGGCACAAACGGCACCGCAGTTCACTTGACGCTAACCTGCGCCTTCGGTCGCGCCGTCTTCTCCGGCGTAGTCGGGACCGACATCAGGTAGGCTAGGAGGTCAGCCATTTCTCCGCCCTTGAATACAGGCCACTGCAAGTTTTCCTGGAGCATTTTCTGCTCCATGGTTGTGGCGTGATTCCACATTTCCGTAACCATCTCCAATGGCGTCTTGGTTTTTGCCGCCTTGATGAGATCGGGCCCTGTGGTTCCTCCAACGCCAGGCAGGCTGTGACAACTGGCGCAGCGTTTTTCTTCATAAACGATGCGGCCTCGGCGCGCATCACCGGCGGGATCGATAAACTGGAGGAAGTAGAGATAGCTGATCAGGTCCGACATTTCTTCGCTGGTTATATTGGGTACGGCCATGCCTCGTTGGGACATGGCGGACCACATTTTGGGTCCGTCGTTCCACATCGCGCCGGCAATTTGAACCAGACTTCCACTGAGCTTAACCCGCAGGTTGGGCGCGGCCGTCGGGCTGTTCGCTTCACTGTCGGCCACGGAATGGCACTGGTTGCAGCGTTTCTCGCTAAATAGTTTCTTGCCGTTCTGCGGGTTTCCCGGCTGGATGTAGACGCGTTCGACGTTGCCGGCCGCCGAGCGAAAATACGCCAGGAGGTTGGCGATGTCATTTTTCTCCAGCGTCGGGCGCGGAACGCGCAGCGCCTCCATGAGCCCGGCCATTTTCTGTCCATGGTTCCAAAGGCTCGCCGTCAGGTACACGGGAGACGCATACTGACCGTAGTTGTCTAACTTCGGTCCATGAGTACCGCCTTTGCCGCCGAGCGAGTGACAGGTGACGCAGCGTTTCTCAACGAAGAGGCGAGCGCCCATCGCGGGATCGCCTGGAGGTCCTAACGAGCCCAAGTAATAAAGAAAGGATAACAAGCTCGCCATCTCGGGCGATTTAAACTGCGGGCGCACGGCTCCTTGTTCCTGAAAGACGTGCGCCATTCCCGGCGAGTGATTCCACATGATGCCGGCGATATCGAGAAGAGGGCGTTTTAGATTTCCTTGTCCCAAGTCGGGTCCGGTCGCTCCGCCGACGCCGTAGATGGAATGGCAGCGCAGGCAGCCTTTACCCGTGAAGAGGCGACTTCCTTCCAGCGGATTCCCGGGAAGAAGCGGGGACCCCGTTTGTTCGGCAGCTGTGGCCGGCTCTCGCGACGCGACAAGAGCGGCGCTCACGGCCAACGCAAAAATCAACTGTTTAATTTTCATTTATCGCTCCCGGAATGACTTAGCCCCCAAAACACGTAGAACACCACACCCATGAAGGTCAGAAATATAGGAATGGCGACGATCGAAATGCCGACCGAAGCCGACAGGTTGTCAGCGAGCGTCCAGGCTGTGGCAATCAAGTGCAGGATCCAGATGATGATTCCTCCGACTAGCAGAAAAGCAACCGACAGCCACGCCCACTGCAAATGGCGCACGAGCCGATCTGATACGGGTTGATTAGTTTTCATGGCTATTCTCCAACTGCGCTACGAGTTCCGTGACTTACTTCGCCGGGAAGATAAGTCATCAGGCGTTCTTCGACTTCTTTAATTCCCTCGCGGCCTTCGCGAATTTCCCAGATCGAAATAATCGGGAAGAACTTGGTGAAGAGGAGATAAAAGAGTGAAAAAAGACCAAAGCTTCCGGCCATCAATCCCCATTCGACCCAGGTTGGGGCGTAAATTCCGTGGGGGAAGGGCAGCCGCGGGAAAGACAGCGTCGGGACGACGATGGTGAATCGTTCGAGCCACATTCCTATAGTCACGGTGATCGAGGCGGCGAGGACTTTGCCGATCGTGTGTGTTGCCAGTCGCGCCAAGCAAGCGATCGGCACCACGAAATTGCAAAGCACCATGGTCCAGAAAAACGGCCAGTAGGGTCCGGTGATTTTGGCCCAAAAAACTTTCATCTCCTCCGGTTCGGCACCGTAGTAGCCGGTCAGGTATTCGGCGAAAGTGAAGTAAAACCAGAGCACAGCCATGATGAGCAAGAGTTGGCCGAGATAACGGAAATGAATCGGTTTGAGAAATTGCTCCAGGCCATAAGCCTTGCGGAAAACAAGCATGGCGATAATCAGAGCCGCGATCCCTGAAAAAATGGCGCCGACCACGAAGTACGGTCCAAAGATGGTGGAGTGCCACATTGGTTGGAGCGTCATCGAGAAGACAAACGACACGACCGAGTGGACCGACACCGCAATCGGGATGACCAAGATCGCCATGATCGCGATAGCGCGGTTGAGAACTTTCTGTTGGCGTTCGGTTCCGGTCCACCCCAGCGCCAACACGCTGTATAAAAGTTTTCTTTTGTTGAGACGGTCTCTGAGGATCGCGATGTCCGGAATCATAGGCAAGTAAAGGTATGTCATGCTCGCCGTCAAATAGGCGCTGATGCTCGTCGCATCCCAAAGCAAAGGTGATTGGTAGCGGCCGTGAAAAATCACATTCATGAGCCGGTCGGGCCGGCCCAGATCGATCAAGATCTGGCTGGCGCCGATGAAAAGCACCATGCAAGTGATCACCTCGGCCATACGCGTGATCGGGCGCCGCCACTCCGCCTTGGAAAGGCGCAGGATCGCCGAGATGAGCGTGCCTGCATGGCTGATGCCGATAAAGAAGACAAAATTGGTGACATAGAATCCCCAGCTCACCGGCTGATGCAGGCCCGTGACGCCCAAGCCTTCATTGAACTGTACCAGGTAGGCAATTGCGCCCCACAGAACCAGAACCAGTAAGAAAGCCATGGCCCAATAAAAGCCTCGCCCCGTTTCTGCGATCGGAGCCAGTAGTGTACCTTCGTCAATATTGCTCGTCTCAAGCACTGGCCTCTCCTTGTGTCGTCAGGTAAATTACTTTTGGTTTGGTTCCCAGCTCCTCTTGCAGCCTGAACGCGCGCGGACTGCGCGCAAGCTGGGAAACTTCGCTTGCCGGATCGGAGAGATCGCCAAAAACAATCGCCTGGGCCGGACAGGCTTCGGCGCAGGCCGGCACATATTCCCTCGGATCGAACTCCCGATGTTCCGCTAACGCTTTCTGGCGCGCTTTATTGAGGCGGTGGTGGCAAAACGTGCATTTCTCCACCACGCCTTTGTCGCGCAGGGAAACCTCGGGATTCTGACCCGGCGCCTCTTTCTGATAGCGATACCAATTGAAATACTTG
>JAWOLO010000469.1:0-3535 GCA_033853375.1 Terriglobia bacterium
ACGCGGACTAGCACTTTTGGGGCTCGACATCGTATCCTCATGCGGCACGCGTAGAATCGTTGGAATCTGATGTCAGGTGTTCTCATGGGTGTTACTCAGAACGAAAAAGCAATCCGCTTTCGTGCGCTTCACGACGGCCCCGGAGCGTTCGTAATTCCAAATCCCTGGGATGTGGGTTCCGCCCAGATTCTTGCCGGCCTTGGATTCAAAGCATTGGCTACATCGAGCGCTGCATCTGCCTGTGCTCTGGGTCGTAAAGATGGCGAACTGACGCGAGATGAGGCGCTGGCGCACGCACGAATGATTGTCGAGGCGACGGATTTGCCCGTTTCGGCGGACTTAGAGAAAGGATTTGGCGACGCGCCGAAAGTCGTGGCGGAAACGATCCGGCTTGCTGCCGGAGTGGGACTTGTTGGATGCACGATCGAGGATGCGACTCGCGACCAAAACCGCCCACTTTACGATTTTGGCTTGGCTGTCGAACGCATCGCTGCGGCAGCGGAGGCAGCTCATGCGTTGTCGTTTCCCTTCGTCCTTACAGCGCGGGCGCACAACCTCCTGTACCCCCCCGCCAGCTTAGAAGACACCATCAGCCGCCTTCAAGCCTTCGAAAAAGCTGGAGCCGATGTGCTTTTCGCTCCAGGGCTGCCGGACCTTGCGGCGGTGCGCGCAGTCTGTACGTCGGTGGCTAAACCCGTCAATTTCATGGTCGGAATCAAAGGGAAATCTTTCTCCGTGGTTGAACTCGTGGCAGCCGGGGTCAAGCGGATCAGCCTAGCGACCTCCCTCTATCGCGCAGCAATGACGGGTTTTCTTGATGCAGCCAAAGAGGTCAGGGAAAAGGGACAGTTCAGTTTCCTTGACCGATGCGTGACAACACAGGAACTCAACAAACTCATGGGGATTTAACCGCCCGTGGTCTCGGTAACGTGGGAAGGAAAGTGCAGTGTAGGTCTAGCCACCCTAACTGGTATGACAGATCAACTCCAACACATTTCGCTCCGGATCATTGAAAAAGAGGGCCCGCGCGGCCATTGCCGGAAACTTAACCTCGCGAGGACTGAGGCCGAAAGTTTCAAGTCTTCGCTTGTGAGCCTCGTAACTTTCCGACGGGATCTCAAAAGCTAGGTGATTCAGTGTCGAAAGAGTGGGTTCGTGGCCGAGAAAATCACCCTTGGCAAAAATGTGTCGCCGGAAGTCGATTAAAGCTAACAGCTGCGGATGACCATGTCTGCCAAGGGGAGTATCGAGCTCTTTGATCGTTAGAAACGCAATTGTAGGCTTGCCTTCAGTGTCTGGCTCGGGCCCAGTTTCATGGCACGCCTCGTTCAGCAGTTTAAAACCAAGGACAGTCTGATAAAAATCGCGCATCGTCGGCAGGTCACGAACGTTTAGAACGATCTCAGCCACCCCAATTATTGTTGGTCTTGTATCCAAGGGAGCTCCTTGATCAATCTGATCAGACTTCCGTCTGACCTATCCGCGATCCTCCTCAAAGGGTCTGGATGCGGGTCTAGGGGCGATCACGCCCGAAACTTTGTACTGTTATCGGCTGCCCATTGAAGGAATGTCTTTGCCGGTTGTCCTGTGATTTCTGCGACTGTAGTAGTGACGTGCGCAGGTTGGCCCATGGCGGCGGCCCAGGCTTCGAGCAGCATATTCACTGCGGGCAGAGGCCCGATGCGGAGCAGCTCACGCCGCGCCTCGTCTGGCGAGATCTCTACAACGCGCAGCGAGCCGCCCATCACGCGGCCAATGATGGACACTTGCTCAAATTGACTCAACGATTCGGGTCCGGTCAAGACATACTCCGCTCCCGCGTGCCCGTCCTCGCACAACGTGCGGACCGCGACTGCGGCGATATCACGCTCATCGATCGGGGCTGTGGGAGCGGCTAGATGCGGCCAGCGCACAACATCGCCGACGCGAGTCTGCGGCGCCCACCAGCTCAGAGCGTTTGCGGCAAACATTCCGGGCCGCAGAAATGTCCACTGGAGTCCGGAGGTCTCGATCAAGCGCTCGATTTGCTCGAACATCGATCGGAGTGGATTGGGCTGTTGGAAAAGCGGATGCGCCGTTTTGATCGGAGCTGATAGAAATACAATGCGTTGTACGTGTTTCGCGATCCGCTCCAACGCGGGAGCAGCAGCGGCCGCCGGGGCGGTCCACACCAGGAAAACCGTATCGATACCATTGAGGCATGGATCAAGTGTTTCGGGGAGAGAAAGGTCTCCTCGCACCACCTCGGCCTGCGGCGGCAAGGGAGCAGCGGCGGGGTTACGCGTCATCGCGCGGACTTGTGCGCCTGCGGCTGCTAATTGAGAGAGAACCTGGCTGCCGACGGTGCCGGTCCCTCCAATAACGAGAATATGATTCATGAGAACTAAGAACCTAGCCCATCGTCGCCTGTAAACTCGAAAGTGAGCCCTCACTCGCGCGACTGTCCAATCCATTGATGGCGGTCAACGCACGCTGACGCACGTCCTCTGGCAGCGGCAATGCCTTTTTTGTCTTCGCGTTAAAGTAAACGCCGGCAATCACACTGATAGCGGCGGTCTCTCCAGTCTCGTCATTCTTCATTTCGTGCGAGAAGCGCATCGACCCGTTGCCAACCTCCAACACCCTCGATCGAATGGTGACCGTGTCTCCCGCTTGCAGTTCGCGCTTATATTCAAGACGCTGCTCGACCGCCGCCATCCGCATGCCTTCTTTTCGCAAGCGCGACGAAGTTAGACCCAGACTCGCCAGGATCTGCCACGAAGCTTCATCGAATTTCCCCGAATACCACATCACATTCATGTGCCCCATGTGATCGCACTGCCATGGATAGATCGTTCCCCGGTGGGTAAGTTGGCCCTGATCCACTGTTATGTTCTCCTCTCTGTTAAGTCTCTTGGTTCGCGCCCGCGAGAGCGTATCGCGCGCGCCAACCGCCTCAATGGCGCCTCGCCAAAGACACTTCTGCGTATGATTGTTTCCACACAAGTGAACCAGAATTGACCAGGAAATATTCCCGCGCGGTGCAACCCAATTGCTGGCAGTCCCGCTGTGGACCATCACCTTTTCACGGCGCACGTGGAATCCAGGTGATGGCAGCACACTTCCACCGCTTTCTCTCGCAGAGACAGTCACAGTCACCACCAGATGGATCGAGAATGGTCCGGTTTGTCCGGAATTACATGTCACCCTAACGGTGGGCGTGGGACTCATCCGTTCGCGGTACCAGCTTCGGTCCGTTGGATCGATAGTCCTTGGCTCTTTCTTTTTCGACCTACCAGATCGGTGGGGGTGGTTCCAAGCATTCTTCGAAACGTTCGTGTCAGGTGTGCGGCATCGGAGAAACCCGCGATATGCGCGGTTTCAGTGACTCTTACTCCATTCACGAGCTCATAAGATGCCCGTTGGAGGCGGAGCCAAAGAATGTAGGGACGTACCGGAACTCCGACCGACGCTGTGAACACGTGCATGAGCCGCGATGGCGAGAGACCAGAGATATCGGCCAGGGCTTTGAGCGAAAGATTCTCCTGCGTACCAA
>JAWOLO010000470.1:0-3582 GCA_033853375.1 Terriglobia bacterium
TATCGCGGTGGTCGGCAAGTCGGCAAAGCCACTTCAACGACCTGGTCTCCCACATTGAAAAAAATGATCGCGCTTGCTTCCGTGAGCCGGGAATGCTCCAAGCCGGGAACTTCGCTCAGCATGGAAATGACCGTAGAGGCCGTGCGGCACACCGTCTCGGCGAAAGTCGTTCCTCTTCCTTTCTTCAATCCCTCACGTAAAACTGCAGTACCGGTGCTTTAGCCGCCGGGCTGACGGCATCTCGCAATGAACGGACAATTCATTGCACGAGCCGGTTGTATTTCTTGAGCACGGCGCGCAGCTTATCGCGGGGCAGCGCAATCACTTTGTGATTCTCAATTCCTGTCATCGTTTCCGCCGCCACCATTGCGTTAATGATCGCTTCTTCCGTGGCCTCGACCGTTGCCTCAAAAAGTGGGTTCATCTGATCGTTTGGAAGCATCGCGAGTTGCGCGAGACTGTCGGGTTTCGCCGCACCGGAGTTTGCCGTCGAAAACGCAATAAAAATGTCGCCGGAGCCGTTGCCGGAAATGCTGCCGCTTCGCCCCAAGCCCAGCGAGACGCGCCGCGCCAGCCGTTTCAGTTGATGCGCGACCAGCGGCGCATCGGTCGCCACTACCACGATGATCGAGCCGCGGTCTTCCTGCGCAAACGCAGTACTTGCGTACGCATCATCCTCAGGAATTTCCAGTCCGACTGGCACTCCGGCAATGCGCAGATTTTTCCGCGACCCGTAATTGCACTGCACCAGCACGCCGACGTTGTAATTCCCGAGCTTCGTATCCACCTTTCTCGACGATGTGCCAATGCCGCCCTTGAATCCGTTGCAAATCATTCCCGTACCGCCACCCACGTTGCCTTCTTCGACCGCGCCGCCGTGCGCCGAATCGATCGCGTGCCACGCATGCTCCGGCTTTACGTGAAAGCCGTTGATGTCGTTCAGCCAGCCATCCCACGTTTCCGCCACTACCGGCAGCGACCACCAATAACCGGTCGGATCGGGCTGCCCGTGCTGCACCCGCCACTGAATCACGGCGTCGCGCACCACTCCCACGCTGTGAGTGTTCGTAATCATGACTGGGCCTTCCAGAAATCCCGACTCTTCCACCCAGGTCGTGCCGGTCATCTCCCCGTTCCCGTTGAGCGACCACCAACCTGCAAAAACAGGATTCATCATGGAATCTTTTCCGCGCGGCAGAATTGCGGTCACGCCCGTTCGCACCGGTCCTTTGCCAATCTGGAGTTTCCCTTCGCCGGAGATCAGCGTGGTATGCCCCACGGCGACTCCGGCCACGTCCGTAATGGCGTTCAGCGGTCCTGGCGTTCCGTCAAACGGAACACCGAGATCGCGCGCCCGCGGCTTCATGTGGCTCCCTTGCTGCGCGAACGCCGGCGAAACCACAATAGCCACACCAAGTGTCAGCACGAAACAACGCAAACATGGAAAACGATTCCTCAATTGTTCTTCTCCCATAGTTTTTTTGCTTTTCGCAGCAATTCGATGTTCTTATCCAGTGCCCACTCGATCAGCGCTGCCTGCTCCGACGCCAGCTTCCAGTCTCCTTTTTCCACCGCTTCTGTCAGCCCAGGAAGCTCCAAATGCGCGTAGGTGTAGCGCGCCGCATACAGTAAATGTTGGAACCATGGCCGCCCCGGGATCCCATCAGGATCGAGCCAATTGGATTCCACTTGCAGCAGCTGCTCATTGAGCCTTTGCGCTTTCTGTTCAGAACTCATATGGGAGGCAAGCTCATGTTCCACTGCTTCTCGCAGTTCGTTTCCTGCATTCTGAAAATCGGCGATGCGCTCATGCAATTTCTTCAGTCCCAACCTGTGCGCGTTTATCTTGTTCCTTAGCTCCAACTCGGTCAGAAAATGGTCCAGCGCCATCGCGTTGAACCCAAAGTCATACGGCAACACATCCGCGTTGGCCAGCCGCAGCGTCACCAGTCCCCAGATATTCGCCAGCGCCACGTGATATTCGAACGTGGGATCGCCAATGTGCTCCATCCAGTAGTGATCGTCATACATCGAGTGGTACACGCCATAGTCGCCGCTGAATCCCAGGTTGATCACCGGCCGGCCCAAGTGATTGAGAAACACGGTGTGATCCGAACCGCTCCCGATGCGCGTTTCGACAAGTCCGCTGTCGAGCGGTGGCGCGCTGGCCTTTTCGTCACGTTTGCTCGTCGCGCGCCACGCTTCGTAAAGCGATTTCCCCGAAGGCGCGCGTACATCTTTCGAAGCCTCCACAAGCATCGGCGCCAGCGAAGCCACCGCTGAAGGCGAAAAGCTTAGTCCTTCCGGGCCCGCAGTGGTGGCAGAGCCTGCAACCGATTCGTCCACGTTCAAATACGCGACCAGCTTTTTCTTCAACTCGTCCGCGAACTGCTCACCCCATTCCGTTGAGCCCGTCAGCGCGTACTCTTCTCCATCCCAACTGCACGCGATCACCGTCCGCCGAGGTCGCATTCCGCGCTGCTTCAGTTCGCCGAGCGCGCGCGTCAGCTCCATCATGGAAGCGGTGCCACTCGAAGGATCGACGCCTCCAAAGACCCACGCATCGCGATGATTTCCCACGAGCACCCACTCATCCGGCAGCTCGCTTCCACGAATGCGCGCCTCGACCACCGTGTAGGGCTGGAGGCTCGCGTCCATGTCCACTTTCACGTGCGCCTTCACGGCTCCGGTCAATCGATACCTGATCGGCAGCGCGCCCTGCCAGCTTTTCGGAGCTTCCGCGCCATTCATGTTTTCCAGCAGGGGTTTCGCGTCGCGCCACGAAAGCGGTAACGCCAGAATTTTCGGCAGCGACCGCGCTTCTTCCGGCTTGATGTGCCTCGCGCCGGGAACGGATGCCCAGCCAGGCGTCGTGGGATCACCAGGCACGATGTAATCGTAAGTGATTGCGCCGCGCTGAATGTGGCTCTCCGGGCCCCACGGTCCTTCGGGAAAAAGTTTACCGCGCGCATAGCCATCTTCCGCAGGATCGGAGTAGATCAGCAATGCCGCCGCGCCCTCGCGTTCCGCCATCAGCGCCTTGAACCCACGATAGCTGTACGGGTTCGAATAGCGCACCAACACAATTTTTCCTTTGACGTTGATGCCATTTTTTCGCAGCAGATCGTAATCTTCCGGGTTCCCGCTGTGCGCGTAGACTACGTCCGCGGTGACCTCGCCGGAAGCCGAATAGCCAAAATATGCTCCGGAAATGGCGGGATTCTTCGTATCTGGGTCGACATCGTATGGATCTTCGCGCAACGACGCTGTGTAATGTACTGGCGCAATCATTTCCAGAGATACGCTACGCGGACGCGAATGCAGCACCTCGTAGCGGCGCGACGTCACGTCTTCCCATCCCTGCTTTCTCCATTCGTCTGCGATGAAATCTGCCAATTGGTTGTTGCGCTCGGATGCTGCCGGATGCGGCTCCGCGGTAAACGTCAGGTGCCACTCTCGCGCTTTCTCCGGCGAAGGAATCGACTGAAACTCCGCTTCGAGCTTGTGTTCCGCAATCGCGTGCGGCAGCGTGAAACCCAGAATCGGCGTGGAAGGAAAGGAGGAGGGAGCTTGCGGCTGTTG
>JAWOLO010000471.1:0-21196 GCA_033853375.1 Terriglobia bacterium
CGAGCATTCGCTGGTGAAAGCGGATGATTTGAGCAAGCTGGACGCTGCGTTTTTCACCGTGAACGGCTATATTAGTATGTTGTTCTTGCTGTTTTGGGGAGCGGCAGCAGCGGTTTGGCGCGTTTGACATTTTCGACAAGATTGAAATGAGCGAATTGATTATTACCGATCAGCGGCTGAAACCGATCAGCGAAAAAGTGCTGGCTGGAGAGCGGCTGAGCTTCGACGATGGAATCGCGCTGTACCGCTCGCCGGATTTACTGGCGGTGGGCTGGCTGGCAAACGACGTGCGCGAGAAGAAGCACGGCAACATCACGTATTACAACGTCAACCGGCACATCAATCCGACAAACATTTGCGTAGCGCATTGCAAGCTATGCGCGTTTGGGCGCGACCCGGACGCACCGGGAGCATACAACTTCGCGCTGGAGGAGATTTATCAGCGCGCGGAACAAGGCATGCGCGAGGGCGCGCTGGAATTTCACATTGTCGGCGGACTGCACCCGGACCTGCCGTTTGAATATTTCCTGGACATGATGCGCGGGCTGAAAAAGCGCTGCCCGGGCGTGCACTTGAAGGCGTTCACGATGGTGGAAGTGGGCTACTTCGCGCGGATTTCAAAACTGAGCGTGAGAGAAGTCCTGCTGAAGCTGAAAGAGGCGGGCGTGGATTCGATGCCAGGCGGCGGCGCGGAGATTTTTCATCCGCGCGTGCGCAAAATCATTTGCGACCACAAGGTGAGCGGGCAGATGTGGCTCAACATCGCGCGGCAGGCGCATGAGGTCGGGCTGAAGTCGAACGCGACGATGCTTTATGGCCACGTGGAAACCGAAGAAGAGCGCGTAGATCATCTGGTGAAACTGCGCGAGTTGCAGGACGAAACGAACGGCTTTGTGGCGTTCATCCCGCTGGCGTTTCATCCGGACAATACGGCGCTTTCCCACATTCCTAAACCTACGGGCTACGCGGACTTGCGGAACATCGCGGTGTCGCGGCTGCTGCTCGACAATTTTGAGCACATCAAAGCGTACTGGATCATGCTGACGCCGAGCATCGCGCAGATCGCGCTGCGATTTGGCGCGAACGACTTGGATGGCACAGTGGTCGAAGAAAAGATTTATCACGACGCAGGCGCGAAGACGTCGGAATTCACGCCACGCAACGAACTGGAACGGCTGATTCGCGCGGCAGGCCGAGTGCCGGTGGAGCGCGACACGCTGTACCATCCTGTGGACCGCTCGAAGATACCGCCGCTTCCTCCGCCGACGCGGCCGGACTTGGTTTCCCTCACGTTGAACGTCTGAAGGTCATGGATGCTGGACTAGCACTACCTCACGCGGCTGGACAAATCATTTCCTACCTCGAGATGTGTCAAGCATGGAGCGTTAGCTTCCAGCATGGCATGCATTTCCATCTGAGGCCAAATCTGAGTGTCCTGCTCATGAGTCGAAGGTCAAACGCGCCCTACAGGGACCGGGTAGAAGAGAATGGAAGGGTCCTAATTTATGAGGGACACGATGCCCCCAAGAAGCAGGGTGCCCCAGATCCTAAGTCTGTTGACCAACCCCGCTTCGCTTTGGGCAGAAGACTCACGCGGAACGGGCTTTTCGAAAAGGCAGCATTTGAGGCGAAGAGTGGCGGGAGACCGCCGGAAGTCGTCGCCGTGTACGAAAAGATTCACGTTGGGATCTGGGCCTTTAATGGATTTTTTAGACTCACTGATTCTTGGCAAGAGCAAGACGGAGCTCGTTCGGTGTTCAAGTTTCGGCTCGAATTAGCCGAGGACTTGGACATTGAGGCAGCACCGCCTGAAACTCTGCCACATACGCGTATGATCCCCTCGGCAGTTAAACTGGAGGTTTGGCAGCGCGACAAAGGACGTTGTGTAATTTGTGGAGAGGAACAGAACCTGCACTTTGACCACGATCTTCCCTACTCGAAGGGCGGAACCTCTCTAACGGCGAAGAACATTAGGCTCCTTTGCGCCCATCACAATCTCTCCAAGAGCAACAAGATTCAGTGAACCGTGGAGGCTTTGGCGACGACTTTGGTAAGCACGTCAGGGGGCAAAGTCGCGTAGCCTTGTTCCTGCGCGATTCTCTGACCGCTGGTATAGACCCATCTCAAGTAAGCGTCCACAGCGCGGCCGCGCTCGGGATCTGCGGCAGTTGCCGGCACGTAGAGCCAAGTGAAGCTGGAGATCGGGTAACTCTCTTTTCCTGGCGCGTTCGTAAGCGATATTCGGAAGTCATTGCTCATCTTGCTCCCGCCTGCGGAAGCCGCGGCAGCGATGGATTGTGAAGAAGGTTTGATGAATTCGCCCGCGGCGTTTTTGATGCTGGCCATATGGGCGCCAGAGTTGACGGCAAGATTCAATTCCGTATAACCGATTCCTCCCGGAGTCGAACGCACCTGGTTCACCAAATCCTGGGAACGCTGGAAGCTCTGTCCAACAGGCCACTTGGGCGACTCACTGCGGCCCACGATGGCAAGAAATTCCGGGCTTACTTTGGAGAGATAATCGGAAAGAATGTAGTTCGAGCCTTTACCTTCGTTGCGATGAAAAACGCGGATTGGCAGGTTGGGGAGGACCATTTCCAGATTGAGCCGGGCAATGGCGGGATCATTCCATACTTTGATTTTTCCAAGAAAAATATTGGCTAACACGGGACCGGTGAGTTTGAGCTCGCTTCTCGCCCCAGGCAGTTCATAGATCACGACGATCCCGATCAGGACGGCGGGCAATTCGAGAACAGACTTCCCTGCGGCGCGAAGCTGAGCTTCAGGGATGGGAGCGTCGCCGCCGCCAAAATCGCCCGAACCTGCGAGGACATTGCGGGCGCTTTCTCCGGACCCCACCGGCATATATCGGATTTCCGTCGAAGGGGTTTCTTTTTGATAGGCATCGATCCAGCCTTTATAGAGCGGCTCAGGCATGCTGGAGCCGGTCTGGACCAGGACGAGATTTTCCTGGCCGTAAACGACGGCTGGGACGAAGAAAACAGACGTCAACAAAACCGCAATCGATCTATAAACACTCGAACGCACAAGTCTCCTTTGAATGCAAAAGGAATTCCCAAGACCTCGAGCAAAGAAAACCACTCATCCCTGCACCGTTTCTCTAAACTATAGAGCGGAATAAACGCAGGGAACGGTCTTGAAGTACGGGTGTGTAGAATGCGTTACGGGAGTTCATTTGCGCGCAACTTACGTGCGTCCATTTCCATCCAAATTTCGTGACCTGAACAACAAATAAGGCAAAGGAGTGCCCCAAGCGAATGCGAACGATTCTTCTACTGATCATCTCAAATGCCTTCATGACCGTCGCCTGGTACGGCCATCTGAGATTCCGCAGTGAACCGCTGTGGAAAGTGATTGTCGTGAGTTGGGGTATCGCTTTTTTCGAGTATTGCTTCCAGGTGCCCGCGAACCGCATCGGATCGTATGAATTCACGCCGGCGCAATTGAAGACGATTCAAGAGATCATCACGCTTTCGATTTTTCCGGTGTTTTCGGTTTTTTATCTGGGGGACCGTTTCAAGTGGAATTACGGCATCGGCTTTGCGCTTATTGTGGCGGCGTCGTTCTTTATTTTCCACAAATGGTAGACTGAACCACTTCTTCCACTCAGCCTGAGGAAGGGGAGGCTCGGATGCTAAGGCAATTTACGTTGATTGGGTTGGGCAGTATGGCCCTGTTGGGCTGCGCAGCGTTGGCGTGCTGCCTCCCCGCTGAGGCGCAGAACGTTACACCTACGCCCGAAACCGGGGTGACGCCGAGTACGCTGCTCTTGTACCGCGCCGACTTGCTCCCCGGCAAAGAAACCGCTTACGAGCAGACGGAAGCACAAATCGTTCAGAGTTACGCGGACGCCAAAATCCCGATTTACTGGAATGCGCTGGAAGCCGTGACCGGTGCGCCGCACGTGCTGTATTTCGACGGATTCGATAACTTCGCGGACATCGAGCGCGCCGGAGGGGACTTGGCGCAAGGACTGGATGCACATCCGGAAATCGTGACGCTGCAGCAGAAATTGACGGATTTCATCTCTGCCACGCGGACGGTGCTGGCTTTCCGGCGCGACGATTTAGGTTACCGGTTGAATAAGATTGACCTGGCAAAGGCAAATTTCGTGCGAGTTTCCATTTTCCAATTCCGCGCGGGCTATGAGGAAGAGTTTGCGGATGCGGTGCGAACGCGTGCCAGGATGTATGAAACCAACGACGTCGACACGCCGTGGATGTTCTACCAGGTACAGTCCGGGTTTCCGTTGCCGGCTTATATCGAGTTTCAACCTATGAATTCGCTCAGTGAGATAGATGACGCACTGGACCGCAATGCGAAAGCACGCCACGCCGGAGAGGGGCGGCCGCTTGCTACGCAAAAGTGGATTCGAGAAGCGGACCTGAGCATTGACATCCAAATCTATCGCATCAGCCAGAGCATGAGTCATTTGTCGGCGGCGGACGCTGCGGAAAAAGGCGGGGCGAAGGACAAGAACGCGTCAGCGGCGCGAGTCCGGAAATATACCGTTCCGGCGCGGCCGTGAATCGAATTTCAGGCAAGCCAAGGCAAGGAATGAAATAAGAGGAGAGAAATCATGCAGCGCAAAGGCTCGGCAGTGTGGCAAGGCGGATTAAAAGATGGCAACGGGACGATTTCCACGGACAGCGGCGTGCTCAAGCAGACGCAATATTCGTTCAGCACGCGTTTTGAAAATGGCATTGGGACGAATCCGGAAGAACTGTTGGCCGCGGCGCATGCCGGTTGCTTCACCATGGCACTTTCAGCGCAACTGGGGAATGCCGGGATGACCGCGAGTAAGCTGGAAACCACGGCGACGATTTCGCTGGAGAAATTGCCAGATGGATTTGCCATCACGAAGAGCCATTTGGATCTGGTGGCCCATGTTCCTGACGCCGACAAAGCGAAATTTGATGCGGCAGTGAAAAACGCGGAAACCGGCTGCCCGGTTTCGAAGCTCTTCAAGGCGGAGATCAGCGTGAGCGCACGGCTGGTTTCGTAGGAGCTTCGAAGGTCTCCTCCAGGACGTTCTCACGAGTCGAGATAAACGAGTACAATGCCGCACATGATTCCCGCTCCGGGCGCGTTCGCCGCAGGTGTAGCCATCTTCCTGATTGTGGTGTGGGACGCGTTTGAGTCCATCATTCTTCCCCGCCGGGTTACGCGAAAGTTTCGTCTTGCCCGCGTGTTTTACAAATTTACTTGGAGGAACTGGAAGTTTTTTACGCAGTTCATTCCTTCGCGCAAGAGACGCGAGACACTGCTTAGTTTTTACGGTCCGTTGTCGTTGCTGGTGCTCGTCGGAGTGTGGGCCGTCGGATTGGTGCTCGCATTTGGCATGATGCAGTATGGGGCGGGCTCTGCCGTTAATATGAGCGGCGGGCAGCCGGGTTTCGCCACGGATATTTATCTGAGCGGAACGACTTTTTTCACGCTGGGGCTGGGCGATGTGGTGCCGCAGACAGGTCTGGCGCGCGTTCTGGTCGTTACAGAGGCAGGCTTCGGGTTTGGTTTTCTCGCCGCGGTGATCGGGTATTTGCCGTTCATCTACGGATCGTTTTCGAAGCGCGAAGTAAACATTTCGCTGCTGGACGCGCGCGCAGGAACGCCCCCGACGGCCGGAGAGCTTCTTCGGCGGCATGCCTACCCGGGAGGCGGTGAGGCGCTACGATTGCTTTTCAAGGATTGGGAATTTTGGGCCGCGGAACTCATGGAGAGCCATCTTTCGTATCCCGTCCTGGCGTTTTTTCGGTCGCAGCATGACAACCAATCGTGGATCGCAGCGCTGACCGCGATTCTGGATAGCTGTGCGCTGGTCAAGGTGGCGGTTTCGGATACTTGCCGGCGGCAAGCGGAGTTGACCTTTGCCATTGCGCGGCACGCGGCGGTTGATCTTTCGCAAGTTTTCAAGACGCAGCCGCGCGCTCTTCCGCACAACCGGCTTTCGGCCGAAGACCTAAAGCGGATTTACGGCATGCTCGTGCAATATGGCCAAAAGCCGGGGCACATCGAGGAAATGGGCGATCGGCTCGCCGAGTTTAGGAATATGTACGAGCCCTATCTTTTCGCCCTGGCAGAATATCTGAGCTTGTCTTTGCCGCCGTGGATTCCTGCCGCGAAAGGAAAAGACAACTGGCAGACCACGGCGTGGGGCCGCTCGGCGGGACTTGTGGAGAAGGAAGGGGCGGCCATCGGCGCAGAGGACCATTTTTAGCTTTTTTTCTGGCTGCGGTGCACGCGCTTTGCGGCGCGGAGCGGAGTTCGTCAGAAGAAAGTTTGGAGACAAATCATGAAAGCCATTCTTGTTCGACAATTCGGGGGCCCGGAGGTTTTAAAGCTCGAGGAAGTCCCGACGCCGAAACCGGGGGCCGGACAAGTACTCGTGCGCATCCACGCGGCAGGCGTGAATCCCTACGACACATACATGCGCACCGGCACTTATGCGCAGAAGCCACCGCTTCCCTACACGCCGGGGTCGGATGGCGCGGGCGTGATTGAGGCGGTCGGCGAGGGCGTGAAAAAGGTAAAGAAGGGCGACCGCGTCTACACCGCGAAAACCGTGACGGGAGCTTATGCGGAGTATGCCCTAGCGCTAGAAGAGCAAGTCCATCCGCTTCCGGCGAAAATCAGCTTCAGCCAGGGTGCGGGCGTGTGGGTGCCGTATGGAACTGCGTATCATGCGCTGTTTCATTCGGCTAAGGCGCATGCTTCGGAAACCGTGCTGGTTCATGGAGCGAGCGGCGGCGTGGGAACTGCCAGCGTGCAAATGGCGCGCGCGATGGGGCTCACGGTTTTTGGCACAGCGGGAACATCGAAAGGGCTCGATCTGGTGAAGCGCGAAGGCGCACACCAGGCATTCGATCACAGCAAGACGGGTTACCAGGAAGAAATCTTGAAAGCGACGCGCGGGCGTGGCGTGGACATTATTTTGGAGATGCTCGCGAACGTGAACCTCGCGCATGATTTGAAGCTGATTGCGACCCGCGGCCGCGTGATCGTGATCGGCAATCGCGGTGAAGTGACCATCAATGCCCGTGAACTGATGGCGCGACGCGGGTCGATTCGAGCCTTCACACTTTGGGGCATCACGGCTGCCGAAGAGGCGGACATTCACGCCGGCTTGATTGCGGGCCTGGAAAATGGCACGCTGCGCCCCGTCGTGGGCAAGGAGCTGCCGCTGGCCGAGGCCGCGCGAGCGCACAAGGAAATTCTGGAACCCGGAGCCGCCGGCAAAATCGTGCTCGTGGCGTGAACAGGCTCGACAACAACTTATTGCGGTTCTCCAGGTTCAGCAGCGAGCGGGACTTTGCCGTATAATGAAAATTCGCTAGAAGCGACGCGAAGAAACTTGTAACCACGGGACCTTCTATCGTGCATGCCGCCCTCACACTCACGATTCTTCTCGCGCACCAGAGCGTCATAAGCCGTTTCCTGCATAGGCTCACCGATAGAACCTTCAGCGGCATTTATCATGCCAATGCGTTCGATCTGGCAATGATGATTCCTTATTTCATCGTGCTGCTGGTGCTTGCAACGTACGGGCTTCACCGCTACTTTCTGGTGTACGAATACTTCCAGTACTCCAAAAACGTGCCCCCACCGCCGCCATTGGTCACGAACTGGCCGCGAGTCACCGTGCAATTGCCAATTTTCAATGAGCGCTATGTGATCGAGCGGCTGGCGGAGGCCGTCGCGCGCTTTGACTACCCGCGGGAGCTGCTTGACGTTCAGGTACTTGACGATTCGACCGACGAGACGCAGGAAGTCGCTCGCGCGTGCGTCGAACGCCACGCAGCACAAGGCATGCCCATCACTTATATTCACCGTAAGAATCGCGAGGGCTACAAGGCTGGCGCGCTGGAAAATGGTTTGAAAACCGCGAAGGGGGAATTCGTGGCGATTTTTGACGCCGACTTCATTCCTCCGCCTGATTTTCTGAGCCGCACGATTCCCTACTTTCTAGACCCCGACGGCGGCGAACAGATTGGTATGGTGCAGACGCGTTGGACGTATCTGAACAGCGACTATTCCCTGCTCACCAACGTGGAAACGATTTTGCTCGACGGACACTTTGTGGTGGAGCACGGCGCTCGCTCGCGGCGCGGCACGTTTTTCAATTTCAACGGAACCGCAGGAGTGTGGCGCCGCAAAGTGATTGACGACGCGGGCGGCTGGCAACATGACACGCTGACCGAAGACACCGATCTTTCTTATCGAGCGCAGCTCAAGGGGTGGAAGTTCTTATATCTCCCGCAAATCGAGTGCGCTTCGGAGCTTCCCGTGGACATGAACGGCTTCAAATCGCAGCAGGCGCGCTGGGCCAAAGGCCTGATGCAGACAGCCAGGAAAATCCTTCCAAGGGTTTTCAAAGCGGATGTGCCATGGCATATCAAGGCGGAAGCGTTCTTTCATCTCACCGCAAACATTAGCTACCCGCTCATGATTTTGCTTTCGACGATGCTTTTGCCGGTGATGATCGTGCGATTCCAGCAAGGCTGGTTCCAGATGCTGCTGATCGATCTGCCGCTCTTTCTGGCGTCGACTTGCTCGATCTCGAGCTTTTACCTTGTAGCGCAAAAAGAATTGCGGCCCAAAACATGGTGGCGCACGTTTCTTTATTTGCCGTTTGTCATGGCCACAGGAATAGGCATTTCCGTGCGCAACGCGCAGGCGGTGATTGAAGCGCTCATCGGCAAAGAAAGCGAGTTTGCACGGACGCCGAAATTTAAGATTGAGGGAAAGAAAGGCACTTTCGCGAAGAAATCCTACAAGAACAAAGCGGGTTGGATCCCCTACGCAGAAGTTGCCCTTGGGATTTACTTTGCGCTGACGGTGGTCTACGCCATAACGAACGAGAATTACGGCACGGTGCCGTTCCTGTTGCTATTCGTGTGGGGCTATCTGTATACAGGTTTGATGTCGCTCGGGCAGATCTATTTCGCGCATATGCGCTTTGGCGTGAACGCTCCGGAGATGCGGCCCGCCGCTTCGGGCGCGCCGGGATTCTGAATGCTCCCTGTAGGTATTCACAAGAAATAGAATATTGCAAGATTTAACTGAAGAAGTAGAATCTGAATAGTGCCTGGCGCTCCACGGGTAAGTGTCTTGCGTTCCGTGGAGGTCCCGCCATGAGGTTTTCCGCCTTCTCTGTTCTTTTCTTTACGATTACTTTCCCAGCAATTAGCCTGGCGCAGAAGCCTGTCGTCTCTGAAGCAGGGCAGCAATGCCTGGATTGCCATTCGAACACCACACCGGGAGTCGTGGAGCAATGGCAATCGAGCGCGCACGCGAAAAAAGGAGTGGACTGCTACTCCTGCCATAAAGCTGCGGCCAATGATCCCGCGGCTTTCGACCATTACGGCCTGAAGATTGCCGTCATTGTGACGCCCAATTACTGTGCCCGCTGCCACGCGGAGGAAGCCGCGCAATTCGAAAAGAGCCACCATGCCGCAGCCGCGAAATTCATCGGCTCGCTCGACAACATGCTTGGCGAAATAGTGGAAGGTGGACCGGCAGCGGCGAATGGCTGCCGTCAATGCCACGGCAGCGAAGTGAAATATCTTGGCAATGGAAAATTCGATCCGGCAACCTGGCCAAACAGCGGCATTGGCCGCGTGAATCCCGACGGTAGCCGGGGCAGTTGCGCGGCGTGTCACGGCCGCCACAGTTTTAGCTCGGCCCTGGCGCGTCAGCCGGAAAATTGCGGCAAGTGTCATATGGGTCCGGACCATCCGCAGGCCGAGATTTACGCGGAATCCAAACATGGGATTCAATTTCGCGCCAACATCGCCGAGATGAATCTGGGTTCGAAATCGTGGATCGTGGGAAAGGATTATTCCGCCGCACCCACGTGCGCCACGTGCCACATGAGCGCCACTTCCAATCAAAAGGTGACGCACGACGTGGGCGACCGCATCAGCTTCACGCTTCGACCGGCCATCAGCATCAGGCTCGAGAATTGGGAAAAGCGGCGCGCGGCCATGAAGGATGTTTGCTCGAATTGCCACGCGACGGGCTGGGTCGAGAATTTCTATACGCAATACGAAGGCACAATCGATTTGTACAACGAAAAGTTTGCGAAGCCGGCAAAGGCAATTATGGACAAGCTCTACGCAGCCGGGAAGCTCACCAAGACGCCATTTGACGAGAGAATCGAGTGGATCTACTACGAACTTTGGCACCACGAAGGCCGCCGCGCACGCATGGGCACCGCGATGATGGGACCCGATTACACGCAATGGCACGGTTTTTATGAGGTGGCGAAGTGCTTCTACACGGAGTTTATCCCCGAAGCCGAACGACTGCTTCCCGGAGTGTCAGCCGATGTGATGAAGAGCGACTTCCACAAGTGGACGGCCGGACTCTCGAAGGAACAGATCCAGCAGCAGATCGACTTCTATAAAGAGCGATACAAACAGTGAGTATGTTTGCCCGCTGAGAAAGAAAAGAAAGCTTCTAAAGATGCGCTCTTATTTCTGATTCTTTGGCGTCTTGGCGAATTTGCGGATGTAAGTCACCACGTCCGCGATTTGCTTGGTGCTTAATCCACGTTCAGCAAAGGCGTGGGCATATTGTTTGTGTCCGACGCCATAAGCGACGGTCTTAAACAGTTCTTCGTCGGAGAGTTGTTGGACCGCGTCCGAGCGCAAGTCGGCCGGTTTGATTTTCATTTGCGCATGGCCATTGCCGTCTCCACTTGGGCCATGGCATTTCATGCATTGAGCCTTGTACGTTGACTCTCCGTCATCGGCTGCTCTTGTAAATATCGGAAACACGAGAAACAGCGCACACGTTACGACCATCGCCCGCACACTGACCTCCATGCTGCTCTGACTTGCTGACCCACCGGAGGATACAGTTGAGCTGCTCTAAGACTAGGAGACACCGGAAAAGCCATTTAGCCCAGATTATTTCTGCGTATGTGACCTACGTTTACAGGGTAGACTGTGCGCCAGAAAATTCTTATGGATTCTGTGTATTTCGAAAATTCGGGTGTGCGCCTTCACGCCATAGTTGCGGGACCGCCGGATGGCCGAGTGGCCGTTCTTTTGCATGGCTTCCCTGAATTCTGGTACGGATGGCGCAAACAAATCGGACCGCTGGCTGCTGCAGGCTTTCGCGTGATTGTGCCCGACCAGCGCGGATATAACCTGAGCAGCAAGCCCCGAGGAGTCGCCGCATACGCGTTACCGGAGCTAGTCTCTGATGTCATCGCCATTGCGGATCAACTGGGCCAGCAGAAAATCTTTCTTGCCGGTCACGATTGGGGTGCTGCCGTGGCATGGAGCACTGCGCTTTTACATCCTGAGCGCATCACAAAGCTCGC
The DNA here is from genome assembly GCA_033853375.1 of Terriglobia bacterium. Lineage (GTDB taxonomy): Bacteria > Acidobacteriota > Terriglobia > Acidiferrales > UBA7541 > Acidiferrum. Next base: position 11,351 of record JAWOLO010000471.1, read on the forward strand.
CATAGTCAACGTACCGCACCCCTCGGTGATGCGCCGCTACGTCTACACTCGCCTCCAGCAGACGATGCGAAGCTGGTACATTTTCTTCTTTCAGATTCCTTGGTTGCCGGAGGCACTTTTCTCCTCATTTGATTTTCGCGCTGGCGCTCGGGCGCTTCTTAGCTCCAGTCGGCCGGGAACGTTTTCTCCTGAGGACCTTGCGCAATACCGCGCTGCATGGTCGCAGCCCGGCGCGTTTAGAGCCATGATCCACTGGTACCGCGCAGCCATACGCTATCGCATGCCGTTCCCTGATCGCACTGTGCGCGTGCCCACGCGCATTCTGTGGGGCGAACGTGACAGGTTCTTGCTGTTGGAAATGGCGCGCGAAAGCCTGCGCTATTGCACTAACGCAGAGCTCTTCACTTTTGCAAAAGCTACCCACTGGCTGCAGCATGAAGAGCCGGAAGAAGTGTCTCAACTTCTGGTGGAGTTTTTTCGAAGTTAAGCAAAACCAGTAAAACGGACAGCCTGCTCGCCACCGAAAACTTCTGTGGCAAGAAGTCATTGGGGATGGAAAACAGAGACGGCGAGCTTCGCACTTTGCGCTAAGCTCGCCGCGAGCCAGGCTCTGCTTTACAGCTAGGATGGAAAATCAATCCTAATGATGATCTTCAATCGTTCGCGTGACTAAAGTCGGTGTCGTGGGCGTGTTGAACAGCAAGCCTTTCACGGACACGGTGTTACCAACGGCCAACTGCGACTGCATCGGGAAGTCCTCGAAGTCCATGTTCGAGAGCATCAGGACGTTGATGCTATTCACAGGCGGAGTTGCGCCAGTGAAAAGCGGCGAAAGCCCCGACAACGTGAACGTGCCATTGCTTGAATTAATGCTCGCCACCTGACCCGTGATTTGGGAAGGCCACAGGCGAACCAAGTCGGTCGTGACGCTGACGACGCCGTTGGCGGAGCTCACCATTCCCGATCGAACCTGCACATCCTGACCCACCATGAGGTCCGCCGAACTGGCAAAGCTGAAACCCAGCATGCTGAAGCCGCCATCCTCGCCCATTTCTTCCCTACCGATCTGGAAAGTCGCGTTGGGAGCAATGGTCACAACGACGGGTGCGCCTTCCGAGATGCCATTGACGGAGGGCTCTTCCCGGAACACGACCATGTGGAATTGCGTGCTGCTATCCACGCTGGTGATGGTTCCCTTGATGGCTTCCTGGCTGGCGTTCTCAATGAACTCCACGCGCGTAGCCAGCATTGAGCCCATGCCGTTTTCGCTCAACTTCACTTCTACGATTTGATTCATCTGGAGACAGGTGAAGTTCTGCGGATTTGCCGTACATCCCGCGCGGTCGAAATCTTCGAACACCGTGTTACTGTCGACGTTCACGGTAAACGACTGGCCATTTCTCCGGTCGACCAGAGTGAACTGGTTGGTTCCCAGCGCAGTTATCTGGCCATCCAATTCATCGAGCTGTTCCATTTCCTGGTCTTCATCGGAATCCTGGCGCTGCCTAAAGTGCGCAATAGTCACCACGGGATTGATGGAAAGGTCGTTCTGCACGGAGGAATTCAAGTTCAGGTCCAGTTTGATTCCCACCACTGAGTTCATATCTATAGTGACCGGAAATGGTGCGCCGGACAACGTGACCATCGACGTGGAAAAATTGGGCGTCAGTTGGCAGACGGAGTTGTTCGCACACGAACCGATGGGAGCTCCCGAATGATTCACAATCGTCATTTCTGCGTTCCCAAAGGTCAGGGTCATGCTCTTATAAGTGTCCGGAGTGACATTCGCCAGGCTGAGGAAAGCTGTATCGGTCTGCAAATGGCCGAACTCGACTTCCACCGGATTTGTCAACACAGAGATGGCGGGTTTGCTGGGATCGGAGGGCTGCAAACTCGCGCCGGTAATCGAAGCTTCAAAAAAGAGCACAGCCACGCCATTGGGAGGCGTATCGCCGATGGTCAGGCTCATAGGAACACCATTGGTCACCCGGATCGGGCCCATCGAACTGCAGGCAAACAGTAACCCGATGGTCAAAAGGACAGTGACAGGAAAGAGCATGCGCTTCATCGAAAACCCTCCATGGTCAGTAGAATTGGAATACCACTCGATAACTGGAGAGCTGGGTCCAGCCGCTTTGTTCTACCTTCTTAGTGTATTTCTGGGCGGAAAATGGTTGCCTGGAACGGATGTCAATTTCGATGCCGAACCAGGCATTTTTTGCTTCGCGCCGCTGTGTCATTTCGCACACTTCGGATAGAATCGCGAACGGCGAGTGGCTCGCCATCACAGGGGCACGCGGGGCCGCAATTTTATTTGCCCTGTTGAAGCACCAGAGAATCCTTACAGCGCTGAGGTGAAGGCATGAGTGGTCGGCCGTGGGTGGTCGCAGCGGTTGTGTTTTTGAGTTTAATGGCACTGCGGGCGGAAGCACAGCAGCGACGCGAGCGCGAGCCGAACAGCGTGTACGCGGAGCGTCGCACAAGACTCGCTGCCCAAGTGGACGGGCCTATCGTTCTCTGGGGCTTCACTGGGCGCGAAGAAGTCTCGCAGGATTACGTCTTCGCGCAAGAAGAAAACTTCTATTATTTGACCGGGCACAACGAAGAGGGCGCGGGACTGATTCTGATTCCGCCAACTCACAGCGATCGCGGAGCGTCAGCTGGCAGAGCCTCGAGTGGACCAAGCGAAATGCTCTTCCTTCCACCAAAAGATCCGGACAAGGAAAAATGGAACGGCGTTCGCATGTCGCCTTCAGATCCCGGCATCGAAGGGCGCACGGGATTCGCCGGCGTGAAACCTTTCCCGGAGATGCGTGCTAGTGTCGAAAACCTCGCCAAGTTTTATCCCACGTTCTACACAATTCTTCCTTACAACAAGGAACTTGGCGGCTACCCGCATGAAAAGGCAGTCGTCGATTGGCTCCAGCTCGCTGCGCCGAAAGCAACACTGAAAGACATCCGCGCGCAGATCGCCGCGATGCGGCCAATCAAATCGCCCAGCGAAATTGCCTTCCTGAAACGAGCGATCAATCTATCTCTGGACGCGCATCTCGAAGCGATGAAAATGATACGCCCGGGACTTTACGAATATCAGGTAGCCGCGAAAATGGTCGAAGTGCACGCCATGGGCGGCTCGGAAAGGGAAGGTTATGCGCCGATTGTGGGCGCGGGGACGAACTCGACTGCGCTGCACTATGATAAGCTATCGCGCAAAATCGAAGATGGCGACATGGTCGTGATAGATGCCGGTGCGCAATACTCCGGTTACTCGGCGGACATCACGCGCACTATTCCCGCAAACGGCAAGTTCACCGGGCGCCAGCGCGAGATTTACGAAATTGTTCTTGGAGCGCAAAACGCAGCTCTCGCTGCGGTCAAGCCCGGCGCGCACTTTTCTTGCAGGGGCAAAAAAGACGGGCTGATGAACATCGCCTACGACTACATCAACTCACATGGAAAAGATCGCGAGGGCCGGCCGCTCGGCCAATATTTCATTCATGGCCTAGGCCACAATATCGGGCTTAACGTGCACGATCCGGGCGACTATTGCAGCCCTTTGCAGCCGGGAATGGTGGTCACCGTCGAGCCCGGCATCTACATCCCCGAAGAAAACCTCGGTGTGCGTATTGAAGACGACGTGCTGGTCACGGACTCCGGTTACAAGCTGCTGAGCGAGCGGCTCCCGCGCGATCCGAACGAGATTGAAACAATCATGGCGGAAGGCGCGAACGGTAGGGTTGCGCAAGAGAATGGCTCAAGCGGCAGCGATTCAAGCTCTTCTCAGGACAAAGAGGCTGCCGAGCAAATCAAAAACCTCATTGCGAAATATGCGAAATCCGTTAGTGACGCGGATACGGATCTCGCATCCCACATTTGGTGGAATTCGCCCGAGGCTTCGTTCATTCATCCCTTAGGCCACGAGCGCGGCTTCGAACAAATTAAGGAAAATGTATACAAGCGGCTGATGGGCGGGATGTTCTCTGAGCGGAAGCTGAGCGTGCACGACGTTGCGGTGCAGGTGCTCGGCGACGCAGCGGTGGCGGAGTTCTATTGGGATTTTGCCGCTAAGCTGCGGAAGGATGGCTCCCCTGTGACCACGCAGGGGCGGGAAACGCAGGTGTACCGCCGGATGCAGGATGGCTGGCGCCTAGTCCATGTGCATTATTCGGGAATGCCTGTCGCGGCTGAGCGCCAGGGGTTCTGACTCGCGTGAAGAAAGCCGACGGTTTGACCGAGCGGAAGCTGCGACTTTATACTGTATCTTAGCGCTGGCAGTGAGCAATGCGCCGGCGCGCCTCGAGCCTGCCCTGCTTGCAGCAGGCAAGTTGCGGCAGGCAGGTCATTCCGGATGAGGCCGCAGTCCTGGCCCGCCTGAATTTCCGAAATCGAAACCTCTTAGGGAGCTTATGAGCAGCGTCAAGGCCACACAACTTCGCCCCGGCATGGTCATCCAGCACGAGGGCCAGCTTTTCACCGTGTTCAGCACGGAGCACCGCACGCCCGGCAACAAGCGCGGTTCCATGCAAACGCGCATGAAGAACCTTAAGACCGGCGCGATCATCGATTACCGGTTTCGCGCTGAAGAATTCATCGAACGCGCGATTCTCGACGAAGTGGAGTTCGAGTACCTCTACAACGAGGGCGACGATTTCCACTTCATGAACACGCAAACCTATGAGCAGATGCACCTTACTCGCGAGCAACTTGGTGAGACGGTCTACTACCTCATCCCCAATACCGTCGTAAAAGTAGAATTCTTTGACAACAAGCCTATTGGCGTCGCTTTGCCGGACACCATGGATTTGAAGGTCACCCAAACGGAGCCCACGCTGCAGAAAGCCACGGCCAGCGCGGTCATGAAGCCGGCGACTTTGGAAACCGGGTTGGTCGTGCAGGTGCCGCCGTTCGTGAACGAAGGCGACAAGATTAAAGTAGACACTTCGGAAGCGCGCTACGTGCAGCGCGTGGAGTAGGCTCAGGTTTTCCGCCTCCGCAGCTAATTTCGGCAAAAGCGGGAATTAGAAAAGGCTGAAGGGCGCGCCGACACAATCGGGGCGCTTTTTTGCTCTTCACTCTAGCCTTGTGTTTCTTAGGAAGGAAAGTTCCTCTACAAACTGAGAAGTTCAATCTCTCCCAGCGGAACCGGCAGCTGACTTTTCTCCAGGAGGATGTGGGCCGAAGACGCGATCAAAAATAGCGTCCACGTAGCGAAGTTGGCGTTGAAGATCAAATGTGTGCGCGAGGGCCTTCGGGTCTAGATATTTTGTGATGCGCTTATCGGCGGCAATGCGCTCACGGAAGCTGGTATCCGATTCCCAGGCAGCCATGGCATTTTCCTGCACCGCCTTGTACGCGTCGTCGCGCGGCATGCCACTTTCCACTAAATCCTGCAGCAATTGTCCAGAAAAAACGAGACCGTGGGTGGATTCGAGATTACGCAGCATACGTTCGGGAAATACGCGCATCTGGCCGAGGATGGTGATCATTTTCGAGAGCATGTAATCCACAAGAATCGTGGAATCAGGCAGAATCACACGCTCGACGGAACTGTGCGAGATATCGCGTTCGTGCCATAACGCAACGTTTTCGAAGGCCGCGAGCATGTTCGAACGAACCAGGCGCGCCAGGCCGCAGATTTGCTCGCAGGTGACGGGATTGCGCTTATGCGGCATGGCCGAGCTGCCGCGCTGGCCTTCGCTAAAGGGCTCCTCGGCTTCGCGGACTTCGGTGCGCTGCAGATGGCGAATTTCCAGCGCGATTCGTTCGAGCGTCGCGCCAATGTGCGCCAGCGCGCTGAGATATTGCGCGTGGCGGTCACGCTGAATCACCTGAGATGCTATTGGAGCAACACCGAGGCCGAGGCGCTTGCAGATGCGCTCTTCGATTTCCGTGCCGAGATGCGAAGCTGTACCCACAGCGCCGGAAATTTTACCCACGGCCATTTGCACCGCGGCATCGCGAAAACGCTCGATGTTGCGCTGGTTCTCGGAGAACCAGTTTGCGATTTTCAGGCCAAAAGTAATAGGTTCGGCGTGGATTCCGTGCGTGCGGCCGATTTGCGGCGTGTGGCGGAACTCGTGGGCGCGCAGATCGAGGATTTCTCCAAACATCACCAGGTCGCGCTCGATTAATTTGGACGCGTCCCGAACCTGCAACGCTAGCGCGGTGTCCACCACGTCGTTCGAGGTCATGCCATAGTGCAGCCAGCGAGCGGCGGCAGGATCGCCAATCGATTCGCCAACGGCCATGGTGAACGCGATGACGTCGTGCTTAACTTTTGCTTCAAGCTCGTGAATACGCGCGACGTCTACCTTGGCACGCGCACGAATTGCTGCTGCCGCTTCTTTCGGCACTTGGCCGGTCTCCGCGAGAGTTTCTGCAGCGGCAATTTCCACCTCAAGCCACTTGGCGAAGCGGTTGGCGTCGCTCCAGACATGCCCCATTTCCGGGCGCGTGTAGCGTGGAATCAATTCCCTCTCCTGAATGCAACAAGAAACTTAAGGCGTTCAGTACACACGTCCGTTCATCATACCGCAAACAGGCGCTGCCCATCGGGACCGGAGCCCAGGCATCTTCGGCCGGCGTACCCCCAAGTCCCAATTTGAGCTAACTTGTTGGCCTGGAAACCCTTAGCTTGACCTAACCGCAAGGGCAGATTCCTGTCTAATGATTCGAATGCAGCCGAGCGTCGAGAACGCCCAGACCATCGCGGAGAGCGACGCCCTAGCCGTGGAACGTACGCTGGCGGGCGATCGCGATGCGTTTCGCGTTCTCGTTGAGCGGCACAGCCACAATGTTTTCCGGCTGGCTTATCGCATGACCGGGAACCGGCCCGATGCTGAAGAGGTGGTCCAGGAGGCCTTCTTGCGCGCGTACCAGAAGCTCGGAAAGTTTGAAGCGCGAGCAAATTTTGGGACCTGGGTTTATCGTATCGCCGCGAACTACGCGATTGACCGCATGCGACAGCGGAAAAAAGAGGAAGCGCGAAAAGTCGAGCCGAGCGTTCGTGAAGAAGGAACGGAAAGCGATCCCGTGACGCTGGTACACGACGCGGCACCGACTCCGGAACGGCTGGCGCACAACATCGAGCTCCGAAAACAGATGGAGATTGCGCTTGCGGCGCTCTCCCATTCGGAAAGGACCGCCTTCGTGATGCGCCATTGGGAAGGTTGCGCCATTGAGGAAATTGCCGAGGTTCTGAAGTCGAGCTCCGGCGCGGCGAAGAACACCGTTTTTCGCGCCGTGCAGAAATTGCGTCTGGCTCTGCAGCCCTTCGTGGGGAAGGGGACGCCGGCCAGAGCAGTGGGAACGGAATCATGAAACACATGACCGAGGAAGAGTTGATTGCTTACCGCGAAGGCGTGGCCGCCGAAAGGGCGAAAATTGCGCAACACCTAGCTGCCTGCCAGGAGTGCCACGCGGAATTGGAACGAATTGAAGCCGTGCTCGCGGCTCTCGATACGCTGCCCGTGCCTAACCCAGGTGACGATTATGGGCGCCACGTGTGGCAGCAGATTGCTCCTCGTTTGCCGGAGCGCCCGACGCGTTGGTGGCAGGCGTGGTTCGAACCTAAGCGATTGGGAGCGTTAGCCTCTGTGACTGCATTGCTCGTCATGGCATTCCTAGCGGGGCGAATGACAAAGCGTGGCCCTGCAGGCGTCGACATAGCCAACAAGGAACAATTTCGCGAACGAATCCTTATCGTCGCTGTGGGCGACCACCTGGGCCGCTCCGAGAGGATGCTCGTCGAGCTTTCGAACGCCGCGCCCCTTGACCCGGCTCAGAAGCAGGTGAACATCTCGGCGGAGCAGAGCCGCGCCGAGGACTTGCTCGACGAAAACCGGCTGTATCGGCAAACCGCTTTGCAGGAGGGCGACACCGCGCTCGCCAGCGTATTGGACGAACTTGAGCGCGTGCTTCTGGACGTCGCGCACAGCCCGGAAGAAGTCACGCCGGCGCAACTGGAAAAGATTCGCCACAAAATCGAGGCGCGCGGGATTCTGTTCAAAGTTCGGGTGGTCGGCAGGGAGCTCCAGGAACGGCAAAAAGCCACAACGCCCGCTCCGGCGCAGAACAGCTCAACAAAGAGCGAAAGGAACAAAGCATGACCCAGCGGAATGTAACGTGTAGAACCAGCATGGTGTGGATTGCAGTTGCAGCGTTGTTGCTATGCCCCGCACGCACGCGAGCGACGCGGCTTGGCCCCGCCAACTTGTCCTCCGAAGTTTTTCCTCAAGACCCGCAGGATGCTCGGGACAAGGAACAAGAGCGGCGGGATCGCGAGCAGGAGGCTCGCGACAGAGAGGAGGAAAAACGCGACCGAGAGCAGGAAGCGCGCGAGCGCGCACAGGAAAAAGTCGAACGGCTGGAGGAGCTATACGACGACGGCCGCGAAGCGCTGGATGATGAACACTACGAAAAGGCGGAAGCAAAGTTCGATCAACTCGCACAACTGAACGGACCGCAAACCGACGCTGCGCTGTATTGGAAGGCTTATGCGGAGAACAGGCTAGGTAAGCGTGACGCGGCCCTGACGACGCTGGCCGACCTGAAGAAACGGTTCGCCCAGAGTCGCTGGCTGAAGGACGCAGATGTCCTCGCACTGGAAGTCAAGCAATCGACTGGGCAACCGGTCAAGCCCGCAGACCAGAGCGACGAAGAGCTGAAAATGCTCGCGATTCAGGGACTAATGAACAGCGACCCGGAACGCGCCATGCCGCTGCTTGAAAAAGTGATTAACGGTTCGGGTTCGCCAAGGGAAAAATCGCGCGCCTTGTTCGTTCTGGCGCAAAGCGGCTCGGCGCAGGGCCGCGAGATTATCGGAAGAATCGCGAAGGGGCAAAGCAATCCGGAGTTGCAACGGGAAGCCATCAAATACCTAGGGCTTTTTGGCGGAGCGCAGTCCCGGCAAATTATGGCGGAAGTCTATGCCACGAACCCCGATCCTTCTGTGAAGCGCTCCATTCTTCGTGCCTACATGCTGGGAGGCGACAAAGAACGTCTGTTTGCCGCTGCAAAGAGTGAGAAAGACGAATCGCTCCGTCGCGAAGCCATCCGTCAACTTGGCTTGGTTCACGGGGTCAGCGAACTCGAGCAACTCTATCAGGCAGAATCTTCTACCGATCTTCGCCGGGAAATTTTGCAGGCGTTCTTTCTCGCCGGCGAATCCGGAAAGCTCGTCCAAGCGGCACAATCCGAGAAGGACCCCGACTTGCGCCGCGCGGCGATTCGCAACCTCGGCCTGATTCATTCCGATGACTCCTCCAAAGCCCTTCAAGCCATTTACGCCAGAGAGACGGACCGCAGTTTGAAGGAAGAAGTGCTGAACGCTTATTTTCTGCAGGGAAATGCCGCGGCGCTGGTGGCCATTGCGCGCAACGAAAAGGATCCTGAACTCAAGAAAACTGCGGTCTCCAAGCTTTCATTGATGCACTCCAAGGAAGCAACCGATTATTTGATGGAACTTTTGCAGAAATAAGGTGGCACATGCACACGAGTGACAACTTGTCAAAGGTGCGAAGAATTCTTGGTCTAGCGATGATTCTCACGGGCATCTTCGGCACAGTGGCACAGATCGCCAAGGGCCACAGAGTTCGAGCGGACTTCGGGGCGGGCCTGGCCTACGCGTCAACTCCGCAAACGGGAGTCGAAATGCCGCGCGTCGAAAACGCCAAGCTCGAAACGCGCGCAGTCACCGGCAGCTTGGACGCAACGTTCCGCGGAATCCTCGCGCAAGCAGACCAGCCAGAATGGGTCGGTTACAGCGTCGATGAAATTGCGGGCGAGCGCAGCGTTTGCTGCGGAAATTGGAGCGACGAAGCTGGTTGCGGAACTTGCCGCCTGGAA
>JAWOLO010000472.1:0-3076 GCA_033853375.1 Terriglobia bacterium
AGCATCGCTATACCTATATAATCCACGCGGATCCCGCCACGCTTCAGCCGGCGGAGAAATGGCGGATCTTCAACCAGGGTATAGGTGAGGTAAAGTGCCAGAGCGGCGACCGGTAATTTGATGAAGAAGATCCAGCGCCAGGAGTAATTGTCGGTGATCCACCCCCCGAGCATCGGACCGATCGTTGGAGCGAGCACCGCTGTAATTCCGTAAAGAGCGAAGGCGAGCCCGCGTTCCTCCGGCGGGAAAGTGTCATTGAGTATGGCTTGTGCCATCGGCTGTAGCCCGCCGCCTCCTACGCCCTGCAGCGCGCGGAAGAAGAGTAGCGATGGAAGGCTTGGGGCCAGTCCACAAAGCAGCGAACTGGCCGTGAAAACCACCAGCGATATGAGGAAATACCGCTTGCGTCCAATGACCTCAGCTAACCATCCGCTGATCGGAAGAACGATAGCGTTAGCGGCAAGATAGGAGGTAAGAACCCAGGTGCTGTCATCGTAACTGGCTCCAAGATTTCCAGCGATGTAGGGCAGTGCCACGTTGGCGATGCTCGTGTCCAGCACTTCGAGAAAGGCGGCCATCGAAACGGTCACTCCAATGACCCACGGATTGACCTTGGGTGTCCAAACAACGTTTTCGGCAGTCAGCGTTGTAGACGCCACGCTCATCGCACGTACACTTTCGCCACGACATTCATACCTGGCCGGAGCTGGAGGTCGCGGTTTTCACCAGGCTCTAAAACAATCTTTACCGGCACACGCTGAACGATCTTCACATAGTTGCCGGTGGCGTTTTCCGGAGGCAGCAGGCTGAACACGGGACCAGTGGCGCCGGCGATGCTGTCGACATGCCCCTGGTAGGAACGGCCATTGGAGTCGCAGGTGAACTTCACCCTCTGCCCCGGCCGCATGTGCCTAAGTTGCGTTTCCTTGAAGTTCGCAGTGATCCACACTTGATCCAGCGGAACCACCGTAAGCAGTTGTTCGCCGGGTTCGACATTCAAACCCACGACGACTTTCTTGGTTACCTCCCCGGTTACCGGCGCTAATACCTTTGTGTATCCGAGGTTGAGGTCGGCCTGGTCGAGTTCGGCCCGCTTCTGCCGTTCATCGGCAACGGCTGAAAGCGCGCGCGCGCGCGTGGACGCCACCCGTTGCGGTCCGGCCTGGGCGGATTCATCCCGCGCAACCGCTTCGAGTAGCCGGCTTCGCGCTTGCGCGACATTTTGTTCCGCAGTCGCCTCGTCCGCCTTGGCTGCTGCCACCGCAGCGGTGTCCGTTTGTGCTGCAGCTACCGCGTGGTCGTACGTCTGCTTGGGCACTTCGTCCTTGATCAGCAGAAGGTGGTAACGCTGAACATCGTCCTGTGCTTTTACGTTTTCCGCCTCGGCTTCCAAGATGCGCGCCTGTGCGGCAGCAACTTGTTTTTCACTGGCGGTGATTGCGGCTTTGGCGTTTTCGATATCCGAAGAAGTGAACTTCAGTTGGCTGGCAGTGTCCACCGAGCTGATGGGCACATCGATGTTGAGGGCACGAGCGGCAGCCTCCGCAGTGGCAAGGTTCGCCTGGGCTTTCGCGACAGCGACTTGATAGTCTTTTGGGTCAATCTCCACGAGAGTGGCTCCTTCCTGCACGTACTGGTTGTCTTCCACGTGCACTGCTTGCACGTAGCCGGAGATCCGCGCACTCACCGGATAGAGATGAACATCGACTTGCGCATCGTCGGTGGTCTCGAAACCCGAGAGGTAGTGCCACAGAAAGATGCCACCAACAAGAATCACCACGACGGAAGTCACAATGATCCATCGCTTGTAAGAACGCCGGGTCGGATAAGCGACACGGGACCCGGTGGTGGGGCCTCCCATTGCCGTTTCGGGCATTGAGGACAATGAACTTTCCGGATTCTTGGCCGTCTCTTGGTCGGACATCTTATTTTCCTTTCAAATAGACCTTGTAGTTCGATTCCGCGATGCCGATCGCGCGCGCCAACGAGACTTTGGCAATGTTGTAGCTGTAAAGACTGAGGATATAGGCGTCGTTTGCATCCGCCAGGGATTCCTGTGCCTGAACCACTTCGATGTTGTCAGTTACTCCAGAAGTGAAGCGATCGCGTGATTGCAGCAGGGTCTCAGTAGCAAGCTGGACGGCATTCTTCTCAACGGACACTTCTTGGGAGGTAGCTTGCAAGTCAAGAAAAGCGTCGCGAACCTCCTGGTCAATGCTGGCACGCAGGTCTTCAAGTCTTTGCTTGGCCTGTGCTAAGAGAGAATCTGCGATAAGGTTGTCTCCGTGGACCTTGCCTCCCTGGAAAATGGGAAATCGGAGCACAGCGGCTGCATTGACTGTTCCATGACTCGACGCAGGATTCGTGCCAATGGCTCCGTAATCCGCAACTGCGGAGAGTGTGGGGTAACGCTCGGCTGAAGCGGCCTTCTTTTGCAACTCTGCAGACCGCACTTGCTCGATTTGGCTTTCATAGTCGGCGCGAGAGGCGTACGCCTGCTGCAATGCTTCATCGAGGGTTGAAGTCGTAAGCGGCTGATAAGCAACCTCCGTGGTTATGCCGAAGGTCTGACCGGCCGGAAATCCAATCGCCCGCGCCAGAACTAACTTTTGCTTAGCTAGATTATTCCTCGCGACGATCAATTTCTGTTCGCGTGCCTGAAGCTCGACATCGGACCTCAGCACGTCAACCGCAGCCGCAAGTCCGGCTTTCTGTTGGTCGGTCGTCTGATCGAGGATCGCTTTCGCAGTGTCGCGCTGAGCTAAAGCGGAATCGACTTGCGACTGGTCGGCAATGACCAGCAGATAATTTGAAACAACCACAAGAACAATCAGCTCGCGGGCATTCTGGTAACTGTATTGGGCGGATTTCAGTTGCGCAGCGGAAGATCGTGCACGCTCGATGGATTCCCAGTTGAAAACGGACTGATCAAGGTAAGCACGCGTGTCGAAGACCCCAAATGGGCCAATAACGGGTGGTTGGCCGGGGACATTGATACCTATATTCGCCTTCAGATCGTTTTGCCGGACGCCCAAACTAGTGGCAGTGGTCAGATTTGGCAGCAGCGCGCTGAGCG
>JAWOLO010000473.1:0-9924 GCA_033853375.1 Terriglobia bacterium
GGGAGCGGCGTAAATCCGCTGCGCGGGCAAAACAACGTGCAAGGCGGCGGCGACATGGGCGCGATTCCCGATCGCTTGCCGGGATTTCAGCACGTGGAGAACGCGGAGTTGCGCGCGAAATTCGAACATGCGTACGGTGCGAAACTCGATCCGAAACGCGGGTTGCACCTAAGCGGGATGTTTGAAGCGATGGAGCGCGGCGAGCTCACGACGCTCTACGTTCTGGGAGAAAATCCAATCGATTCCGAAGCGGATCGCCACCGCGCGGTGAGGCTCATGAGCGGGCTGAAATTCCTGGTGGTGCAGGATCTCTTCTACACGAAGACCGCAGAACTCGCGCACGTCATCCTACCTGGCTCCGCCGGCTGGTGCGAAACCGAAGGCACGGTGACAAGCAGCGAGCGCCGCGTGCAGCGCGTGCGCGCGGCCGTGCCGCTGCCGGAAGACATCCGCGACGACATGGAAATCATTTACGAACTTGCGAAGCGGTTTGGGCGCGACTGGGGCAAGCCGGATGCGGCAATGATCTGGAACGAACTGCGCTCGTTGAGCCCCATGCATGCGGGCATGAGCTATAAGCGGCTCGAGGAACTCGGTGGCATTCAGTGGCCTTGCTACGATGAATCGCATCCCGGCGAAATGTATTTGCACAGCCGGCTGTGGCGTGAACCGCTGATTGGCCCGCTCGCGCCGTTCAGCGTGGTCGAATTCGAACCACCGGTGGATGAGTTGAACGAGGAATATCCGATTCGCTTGACCACCGGGCGACTCTTGGATTCCTACAATACCGGAGAGCAGAGCCGGCGCTTCCCTTCTCCGCTGCGGCGCGCGGCGACTCTGGATTTGTCGCCAGAAGACGGCAAGCGCTATAAAGTTTGCGAAGGGGAACAGGTGCGCGTCAGCTCGCGCCGCGGGTCAGTGCTCGCGCCGGTGCGGTTTGATCCTAGCTTGCGGCCAGGTCTTGCGTTCCTTGCCGTTCATTTTCACGATGAGATTGCGACGAACGATCTTACGATTGACGCCGTGGATCCGAAATCGGGCACGTCGGAATTCAAGGCAACGGCAATTCGCATTGAGAAGTGCGTGGAGAACTGAGTGGACCTGCATCTGACAGCGGACAAGGCAAGCGCGGAAGAGCGAGCTGCCGTAGACCTGGCGCTGAAAAAGCTGGAATCGGAAGCGGGCGGCGCGTCTCCCGTGGCCGCGACCGATGGCCATGTTGCTGGTTCCAATGGCCTGCCGCCGCGCTCGAAAAGGCATCTGCTCCTTCCAGTGTTGCACGCGATTCAGGAACGCATGGGCTGGATCAGCCCGGGCGCGCTGAACTACGCTTCGTTGCAACTGGGCGTGCCGCCTGCGGAAGCGCATGGGGTCGCGTCATTTTATGAAATGTTTTCGCTGACGCCGAAGCCGCCCGTGGTTGCGCATGTGTGCGACGACATTGCTTGCATGACGCGGGGAGCGGGAGCGCTGTGCGCGGCAGTGGAGCGCAAGCTGGGCCCTGCGGGTTCGCCCTGCCTTGGCGGAAAAGCAATCTGGCAACGCAGTTCGTGTTTGGGTCTCTGCGAACGAGCACCAGCTGCGTTGGTCACGGCAGCGGGAGAAACGCCGCGCGAGCGAGTGATCGCACCAGCGAAAGCGGACAACATTTCAGCCGCGGTCGCGGAAGCCGTTGACGAAAAGTTTCCGGCTGAAATCGATATGCTGAATTCGAAAATCTCGGTTCCGCAGGCCGGACAATCGCAGTTGCGACTGATGCGCCGTGTCGGACAAGTGAATCCAGCAAGTGTCGATGATTATCGCCGTGCGGGCGGTTACGACGCGTTGAAGAAAGCTTTGGACCTGGGCCCGGAGCGCGTCATTCGCGAAGTCATCGATTCGAAGCTGCTGGGCCGTGGAGGCGCGGCGTTTCCTGCGGGCAAGAAGTGGGAAGCCGTACATGTCCAGCGCGATTCAAATCGTCCGCACTATGTGATTTGCAACGCCGACGAGTCTGAGCCGGGCACTTTTAAGGATCGCCTCCTGATGGAAGGCGATCCGTTTGCGATCCTCGAAGGAATGACGATTGCCGCGTTCGCCGTCGGGGCGAAAAAGGGCTACATCTACATTCGCGGCGAGTATCCGTTTGCGGCAAAGCAGTTGGAAAAAGCGATTCAGGCGGCGCGGGCGCAAAACTTTTTGGGAAACAATATTTTGAGCCGCAGGTTTTCGTTTGATATTGAAATTCGCCGCGGCGCTGGCGCGTACATCTGCGGCGAAGAAACCGCGCTGTTCAATTCGATAGAAGGATATCGCGGCGAGCCGCGCAACAAACCGCCATTCCCCACACAGAGCGGGTTATTCCACCAGCCGACGGTGGTCAACAACGTCGAGACACTAGTTAACGTTCCAGAAATTATTTTGAGCGGTGGCGCGGCGTATGCGCGCGTCGGGACGGCAAATTCGTCTGGCTACCGGCTGTTTTGCGTTTCGGGACACGTGGCGCGACCCGGCGTTTATGAAGTTCCGTTTGGGCCCACGATTCGAAACGTCATTGAGATGGCGGGCGGCGTCGGCGGAACGGGGCGGCTGCAAGCGGTCCTGCTCGGCGGGGCCGCTGGGAGCTTTGTTTCGCCGAAGGAGCTGGATACGCCGCTGACGTTTGAAGGGATTCGCGCGATTGGCGCCACGCTGGGCTCCGGCGTAGTAATGCTCTTCGACGATTCCGTGGATTTGAAGCAGATTCTTCTGCGCATTGCGGCATTTTTCCGCAAAGAGACGTGCGGCCAGTGCGTGCCGTGCCGCGTCGGGACGATGCGGCAAGAAGAATTGCTGCAGCGCCTGGTGCAGCACAAGCCGCTCGGTTCGAACGAACTGGAGAGCGCGCTGCTGAAAGAAATGGCCCAGGCGATGCGCGATGCTTCCATTTGCGGCCTGGGACAAACCGCTTCGGGCGCGATCCTTTCCGCGATGGAGCGATGGAGTCTTTTCTCATGAGCGAGCAACTGCAAGCACCTTCGCCGTTGATTCCGATACCGCGCGCGCCCGCGCCGGAAATTCCCGCAGCCTCATCGCGGCGCGACATTGAAATCACGATCGATGGGAAACGAGTGAGAGTTCCCGAAGGGGCGACGATTCTGGATGCGGCGAAAAAGCTGGGAATCGAAACGCCGACACTGTGTTTCCTTGAAACGCTGACTCCCGTGAACGTTTGCCGCGTGTGCGTCGTGGAACTGGAGGGCTCACGCGCCCTGGTGCCGGCCTGCTCGCGCAAAGTCGAAACCGGCATGGTGATTCATACCGACTCCGAGCGTGTGCGGTTGAGCCGGCGCGTGGTGCTGGAATTCCTGGCATCGTCTGTGGATTTATCTACGGCACCGCAATTTCAGGCGTACATGAAACGTTATGGCGCGCGCGCGGAGAAATTCGGGCCGCGAGCCGCGACCGTCGCGCAGCCGCCAAAAATCGACAACGAACTTTACGTGCGCGACTACGCGAAGTGCATCCTCTGCTACAAATGCGTGGAAGCGTGCGGCGTGGATGCACAGAACACGTTTGCCATCGGCGTGGCGGGACGCGGGTTCCATGCGCACATTGCCACGGAATTTGAAATTCTGTTGACGGACTCGGCATGCGTATATTGCGGAAACTGCATCGGCGTGTGCCCCACCGGCGCGCTGATGGGCAAAATCGAATACGACATGCGCGCGGCGGGAACCTGGGACGAATCGCGCCAGAGGCGCACGGAAACGATTTGTCCGTACTGCGGCGTGGGTTGCGAGTTAACGGTGCACTCGCAGAACGGGCAGATCGTGAAGGTCAGCTCGCCCCTGGATCATTCCGTGACGCAAGGGAACCTCTGCATCAAGGGGCGCTTCGGCTGGCAATTTATGCAAGAGGAAAGGTAGGCCAAGATTGCTCCTCCCCGCCGATCCGTTGCGAAAGAAGCGGTTCGTTCGGCGCACGAAAATCGAAAATAGAAAAGCTGAGGTGTCAGATCGAGCAAGTCCAGCTGCCCTCGGAGACGTAAGATTTCCTGAGAAAAACACTCAAAATTGAAAGTGTGGATTGAGGCCGTCTAACCACTTCGAGCCAGGGCAGCTAACACAACGAAATAACTCTCTAGATACTGTATCGGCTTTCTGCCAGATTTTTTCGCGGTTTCCATTTTTTTCGGGCTGGGAACTATTTCCTGTCGCCTGTAAACTTGCGCCACGTCGTCCTGCGACCGCAATTCGCGGCGTAAGAAAGAGCGCAGAAATGCTGCGCCCTACAAGAAGTTGCGGCAGAAGGCTTCGGCGAACGAACTTTTGATGCAGGACACCGGACGTCGAGGAAAAAGCATTCACAATCAATCGAACCAGAGTCGCAAGTCCATGTCGATGAGTGCGCGGACGCACAGCGGCATACGGCCCGCTTTGCGCAAAGCCAGCCTGCTCCCGTTTGTCTTCGTGATGTACGCGTACGCCACGGGTGGGCCGTTCGGTCTTGAAGACATGGTTACTACGAGCGGCCCGGGACTGACGCTGCTGTACCATTTATTTATTCCGCTCTTTTGGTGCATTCCGGTGTCGCTTGTAGCCGCTGAGCTGACCACAGCCATCCCAGTCGAGGGCGGATTTTACCGCTGGGTGCGCGCGGGATTCGGTGACTTCTGGGGGTTTCTTGCGGGCTGGTGGAACTGGAGCGCATCGTTCCTGCTGGCCGCGGCGTACGCGGTACTCTTCGCGGATTACCTGACGGGCTACATTTCGATCTATTTCGCGCCGGTGGGCGGCTGGACGCATTACGGGATCGCTGTCTCATTGGTCGCGCTGATTTGCTACGTAAATGTGCGCGGCATCCACTTGGTAGGGATAGTCTCAACGATACTGGAAGTTTTTGTGCTTGCGGTCGTGGGCGCACTGTGCGTCGTGGCGGCGCTAAAGTGGCAGCACAACCCGTTTTCGCCAATGGTGCCAGCCAATGCGGCGAAGTTTCAAGTGTTTGGCTCAGGGCTGGCGCTCGGATTGTGGCTTTACTCCGGATACGAGCAGCTCTCGAGTGTCGCGGAAGAAGTGGAAGATCCGCAACGGACGTATCCGCGAGCGCTGGCTATCGTCGTGCCGCTTTCCATTGCTACTTATTTCCTTCCAACGCTTTTTTCGCTCGCTGCTCTTGGAGACTGGCAGAAGTGGCATACCGGCTATTTTTCAAACGCTGCCCAACTCATCGGCGGGCCCTGGCTCGGTATTCCCATGACCATCGCGGCCATGATCGGCAACGTTGCGCTGCTGAACGCCACGGTACTGACAAGCACCCGCATGCCCTCGACCATGGCCGAAGACGGCTATCTTCCCGAGGCTCTTTCGACGAGGCATCCACGTTACGGAACGCCGTGGATTGCCATTATTGCGTCCTCGATTATTTATGCGCTGCTCGCACAAAAAACGATGGTGCAGTTGCTGACCGTGTATGTGTGGCTGCGTATTGGCGTGACGGTTCTGACGGTGCTGTCGTCCTGGCGCCTGAACAAGACGAAGCCGGATATGCCGCGGCCGTTTCGCATTCCGTGGCACCGCACGGGACTTTTCTATGTGGTAGTAGCTCCCCTGGTGATGAGCGTGGTCGCCTTGGCTGGAAGTGATCCGTTTGCGCGCAAGTGGGGACCGGTGCCGGTGCTCCTCGCCCTGCCGATGTACTTCGTGATTCGCAAGCGTCAACCCGCGAAAAATGTGGTGAGCCCGAGCGCTACGTAAAGAAATCGAGAATCCGATACCACACGCCGGCGAGAGGCAGCGCCCAAGTGTGGCCGCTTCGCAGGCCGATGGGCGCAGAGGGAAACGGAATTGTTGCGAAGGGAGTGCCATCGGTTTCGCCGCAGACCATTTCTGCGAGCTTCGTACCAAACCAAGTGGCGGCCGCAACGCCGTGACCGGCAAAACCAGCAGCGAAATACATGTCGTCGATTTTGCCGGCGTGTGGCATCACGTCGAGAGTAAAGTCCAGTGTCCCGCCCCAAACGTATTCGACTTTCGTGTCGCGAAGTTGCGGGTAGACGTGAATCATGCCGCGGCGAAGAATTTCCGCACTCTGCAGCACGGTGTTTTGCGTTTCGGGGAAAAACGCGGCGCGCCCGCCGAAAAGAAGGCGATTGTCTGGCGTCAGCCGGTAGTAGTAGAGAAAGTGTTTGGAGTCGTAGATCATGCGGTTGCGTGGGCTGAGCGCGCAGGCCAAGCCGATCGGAAGCACTTCGGTAGCGATTATATACGAGCCGATGGGAATAATTCTTTTTCGCAGCGCGGGAGTGGCATCCGTGGTGTATGCACCGCTCGCGAGAATCACTTCGCGAGCGGTGATTGTGCCTTTGGAAGTGTACACACGAAATCTGCGCGCGCCATTCTGCGGGATGGCGTCAATTTTTTCGACGCGCGTGTGATCGTGGAGGCAGGCGCCGGCACACTGCGCGGCATTTGCCAGGCCGGCGACGTAACGCGCCGGATTCAAACCCGCGCTGGTCTCGTCCACCATGCCGCCGAAATAAATGTCCGAGCCGATTTCGTCGCTCAGCTCAGCTTTTGGAACGATGCGTAATGGGTGATCGAATTCGCGCTGAATGAGCGCAGCGGACTTCTCGTAGGCATCGAAGTGCGATTGCTTGCAGGCCACTTCCAGATGGCCGCAGCGCGAGAAATTGCAGTCGATTTTTTCCTCGCGGACAGTTTGTTCCACCAAGTCGATGGACTCGATCGATGCGGCGTACATTTTGCGCACAGTTTCGCGGCCGTAGCGCTTGATCATCGTGGGCAGCGGCAATTTCATTCCGGTGAGGACCATACCGCCGTTGCGGCAGCTTGCGCCCCATCCGAAGGTTTCGGCTTCGAGTACAACAGCGCTAACGCCGCGTTTCGCAAGGGCGCGCGCGGCGGAAAGTCCGCAGAAGCCGCCACCAACGATGGCGGCATCAACATTTTCGGGCAGATCGCGCGCCGATTGGACGGGTGGCGTCGTTACAGTCTCAAGCCAATGGTTTTTTTCCTGGATCGGCATAGGTGAGCTTAAGCGTGAAGCGATTGTAGCATTTGCACCCCAACATGGAGAGTGCCGGATGCGCGACTCACATCATGCAAAAAAGAAGAGACGGCAGAGCGCGTTGAGCTTCTGCCGTCTCGGGGCAACCCCACCTTGTTGTTTACTGCTTCTGGTTTGAACTCCTTATTGGCGGAGCAAAAAGAGCTTCGTTTTTCGTCCGGGGCGCCTGAGCTAACTTTATGGCCCGACGGTGATCATTCCGAATAGCCCATTGGCATAGTTATTGGGGCCGGCAGTGAAGAACAATTGATTGGTCTGGCCGCCGTTTCCGCCGTTGCCGAACTGGATGGCCCAGATCTGATCGATGACGATGGCCTGCCCCTGGGCATCGCGCAGCGTTCCGAGGAACGCTCCTGTTGCAGGATCAAATGCGTTTATACGCCCCTTCGGAACGTTGTTGGCAACCAGCAATGCATTGCTAAACGGGCCAAAATTCGCGGGCGCCATTGCAAGCCCCCAGGGCGAATGCAATGGACCGGTAATGCGGAGGAGTACGTTGCCGGCGGTGTCGAATTCATCGACAAAGCCGGCCGCGGACTTGTTGCCTCCAAAAGTAACCCACAGGTTTCCATTGATGTTCTGAATGCCGTACGGAGCAAAACCGCCCTGGATGGCGGGGTCAGTAAAGGACCGCACCCACGTAAAATTCTTGTCGAAAACATCGATGCGGCTGTTGGGACCGTTGTCGGCAGCGTAGAGGAAATCGCCGGACGCGTCGCTGGTGATGGCAAGACCCGTGTATACGGCGCCAGTGCTGGACCGGTCAGCCGCTATCAACGCATGAGTGGCATCCACGCCTGGACTCCATCCGCTGATCGTGCCATCGAGAGTGTCGAAGATAAAAAGTGCGATGCCGGATTTGGAACCGTTCGAAACGGAAAAGGAAGGAGTGGCATTTGCCACGGTGATGTTGAACACCACTCCCGTAGGTGAACCCGTGGCCGCGCCTCCCGGAGCCGGAGGGATGGTTACAGTAAGCGGCACTTTTTGTCCCGCACCGTTATAGAGAGTGGACTTTCCCGTGACGTTGTCGCTGACCCAGAAAGGGCTTCCGCCGGACCGCGTGAGGCCCCAACCGTTAACAAGATTGGAATCTGTTGCATCCGTGGCCAGATCGGTGCGAACGTATTGGCCAAAGGCCAGAGCCGGAAGAAGGAATAGCGAAAATGCCAGAACCGCGAAGAATTTCGCGGATTTCGATATGGACAGCATGTGAGATCCTCTCCAGAGCAAGATTTCGCAGCAAAACACGCCCCACATGCTCTACAAGCGAAACTCCACCCGGCTGGACTCCATCAAAGCAGAGCAAACTTGATTCCAGGCGAAGGCTTCAGAAAATCAACTTTTTGTGAGATGAGAACTAAGGAACTTATACAGAAGTATGCTCAACGGACTGCAAAAGACTTCCAAAAATGGAATTTAAAAGGCACCCGTATACGGAAGCACGGATATTCTTGCGACGAAACCAAGCTTACCCTCAGAGGCAATCTTTTGAGTGCCAGAAAGAGACGGAGTTGGCTAGGCAGCGCGGCGAAGAGTGATCAGGCTGATTTCCGGGGGAACGCCGAGGCGCACCGGGGCGCCGACCGTACCGAGACCGCGGTTCACGTAAATGCTCGCCATCGGCGAGGACTCTGGCGTAAATCTCCGAGACGTAGAGACGACCGAGCCTGCACGCTCGTTCGGCGCAGGAGCGAACATCGGACGCCGATAGAGGCCGGCGATGTAGTCGCTGATGAACCGCGCGGGGCTCAGGCGGTGATCCAGAATTTCCACTTGAATCTGGCCGCCGTGCGTGTGACCCGCAAGAGAAAGCTCGATGCCGAGTTCAGCGGCGCGGTTGAAAGAATTCGGAT
This sequence comes from Terriglobia bacterium, assembly GCA_033853375.1. GTDB lineage: Bacteria > Acidobacteriota > Terriglobia > Acidiferrales > UBA7541 > Acidiferrum. Next base: position 8,907 of record JAWOLO010000473.1, read on the forward strand.
TGTGGGAAAGCAGAATATTGGGCATATCACGGCGCACGAGCGGCTCGACGCCCCCGAGGAATTGCTGTTTTTGCCCACGGCTGTTGTATTCCCGCTGGTAATCCACGCCGATGAGATTGAACTTCGCGCCGTTGAAAGCAATTTGGGCGTTCGAATGGCGGAGCAGGTTCATGCTCGCCTGCGCATAAAGATAGAACGCCTCATCTTCCGCATGCGCGTAGATTTCGTGATTTCCATTACAACCCCAGATGCCGAGCGGCGCATACAAATGGCGAATCTCTTCAATGCAATCGGCAATCGAATCGCCGGAGCCGGTGATTAAATCGCCCGTAACCACGGCTAGATCCGCTCCCAAATCATTGGCCATATCCACAGCGCGACGGACTTGCGCGCGGGACATATAACTGCTCAGGTGAATGTCACTCAGCTGGACAATTTGCATGCCGTCCAGGGCCGAGGGCAAACTGGGTATGGGGATCTCGACGCGGCGAACCTGATAATTCAAGCGCTCGGCAGCAAAACCGTACATTGCAGTGAGAAAAGGAGCGGCGCCAGCAGCCGCGGTGGCGGCGCGGAAAAAGTAGCGGCGGCCCGGGTCGGGAACGGTTTCTGATAATTCGGAAGCAGCGGCCGATTGCGCAGAGTTTGCCGACGTATCCGGGAGTCGCTTCGCGGCGGCAGCATGGGACCAATGCCAGACGCGCTCCAATCCGTGAACCGTCTTAACCGATAAATAACCAAAGAGCGCACTGAAAAACCAGAGCCCGGTAAGCACGGCGATCCAGGAAGTCCGGTGCGTATAGCTAGAATGACCCATGATCACCACGCGAATCAGCGTGGTGATCATCACAACGAGAAGAAGGACGTAAGCAAGCCGCAGTGCGCGACGCAGCCACAAACGGCCCCAGTGGGCGGTGACGCGCCAAAACGAGCGGTACCAGAACCGTTGGGAGAGATACAGGAGCGCGCATATGCCGGCGCCGATCCCCACGCGCAAAAATAAGTAGTGCCAATCCAC
>JAWOLO010000474.1:0-10260 GCA_033853375.1 Terriglobia bacterium
CGAGCGGCCGCGCGCCTGTACGATGAACTATTGGCGCCGCTGGACGGGAGTATCGTCTGTCCCGTCGAGTCTAGCTCTTCAAAGTCCGTCTACCATCTTTATGTTGTGAGGACGCAATTCCGAGACGAGTTGCAGAAGCATTTGAATGCTGCCGGGATTGGAACAGGAATTCATTATCCGATCCCCATTCATTTGCAAGCGGCTTATGCCTCCATGGGATGGATGCGAGGTGATTTCCCAGAAACGGAGGCGGCGGCCAATGAGATCTTGTCTCTCCCGATGTTTGCAGGACTGACTCCGGACCAACAAAGACGGGTGGTGGAAACTATCTCCCAGTTTGCTGTTTCCGCTGCGATCAGATAAGTATTTCGGCAGAAACTGGTCGATCCACAATAACGCAGGTAGCGTAAGTTCTTTCTGATTCTGCGCATTACACTTAAGACTCAGCGAGCCGCAGTAGCCGTTTACCCTGTAACCAACCCTCCCTTTCATGGCGAGTTGTTCCATCTCGTTTCTTCTTGTGCTTGGTCTGGCGTCGCGTCGTAGGTAAAGAGTCGGCATGCCTCCACGAGTGTCGCTCGAAGTCAGTTCCTCCAGAAGCGAGTTGAACTACTCGCCAAACGAGAAGTGCGGGGCGCGACTGGAAATTCCCGAGCTGAACGCACTGGCATTACGCTCTCTTGTTACTTTGTTCGATGAGAAAGCAGGGCTTTTCTCTCGGTCCGTGGCACTCCACGAAAAGCGTGGTTTCCACCGGGAAAAGACCTCGCCGAGGCGGACGATCATTGCGCTGTTGGGATTACATCGTCTGAAGGCGTCCGGAGAAGCGCTGCCTTTCGAAGTGGCTTCCATTTGCGATGTTGTGTTGGCGGATACGAACTGGGTTAGAACTCTAGGAGACCTTGGCCTCCTAACCTGGCTAATGGCGGAATCCGAACCGGACAGGCTGAGAAACCTCTTTAATGAATTCGATTTCGGAAGTGCAGTCAAAGATTACTGGGATGGTCGCCAGGCACAAACAAGGGGACTTGCCTGGTTTTTGGCCGGGATAGCTCACGCACGACTCGCAAATCCTCACGCAACTCTGGATCTGATTGATGTCGCCGTAAATGCCTATCACCTTCTTGAAGATAATCATAGCGACAGCGGAATCTTTGGGCATGCGGCCCTTCCCGGATTCCTGCAGCGGACCTTTTACAAGCGGTTTGGAACGTTTAGCGATCAAATCTACTCGATTTACGCACTCGTGACTTTTGCAAGAGCGTTTCAGATTGAAGAACCCCTTCAGTCTGCATTAAATTGCGGGAATGCGATTCGCACGCTGCAAGGCGAATTAGGGCAATGGTGGTTTCTCTATGACAGGCAAACATGTCGCGTTGTGAATCGATACCCGGTGCTCTCTTTACATCAAGGCGGAACTGCGCCAGTTGGCTTACTTGCTTTGGGGGAGGCAACGGCGCAGAGCTTTGACAAAGAGGTCCATAAAGGATTGTCTTGGATAACGGGAGCAAATGAACTAGAACAGGACATTCGAAGCGGAGAAAGGGCTTTGATTTGGGATTCAATTCAGCCTAGGAGGCGCGTGGCAAATTATTGGGAGACAGCACTGAGCTTAGTGCATATTCCTTCTGGACTCCGGCAAGATCAACTAACGATTCGATATGAGGCCCGACCGGACCACTTCGGATGGTTGCTTTACGCATTCGGGAAACTTGGTATGCCCAAAGGCAGAGTCCAACAATAGCGTAGTGGTGGCCGGGTAGGCGCCAAGGAGCGCCTGCGGTAGCGAACGCCTTTGGACTGGACCTTCTTGAGAATACAACAAGAAGACGCTGAAGCTCACCCTTTGCGGCTATGAACTCTCTTGGTAGATAGTGGTAAGTTTTTTCCGTTTTTCCCTCTCCGATGGCGCGGATTTGGCGGCAATGCTCCACAATGCCTACCTTCCGTAATAAACGTCTTATTTTCAACTTGTTGCAAGCCGGTTCTAGCGAGGTCGTGTGGAAGAGCAATTGCCATAAATTCTGACGTTATTTGCCGGGATTGTCCGTTCTTTAAGTGCTTTATTTTAAAGTGATTAAGCGAAGAATGCATTCAGTTCTTTACCCAGCGTCTTGTGGCGGTAGCCTGCCCATTGAGGGAACATCCGTCCCGTCGCTCGCAGTGACTTAATTGTCACCGGTTGGAACGTTGGCGGAGCCCCACCGAGCTATAGCACCTCGGAGCCAGCCTCACTAAAGAAAGCATTGCATAGACAATCGGGAAGATGAAAAAAACTGCACTTGTGACCGGCTCGGAGGGGTTTATCGGAGGACACCTCGTCAAGTTCCTCCAGTCTAAAGGCTTCGACGTGATTGGGACCTACGCCATGGAGGGTGCTGCGTCGTTTCCGAAGTTGCCTAACCTACGCTTCGTGCAGTGTGACCTTCGAAACGGTCAGCGTGTTACGCAAGTCCTGGCACAGTATCAGCCGACTTGCATTTTTCACCTCGGAGCGCAGAGTCTGCCTACAGAATCTTGGGCGGATCCCGTCAGGACTTTTGAAGCAAATATTATGGGTTCCCTGCATCTGTTTGAAGCCATTCGGTACTTCAACCAGCCTCCTGTTGTGGTTTCGGCTTGTTCCAGCGCCGAATACGGCAACGTGGCGGCTTCCGATACGCCTGTCAGGGAAGAACACCCATTGCGGCCCCTGCATCCGTACGGAATCAGCAAGGTGTGCCTGGATCTTTTGGCACGTGAGTATCACCTCGATTACAAAATTCCGGCGGTAAATATCCGGCTTTTTAACACCACTGGTCCGGGTAAGACCAACGATGCGCCTTCCGATTTCGTGCAACAATTGGTGCGCATCAAAAAAGGTTTGCAGACTCCCATCATCGAGGTCGGAAATTTAAAACCTCGCCGCGCATTCCTGGATGTGCAGGACACCGTGCGGGGATTTTACCTTGCCGCCATGAAGGGAAAGCGCGGAGAGGCATACAATCTCTGCGCTAGCCGGACCTACGCTATACACGAAGTCCTGCGAACCGCGATTCGCCTCTCTGGAGTGAAAGCGGAGATTCGACCGGTCTCGCGGTTGATGCGGCCGTCCGATGAGAAAATCATCTTCGGCAGCACACAAAAGTTTCAGCGGGACACAGGCTGGTGTCCCCAAAATTCTCTCGAACAGACTCTGAAGTCCATGTTGGATTATTGGCAGGCAGTACTTTGAGAGATTGGCGGGCCGGAGTGAAGGAAATTATCAACCCATTTCATCCAGGAAATTCGCCAGGCGAAGGTCTGCCAGCCCTGCTACTGGTTGGCGGGTTGGGGACGCGCCTTCGATCAGTCCTGTCTTCTAAACCAAAGCCTCTCGCTCCAATCGGGGATATTCCTTTCCTTGAGCTGCTTGTTCTGCAGCTTCGGTCGCAGGGAATTCGGCGGCTCGTGATGTGCACGGGCTTTCAAGGCGAACAGATAGAGGAAGAACTGGGTGACGGGAGCAAGTGGGACGTCACGATTGAGTACTCACAGGAATCCCGCCCCTTGGGAACGGCAGGGGCCATAAAGCATGCGGCGGGACTCCTTTCCGAGGCTTCGGACTTTCTAGTATTGAATGGCGACTCATTTTTGGAGATTGATTTTAGTCAGTTGATCCGGTTTCACCGGGAGCGGAAAGGATGGGCTAGCATCGCGGTCCGTCGGGTCGCGGATGCGGCTCGATATGGCACCGTCGAAGTGGACGAGCAAAGTCGAGTCGTATGCTTTAGTGAGAAGCGCGGACTTTTTAAGCCAGGCTTGATAAACGGAGGCATCTACGTATTTAAGAGAGAGGTCCTCCGGCATCTTCGGGGAGGTCCTACCAGTCTCGAAAAGGATGTACTGCCGAGACTAATAGAGCATGGAACATTTGCCCTGGAACAATCTGGAATGTTCATTGATATAGGAACACCTGAAGATTACGCTCGGGCCCAAGAACTCTACCAGCGACTTTCAGAAGTGGCTGTCTCCACTCCCGGGTGCGCTCCTTTGGGCCCGCGTCGTTAGGTTTCAAGAGGAGTGGTGTTAGCCCGAACCTCATCTTCCACGGCGGGCGGCAGACGTAAGAGTGCCATCTGAGTCGGGATATGAAATGACCAAAGCAGCATTTTTGGATCGCGACGGCGTAATCAACCAAAAAGCCCCGGAAGGGGAATATGTGACCCGCTGGGAAGATTTTCATCTCTTGCCCGGGGCCGTCGAAGGGATTGCTCAGCTAAACCGGGCCGGGTTTTGCGTTGTTGTCGTTACGAATCAGCGTTGTGTTGCCAAGGGCCTGCTGACTGAAGAGCAATTGGAGATATTGCACCTGCGAATGACCAATCAGCTCGCCCGGGGCGGTGCCACAATCGATGCTATTTATTACTGCCCTCACGAGCTTGAACCACCCTGCCGTTGCCGGAAGCCCAAGCCGGGCATGCTGCTGGAGGCGGCTCGTTCCAAGAATCTCGACTTAGCAGCTTCCTGGATGATCGGAGATTCTGACTGCGATATCCAAGCTGGCAAGAATGCGGGATGCAAGACCGCTCGTCTGTTGGACAAGAAATCTCTGCCGATGGAAGCAGAGGGCGGAGCAGCAATTTCGGTTGATGCTGACGTTGTTGCGTCGTCGGTTTTTGAGGTAATCCACCAAATCCTTCATTTTGAACGTTCGTGAAAAGGGAAAATAGAGCATGATCATCACCCGCACCCCACTCCGTGTATCATTTTTTGGTGGGGGCACGGACTATCCCGTGTGGTACCGCGAGTTCGGTGGCGCGGTCCTCTCCACGACGATTGATAAGTGCTGTTACATTACCTGTCGGCGCCTTCCGCCTTTTTTCGAGTATCACAGCCGCATTTCCTACTCCAAAGTTGAAAACGTCCTACAAAACAGCGCGATTGAGCATCCTTCCGTTCGCGGTTGTCTGGAGTTTATGGGAGTCGACGAAGGGGTCGAGATTCACCACGTTGCGGACTTGCCTGCTCGGACGGGACTTGGGACAAGTTCGGCTTTTACCGTTGGTTTCCTCTTGGGCCTCTATGCGTTGAGAGAGCAAATGCGCAGTAAGCATGCCCTCGCACTGGACGCCATTCGTGTGGAACAAGAAGTTCTTAAGGAATCAGTCGGCTCGCAGGATCAGATCAGTGCCGCGTACGGAGGCTTCAACCGGATTGATTTCCATACAGACGGCGGTTTTGCGGTCAAACAGGTAATTGCCCCGGCGGCCAGGCTAGCTTCGCTTCAGCAACATTTTGCGCTTTTCTTTACGGGCTTTTCACGCATTGCTTCGGAAATTGCCAAGGAACAGATTAAAGTGACTCCCCAGCGGAAAAGGGAGCTGGAAATAATGCATCAAATGGTGGACGAAGGAGAGGACATCGTCAGTAATCCCAATCGACCCATCGAGGAGTTTGGGCATTTGCTGCATGAATCGTGGCAGATTAAGCGAACCCTGACGAAAAATATCAGCAATAGCAGCCTTGATGAAATCTACGAGGCAGGATGCAGTGCAGGCGCTCTTGGTGGCAAGTTGCTTGGCGCCGGTGGTGGCGGCTTTATGCTTTTCTTCGTACCGCCGGAGCGGCGAAAGGAGTTGCGGATGCGGCTCAAGAATCTCTTGTGCGTTCCGTTCTCTTTTTCAAATCGAGGTAGCCACGTCGTCGTACACGAACCGGAAGAGGTCTACGATAAGTCGTTGACGGCACAGCGGTGTGAGGTGTACGCGCAGAACGGCGCCCGCAGCGGAGAATGACGATGTTGAACCGCCAACGGGATTGGCAGTTGACAGCGAGCGCAGCGGCACAGCCTGCGGATCGAACGTCCGCTCTGCCAGCATATGTTCTCGTCACGCCTTCCCGCAATGAAGAGGCATTCATTGAGCAGACTATCGAATCGGTCATTCATCAGACTGCTCTCCCACTAAAGTGGATAATTGTGAACGATGGCTCAACGGATTCCACCCGGGTGATCGCGGAACGCTATGCCGCCCAACACGGCTGGATCGAAGTGGTAAATCGGCCCGTGCGAAAGGAGCGCAATTTTGCCGCGAAAGTGCAAGCATTCAATGCCGGTCAGGAACGGCTGAAACATTTGAATTATGAAATCATCGGCAACTTGGACTCGGATGTTTTGCTAGATAAGGATCATTTTGAATTTCTTCTTGGAAAGTTCAACGAAGATCCCCGGCTCGGAGTCGCAGGAACCGTTTTTCGCGAGGAGGGTGGCTACAGCTCAGCAACGGATAGCTTTGAAGGGCAGAATTATGTTTCTGGGCAATGCCAAATATTCCGGCGAGAGTGTTTTGAACAGATTGGCGGGTACTTTGCAAACAAAGCGGGCGGGATAGATTGGATCGCGGTCGAGACGGCGCGTATGAAAGGTTGGAAGACCCGTTCTTTCAGAGAGAAGTCATTCTTTCACCACAGACCCCTGGGAACAGCTGAGCGTGGTGTATTGGCGGCGTCATTCTCGTACGGTCAAAAAGACTATTTCCTCGGCGGGCATCCGTTGTGGGAGCTATTCCGGGTTTTGTACCGAATGACGAAACGACCTTACTTAGTAGATGGGCTTGCCCTTGGTTTTGGATACGGTTTGGCCACTCTTCGGAGACTGAAAAGGCCTGTCTCAAGGGAACTCATGGCTTTTCATCGCCGAGAACAAATGCGGAAGTTAAAAGCGATTTTCAAGCTGCTCATAACGTTCAAACCGATTGATAAATTTTCTTTGCTTTCTGAATAGCGCCATGTGAAGGAGCGCCGAGCGGGAAGTCCACGATCGAGAAGGCTAACCATCGTATGGGCATTGTTGCAATGTGCCGGCAAGTTGGCGGTCGGCGAGGCCCTTCCCGACCAAAGCAGAAAAGTTGAAATAATCCTTATGTGCGGAATTTGCGGACAATATAACTTCGACAATTTGGCCCCGGTTAGACGTTCGGACATTGAGGCGATGACCAGCTCCATCGTTCACCGCGGCCCGGATGATGAAGGCTATTTCATCGAAGGACCTCTTGGCTTTGGATTTCGTCGGCTTTCGATCATTGATCTTGCGGGCGGGCATCAGCCGATGTCGGATCAAGAAGAATCGGTCTGGGTCGTCTTCAACGGTGAGATATACAATTTTCCGGAACTCAAGCGCGAACTTCAGAGTTTCGGTCACGTATTTCGCACGAATTGCGACACCGAAGTCATTATTCACGGGTACAAGCAGTGGGGCGATGAAGTGCTCAACCGCCTGAATGGAATGTTTGGACTCGCCATTTGGGACGTCCGTCTGAAGCGATTGGTTTTGGCTCGCGATCCCTTTGGAATCAAGCTGATTTACTACCGCCTTGACGGACAAAGCCTCTATTTCGGTTCAGAAATTCGCCCCATTCGTGCCACTATGCCCGGGAAAACAGAGATTGATACCACTTCTCTGAACCTCTTCCTGCGGTACCGTTTCACGCCCTCGCCGTACACGATTGTCAAAGGAGTGCGCAAACTCGCCCCGGGCACCAAGCTGACGGTTCAGAATGGTGTTTGCGAAGTGCGTCGTTGGTACAGATTCAAACCAGAGCCATTCACTCCGACAAAGTCCCCTGCTGAAGCGAGGGAGGAGTTGCTGTCCCTTTATAAAGATGCGATAAAGCGGCAACTTATCAGCGACGTGCCTGTGGGCCTGCTGCTGAGCGGTGGAATCGATTCTGGACTGCTGCTCGCGCTGATGAATCTAAACGGGAGTTCATGGTCGACTTATACAGTAGGCTATGGTGCATCTTTCGCCGACGATGAACTGACTGATGCTGCCGAGACTGCTCGAGTTCTGGGTTCAAAGCACACAAGTGTCGCCATTACCAAAGCAACTTTCGAAGAAGCGCTTCCCAATATCGTGGCGAGCTTGGAAGAACCCATTGCAACTTCTTCGATTGTTCCGATGTATTTTGTCTGCCAACGAGCGCGTGAGGACGTAAAGGTAGCCTTGGTCGGACAAGGTCCAGACGAGTTGTTTGGGGGTTACCGCCGTCACCTTGGCGTACGGTATGGAGCACTCTGGACCGGTTTGCCAGAGTGGGTGCGGACTCCGATTTCTACAACCGTCGCTGCGCTGCCCAGAAATGAGACCCTTAAGCGCGGTATATATTCACTGGCGATTCCCGAACGGATGCGCAGGTATCAAAATGTTTTGTCGCTTTTGCCGGGCGATCAAGTCCAAGGCCTGTTCCAAGATGGATTGCTGCCTCCAGACGCTGGCGATGCCATTCTTCACTGCTGGGAAGACATGATTGAATTAATGCAAGGCACAGATGAACTAGGCGGCCTTCAGTTCCTCGAGGTACGTTCCACACTTCCAGATGAACTCCTCATGTACGCCGATAAGCTTTCTATGGCGCATTCACTTGAACTCCGCGTGCCGTTTGTTGACAAAGAGATCGTGGAATACGTGGAGCGATTGCCGGCGAACTTTAAAGTCAGGAATGGTTCGAGGAAATGGTTGCATCGGCAAATCTGTCGGACCTTCTTGCCAGAGTCGATTGTAAAACGGCCGAAGCGTGGATTTGCCAGTAATGTCGTGGATGATTGGTTCAGAATCGTCTTTGAGAACAAGATGGCGGATTCACTGCTCGATGGTGGCTCTCGGATTTACCTATACCTTCGTCCTCAGGCTGTGGGCGAACTGTTCGCGCAACATTCGGCGGGACGGCGCGACAATCATAAAATCCTCTTTAGCCTCGTGGTATTTGAAGAGTGGCTGCGGGCCCACGAGGAGCCAGTAGCCAGCCTGAGCTGAAGAAAGTATTGCATCTTATTCCAAAGGATTTTGGCTCTAATGATGTCAAGAAAGATGGATCTACGTTTCTGCGGGAGAGAGTTCCTGGTCGAGGGGCGACTGTGTTGTGTTGCACACCTCGACGCTGACGACTACAAGTTTCTAGACGAACCGGAAGCAGCGGTTGCCACACTGCGCAGTTCCGGTAGGCCAATTGACCTCTTCACATTCCTTCAGGGTTTACCAGATACCACCCCCAAGTATTCTTATCCCTTCGAGTGGGACAATATGGCCGTCCTGCCTATCTCCACTTATGAAAACTGGTGGACACAACAGATCGGATTCAAGGCACGGAACAAAGCAAAGCAAGCAGAAAAGAAAGGGGTTGTAGTAAGAGAAGCGCCTTTTGACGATGAATTGGTCCATGGAATTTGGGAAATCTACAACGAGTGCCCCGTCCGTCAAGAGAGGCTTTTTCCTCACTTCGGAAAGAGTATCGAGCAAGTACACAAGATGAGCGCCACATATCTTGACTCGAGCATCTTTATCGGAGCGTTTGATGCGGGCAAGCTGATCGGCTTCATCAAATTGGTGGTTGATGATACGCGCACCCAAGCGGGGATGATGCATATCATCTCGATGCTTAGCGCGAGGGACAAAGCGCCCACCAATGCCCTGGTCGCTCGCGCGGTACGCTCTTGCGCTGAACGAAATATTGCGCATCTCGTGTACTCCAAGTTTGCCTATGGAAAAAAGATGCACAGCAGTCTCAGCGACTTCAAACAACGCAACGGATTTCAGCGAGTTAACATACCGCGATATTACATACCTCTGACAAAGTGGGGCGCGGCCGCGTTCTCAATGGGGTTGCACCATAAACTTATCGACCGCCTACCGGAATCTCTCGCGGCAAAGCTGCGCGATCTGCGCAATACCTGGTATCAATACAAATTCCAGTTGAAGCCCGAATCACTCTAGGAGAATCGAATTGCCTGGGATTGTCGGCCTTATCACTAACCGTCCGGCACCGGATGCAGAGTGCGAGCTGCGTGAAATGGTTCGAGCGCTCTGCCATGAGTCGTTTTATGCGTGCGGGATGTGGACCGATCCAGCGCAAGGCATTTATGTTGGTTGGGTTGCACGACTGGGATCCTTTGCCGACGGAATGCCACTGCGCAATGAAAACGGTGAAGTCACTTTGTTTTTTTCCGGCGAAGAATTTCCCGAACCGGGAACCGCTTCCGCGCTAAAGGTACGTGGACACGCGGTTGCGTTGCAAGGGCCGTCTTACCTAGTGCATCGATATGAAGACGAGCCGGATTTTCCCAGAGGATTGAATGGCCGATTTCACGGTTTGGTAGCGGACCGTCGCCGGGGCACGGCGACGCTTTTCAATGATCGCTATGGTTTGCAGCGGCTGTACTTCCACGAGGCGGTGGATACCTTTTATTTTGCAGCGGAAGCAAAGGCAATCCTGAAAGTTCGCCCTGAGCTTCGTAGTCTGGATTCCC
>JAWOLO010000475.1:0-3380 GCA_033853375.1 Terriglobia bacterium
ACCAATTCAAATCCGCCAAAATCGCCCCGTAAATCTCTATCCCCCGCCAGAAATGCCCCAGGCGCAAATTTTCATCGGAGCTGTGCTGGTGATTGTCGTAATTCACGATCGGCACGCCAATCCAAGGCAAGCCCAGATCTTCAAAAATGTACATCGGCACACTTCCGCCGAGCGTGGGCGCAATCACGGCTGAACCATCCGTCGCGTCCTGAACCACTTTCACCAGCGCTTGCGAAACCGGCAAATCCATCGGCGTCCGCGAAGCACGGTATCCGCCCTCGTATATCACTTTCGCGATGCGCGCGTGTGACCGACGCTCCCCCATCGTCGGCTCGTGATCGATGACGTAGTAGCCCTGCCTGCCGATGAATCCGGCAATCTGATCGAATTTTTTCTGCGGATCCTCTCCTCGCACCAACCGCGCGTCAAGCGAAGCTTCCGCCTTATCGGGCACGACATTCTGCGCCTGCGTGCCGACGTACGCGCTGCGCAATCCGCGGACATTCAGCGACGGCTCCATGATCAACTCCGCCAACTTTTTCCCCGCGCCTTCCGGCTTCGCGATGCCCAACTCACGTTCCAGGTCAGCATCGTTGTCCGGCATCGCGGCAAGCGCCTTTTTCTCCGCATCCCCCAGAGGCGTGACGTCGTCGTAGAAACCCGCAATCAACACGCGCCCGTCTTCATCCTTCATAGATGCCAGCAGCCGCGACAATTCCATCGCCGGATTCGGCGCCCAGTTTCCGTAGTGCCCGCTGTGCAGCGCGCGCAGCGGTCCGTACACGGTGATGTCGATCCCGATGTCGCCGCGATTCCCAAAGAACACCAGCGGCCGCCCGCTTTGATGCACCGGCCCGTCTGCTGTGATGAGCAGGTCGGCACCCAGCAAATTCTTGTGCAGCTCCAGCGTCCTTTGCAAATTCGGCGAGCCCGCTTCTTCTTCGCCCTCCAAGATCACCTTGAGATTCACCGCAAGCGGAATCTCTTTGGCCCGCAATGCATCCAACGCCGCCAGCAGAGCGACGATCGGCGACTTATCATCCGACGCCGAGCGCGCATAAATCCGCCAGTCGTCGTTATACGCGCCGCGCGTGCTGGCCCCATTCGCCGGAAAAGGGATCCGCTTTCCTCCAGCTTCAATGGCCGCGCCGCGCAGCACCGGTTCGAACGGCGCGCCATCCGTCCATGCTGCTGGATCGACGGGCTGCCCGTCGTAATGCGCGTAGAAAATGACCGTTCGCTTCGCCTCTGGCGAGATCAGCTTTCCAAAAACGACGGGTCCGCGCCCCGTAATTGGCAGTAGGTGGGTTTCGATCCCGCGTGCTTCGAGCATCTCCACGAGATGCGCGGCATTTTTCTGGATGTTCGACGTGTCGCTCGCAATATTCGGAATCGCCAAAAACTCGCACAGCTCCCGCACAATGCGGTCTTCGTTCTCCATCCGGTATGCGCGCACAGCCTGCGCCACCTGTGCGGCTGTCGCAGGCGAGGCTTTCTGTCCTGCCGCAAGGCACGGCAAGAGCAGAGCTGCCAATGTGGTAATGGTTTTCTTCAAAGTGTTTCTCCCACTTTGGATTCCGCGGCTAAGTCGGATTTGTAAAGATCTTAAGGCTGGCCAGTTTCTTGTCGGCTTCCCCGGAATCGAGCGTCGAACGCGCAACATTCGCTGCCTCTCGGAAATTTTCGGCAGCACCTGTGGCTACCAGCGCTGCTGCTGTATTGACCACTACAATGTCTCGCGGCGCGCCGTTATCCCCTTGCAGGATTCTCTGGATCATGGCTGCGTTTTCCGCCGCCGTTCCGCCGCGAATCGCTTCGATGGGCGCGCGCTTCACGCCGAATTCTTCCGGCGCAACGCTGAATTTTCGCACTTTGCCATCGCGCACTTCCGCGATAATCGTTTCACCAGCCAGCGAAATCTCATCCAATCCGCCCGCGCCATGTACGACAAACGCATGTTCCGTCCCCAGTTCGGCAAGCGTTGCCGCAACCAAGTCCATTACGTCCAGCGAAAAGACGCCGAGCACTTGCGCCTGCGCTCCCGCGGGGTTCGTCAGCGGTCCGAGCAGATTGAACACAGTACGCACCCCAATCTGTTTCCTTGCCGGGGTCGCATGTCGTGTCGCTGTGTGCGCTGCTTGCGCAAATAGAAATCCAATTCCAATGTCGCGGATGGCGTGGCCATACCGTTCGAATGGCAAATCAATCCGCACCCCAAGCGCTTCGAGCACGTCCGCAGAGCCGCTCTGTGAACTCGCAGCGCGGTTCCCGTGCTTGGCCACCCGCGCTCCTGCTGCCGCGGCAACAATCGCCGCCGCCGTCGAAATATTAAATGTTCCGGAAGCGTCCCCGCCCGTTCCACAGGTATCCACCATGTTTGTGGGCCGTGCATCGCCGTCCGCAAACACGCGCGCGGCATACCGCCGCATTACTTGCGCAAAGCCTGCAAGTTCCTGCACTTGTACAAGCCGCCGGTTCAGCGCCGTCAACAGCCGCACGATCTCCGGCGTCGCGATGTGCCCCGAGAGCAGCTCTTCCATTAAAGTTTCGGCGTCACCGCGCGTAAGAGCGCAGCCTTTCTCTACGCGTTCGATCAGAACCAGGCTCATCGCGCGACGCTCCCGCACCAGCTGTCGGTCGTCCTTGGCAGTTCGCATTTGCGCTTCATTTCCATAGTATTTCGCACTACGGGCCATTTGCGAAATTACGCACTCGTTCACAACTGTGTTTCGTGTGTTCTTGCTCCCTCTTTCGGTTCCGAGTACACTTTTATGTTTTGACTAGCCTCAAATTCTAACACTGGCTGACGGTTTCAAGCCTGAAACGGATACACAGAACCTTCATGAAAATCCACGAGTACCAGGCCAAAGCAATACTCGCGCGTTATGGCGTCACCACTCCCCGCGGCGAAGTTGCTTTCACCAAGGAGGAAGCGCTCCAAGCCGCCCAGCGTCTGAAATCCAACATCTGCGTGGTCAAGGCGCAAATCCATGCGGGTGGCCGCGGAAAAGGCGGCGGCGTTAAGCTGGCACGTTCTGCGGAGGAGGCCGCGGACATCGCCGGCAACATTCTTGGCATGAAGCTGGTTACTCCCCAAACGGGCCCTGCGGGCCGCATCGTCAAGCGTCTGCTAATTGAAGAAGGGCTCGACATCAAGCGCGAACTCTATCTTGGCCTTCTCGTCGACCGCGCTTCCGGCCGCGTTGTTTTCATGGCGAGCGCCGCGGGCGGCATGGAAATCGAAGAAGTCGCCAAGAAAGATCCCTCTGCCATTCTGCGTGAGACCATCCATCCCTCCGTCGGCTTGCAACCTTATCAGGCCCGCAAAATTGCTTTTGGCCTGGGCCTGCCACTCGAAGTGGTCAATTACGCCACGCCTT
>JAWOLO010000476.1:0-3774 GCA_033853375.1 Terriglobia bacterium
CCGGCGTCGCGCAGCGCCAACAACTCTTTGTTCATGGCTTCTGCCATGTCCCAGATCACTTGGCGCTTGTCCTTATACTTGGGCGTGTGGATGTCCAGGAACAGCGCCATCACCTGCGAGCAGCACGTCCCGAACTTCACGGGCTTGCGCGTCTTGCCCTGCGCGATACGCCACACTTTTGCATAATCCAGCGGCCGGTGTTCGATCTTGTCCACCACGTACGGCCAGCGCCAGCCGGTGTAAATCTCATTCAGCAGCGTGCCCGGCGGGTAGTGCAGCCACGGCGCGGTCGTCTTTTCCGGCTGCAGGTAATCGCCCTCAAAACCGGCCCAGCGTTGCAGCGGGTAATGATGCCAGGCGCGTCCCGCCATGTCCTCATCCACGTGCAGGTCGCCGTGCGTCAGGATGTCCAGCCCGGCGCGCTCTTGATCGCTCACCACCACGGCCATCGCGTCCTGAAACTTCTCGCGAAAGCGCACGTCGAGCATGCAGGTATCCAGCGGTCGCCCCCACATACTCACGTCAAACCAACGTGGCCGTGGAAAAGACCCCGTCGTCGTGCTGGGGAGAATCAGATTGGCAGTGGCGGTGAACATGGCTCCCTCCGGCATTGCCGATTGTACTCCCCACGAATGCCGCGGAGTACTGCGAGGGAGGCGTTTTTGCAGCGGCGACTTTGCGTCGCCACAAACGGCAAAAAAAAGGCGCGGTTCCGTCCCCGCGCCCTTTCCTCGACCCTTATCTCTCAAGATGCATCAAGCAGCGTTTGCGGCTTTCGCTGCTTTGGCTGCTTTGGCGTTAGGTTTCTCCATGCGTGCCTGAATGGGCTCCTGAAGGGGTACGTCATAAACAACGCCAATAGCCTCATCGAGGACGTCATCCGCAAGATGCCTGAGGGTTTCCCAAACGGCTTCGTAAATCGCGGCTGCGCAAGTTCCTCTTTCCGCCTCTTCCCCAAGAACCTTAAACAAACGATATCGGAAACCCGCGTTTCGCCCTGCGATCTTCAATGACAAATTCGCCACTCGCTGAAACGGGTGTCTGTCCGAACCCTTGGGCCATTTAACGGCTTGGTCCAGCATCGTTTCGGCCTCCGTCACTTCAAAAAAGCCGCGGTTTTCTACTTCCCTTTGCCGCTCTCTTCTTCGCACTTGGACCAGGTCTTTCATCTCGCCGCGTGCTTCTTGTGCGTAGCGTTCCGTCTGTTCCGCGGTCAAACGGTGTTGCTGTTTCCTTCGTATTGCCGCTCGCCGCTCCTGATAATACTCGAACCAGGTTTGCCTCATTTCCCTCCTCCCCAAACTTTAAGAGCCACTGTTCGCGCAAGGCTCCCAAAACATCGCGGCACCCACGCGATTTGAAGGCGGAGACGGTGGCTGGGTTTTTGTCTAGCCGCTTTCCACATTCCAACGAGAAGCTATCTCACAAATGGTGGCCGCAGGGGTCGGAGCCTGCCTGCCCTGCTTGCAGCAGGCAGGCGCTGACAAGCTTTAGCTCCGACATCAAAACGTCCGCAAAACCAGGGCTTTAGCCCGCCTACCGCAGGCAGGCCCCTGAGGAAACACTTCTTTCCCAAGGACCAATATTTATGAGACATGTTGGCCCTGTTGACATCTTGCGAGCAGCCTGCCAAGCCTGTCTCCCGAATCCCCGCGCCCATAAAGAGAATCGTCGCGGGGTGAGGGATCTGCTTTTCGGTTTTCCCGCGGGCTTGATCGCGGATGTCAGCAGAGCCAGACAAGTTCTAGCTCACATGCGTGATGCGTCGAGCGAACTGGCCGCTCTCCTTTTCCGGCAGAATCCGCTCCCTGAAGAATCGTTCTTCGATGGCTGGATTTTCGGGTTCCGCAACAGCTTTTGGCTGTCCCCCCGGAACCCATTTTCGGCCGTTAACATACTGCACCAACGACCGTTTGCGCCTGCCCGAACAGTCCCGACTTGGTACAGCTGGCCAAAAAAGTTTTCCCCTGTACTTCCGGACAGGCGGCCTTTCAAGCCGCGCGTATTTATTTCGTAGCACCGGGCTTCAGCGCGGCATCTTCCTCCTCAACGCACCCTTCGCGCTCGGCCTTTAGCCCGGCATCTTCCTGTTCAACGACCCCTCGTAGCGCCGCCCGGAATTTATCCCGGCCCGGCCGGGAGCTCGGCATCTTCCTCGTTAACGCACGGTTCTCCCCGCTTTTGTAGGGCGGCCTTCACGGCCGTCCCGTCCCGCCTCCCTTTCGCTACTGCGCGACTTCGGCCTCCCCGTGTAGGCGCACGACATGTTTACCCTCAGCCTCGAAGTGTCGCGCCCGTTTTCTCTCGTCGTGATGCTCTTGTACCGGCGACTTTCGTCGCCGTTCTCTTCCCCCCGAGTGGCGAGCCACCTCACCAGCTCTTGCCTTTCGTAGCGCCGAGCTTTCGCAGCTTCTGCGCCGCGGTACCCTTCACCGAGAACCGCGAAGGCGACCCCTGAGGAAAGCAATAAGTGAACGTCATCAAATAGATTAGTAACCGATCAAATTGCCCACACGTCAAAAATGTAAGAGGCGGTTTATCGCATTTGTCATGAGGGTCCTGATGCGCCCATCATGGGAATTGATGCTTTTTCTGACGTTGGCCGAGCTCATGAATCCAGCAAGTGCGGCCTTGCTTCATGGAAACGGCACGGGAGAACAGGAACGCGCTCCTGTAGTGGTAGATGTGGTTGTAACCGATGCAGGAAATCACCCGGTCAGTGCGCTTCGCGAACAGGATTTCCAAGCCTTCGATAACAAAGAACGGCAGGAGATACGCTCTTTCGCGGTTCACAAAGCGCAAGCCGTAGCTTTCAACTCACCGAAGCTGCCGGAAAACACCTTCACAAATGTTTCAGACTCTGAGATGCAGAGCTTGAATGTGATCTTTCTCGATCACATGATCACTTCCACCGAGGACCAGCAACTCGCTTTACAGAAGGTCCGCCGCTACTTAGCCGAGAAACCCCCGGGGAGTTATTTCGCCATTTTTGTTTATCGAAAAGGTGACACGGTCTGCCAGTCGTGCGATGGCTTGAGGATGGTGCAAGGGATTACAGCGAACAAGGATCTGCTGTTGGGTGCAATCAGCAGCAGGGATGTAGAACCAACGCAGCCTACCCTACTCATGTCAGCGGTCGCAGCAATGCCGGGGGTGGTCGGTGTGCCCACTGTGGGCGGTGTGCCCGTCGTGGGTGGAGTGGACCCGTATCTAATGCAACGCCGAGGGTGGGAGGCACTTGAGGATACAAACCTGCGTGCCTTGAGCCACATCGGCAACTTTTTGAAGGAACTGCCTGGGCGAAAACAGCTTATCTGGCTATCCGACACCTTCGACGCCGGACCATTGGCAGAAAGAGGGGACATTTGGTTCCCACCGAAGTTCAAGGGCTGGCAAAACGTGAACTCCGTTTCCACAGTGCAGACGCTCCACCTGGCCGCTGACCGTCTAGCAATGTCGCGTGTCGCGGTTTATCCGATCGACCTGAGCGGCAAGAGCAAAAAGGTTGAGAAAAAGCGGCTGTGTTCTCTCGACCCCTTCGGATCTTATTTACCTCTTACTGAGAGCGAAGAGGACTCCATGTATTTCGAGTGCAGGGTCAAAGGGATGTCGCTGGATTACATGGCGGCGCAGACGGGCGGGCAAGCATTCCATGACCGTGACAGAATTCAGGAAGCGATTGCGCGGGCGGTTGATGATGGGACGAATTACTACACGCTGTCATACGAGCCAACGAAGGGAAAGTTGAACGGCAAACTGCGAAATGTGCGGATT
>JAWOLO010000477.1:0-8068 GCA_033853375.1 Terriglobia bacterium
TTTGCAACTCCATGTCGTAGAGGCGCGAGCGAAGCATTTTCATCGCCAGCTCGCGATTCTTGTGCTGGCTGCGTTCGGCCTGACAGCCGACCACGATGCCGCTGGGAACGTGCGTGATGCGCACGGCGGTTTCCACTTTGTTGACGTTTTGCCCGCCTTTGCCGCCGGAACGGAAGGTGTCGATCTTCAAATCTTCCGGGCGGATGTTGATTTCGATCTTGTCATCAATTTCTGGAATTACGAACACCGACGCAAAGGAAGTGTGGCGCCGCGCCGCTTGATCGAAAGGAGAAATTCGCACGAGCCGGTGAACACCGGTTTCGCCGGCGAGCAATCCGTAGGCATTTTCGCCCGCAAATTCGATGGTTGCGGATTTGATTCCGGCCTCTTCGCCCGGCATTTCGTCAAGAACTGAGGCGCTGATGGCTTTGCGCTCCGCCCAGCGCAGGTACATGCGCACCAGCATCGAGGCCCAGTCCTGTGATTCCGTTCCGCCGGCGCCGGGCTTGATGGTCATGATGGCGTTGAGATGATCCTTTTCGCCAGAGAGTAGCGTTTTAGTTTCTAAGTCGGAAACGTAAACGTCTGCGGCGGCGAGTTCGCGGTCCAGTTCCTTCAACAAGTCCTCTTTTTGCTTGGGATCGGCTTCTTCCTGAGCGAGGTGGATGTAAGTTTCAAGGTCGCCGGACGTCGCGGTGAGTTTCTCGTCGGCGGAAATCTGCTCTTCGGCGCGCTTGCGCTCGCGCAGCACACTTTGCGCGGCTTCCTGATTGCTCCAAAAATTGGGATCGGCGACGCGGGCCTCCAGCGCCTTCAGGCGTTCGCGATTGCTGGGCGCGTCAAAGATAACTCCGCACGAGGGTGATGCGCTGCTTCAGTCCTTCATATCGATGCTGCAGGTCTTCGAGGATCATTCTATCTTTCCGCGATATTTTTCTTTGCTTCCTAAAACCCCAGCGGGATGAACCCGCCGCTACACATTTGCTTCTTTAGTTCCCTGCCTCAAAGAAGCTACCAACAGAATAACGGAAACAAGGACGCACATCCAAGCGAACCAGTTCCCGAAACGCGTATAAAGGGTTTCGTCGGACCGAAAGTCATAAGGCAAATCCGTTTCCGCGCGCACGTACGGAGGAAGCGACTCGATGATGCGGCCGTAGGGGTCCACGGAAACGGTGTAGCCGCTGTTGGTCGAGCGTACGATCCAGCGGCGATTCTCGACTGCGCGGACACGCACCATGTGCAGATGCTGTTCAGCGGCGGCGGAGTGGCCGAACCAGCCGTCGTTCGAAATGTTGATCAGTAGCTGTGCGCTATCCGCAGCGAAGCGGCGCACTTCGCCGGGATAAATCGCCTCGTAGCAGATGAACACGCCGAAGGTGTGGTCTCCCGGCAAAAGGCCCACGGCATACCTGTTGCCTTTGTGGAAGCCGCCCACCTCGTCTGAAATATTGGCAACGACGCGATGAATCAGCGGGAACGGTTCGTACTCGCCAAATGGTACGAGATGAATTTTGTCGTAAACAAAAACGCGCTGCCCTTGCGGGTCAATGAGAATCGCGCTGTTGTACGGGACCAACCGCCCCGGCGGAACTTTGTCCGAGGAATCCACGGGCGTTTTCCACTCGATGACTCCCGCAAGAAAAGGGTGGCCGAAGCGAATCGCCATATTCGACGCCAGTTTTGCAAATTGCGAGTCTTCAAAGGAAAACGGCGCGGGAGCTTCAGGCCACACCAACAGATCGGGCTTCTCGACGCTTGGCGCGAGGCTCAATTTTTGAACTTCGTCGAGCTGCGGCGTGTTCTGCACAAACCAGTCCGAGGGGTATTCCTCCACTTCGGGGAAATTGAGCTGCACCGCGCGCGCAAAATGGTGCGCCTGCGCCTGTGGCACTAGCCTCGGCCCAAACAGCATTGCAATCAAAAGAACTGCAGTTGCGGCTCCGCCGATTCCCACTCGCAGCTTCAACTCCGCTTTTTTCGATGCTATGACCCATGCCAGCAGCGCGTTGAATGCGGCTGCGAGAAAGGACAAACCATAGATCCCTGTAAGCGTGGCGATTTGCAGCAGGCCAAGATTCGAAGCTGCGGGGTATCCCAGCAAATTCCACGGAAAACTGATTTCCGGCAGATGCGCGCGAATGAATTCGAAAGTGACCCACACGAATGGCGCCGCAATGCACGCGAGTTCAATGCTACGACGCGAAATGCGATGCACCGCGAGCGTGAATCCGCCGACCAGAACGCCCCAAGCCGCCGCAATGAGCAGCAAAATGCCCCATCCTCCTGCGACGGACAAACCTCCGTGAACGCTGAGCACGGTTGCAATCCAAGGCACGGAAGTCACGACAAACAGCAGCGCGTGCAAAAATCCGCAGGCGAATGCTACGGGGGCACTCGCGCCAAACACGGCAAGCAGCAGGACGCCCACACAAATCCAGGAATAAATGCTGAGATAAAGCCCGGTGAAGGAAAGGGAAAGCGCCACACCGGATACGGTCGCGATGATCAAACGGAACCAGTCCGGTATTCTCGTCCCGGTTTCCGAAGCAACCAGCAAGAGCCCGCGGTGTGCAGACATCAATGCTTCACGAAGGCTTTGAAGCCGGCCGCATCAAGCCCCTTTCGCGCAGCGTCGGCAGCCTTCAGGTCCGCGTAGGGGCCCACTTGCACGCGGTAAAATTTGTCGCCGTGCGGCGAAAGCACGTAGGCAGGAAACTTTTTCTTCTGCAAAACCTTGGCGAGGTCCAACGCATCCACCTCGCGGCTCATCGCGGCGACTTGCAGGGAATACGCGTTGACCGGCGTGGCAGGCGCATTCGAAGCTTTTGAAGTCTTCGAGCTACTCGTGTTCGCGCTACGCGGCGTTGCGGGAGACTTCACGAGAACCGGCTCGCTCTTCGGTTGCGGCGTGGTGGCGGTGGGAGCAGGCTTGAGCACGTCTTCTCTCTTGTTTTTCTCACCGGCGTGATAGAACTCCCACTCCGAACTGTCCGGCGCTCCTGCATCAGGGGATGAATCCGCTGGAGCGTTTTTTTGCGCGCGCTTCGAAACGGTTTCCGGCTTGGAAGGAGTGCGCAGCTCCGGCTTCGCAGGCAAATCATTGGCGCTCGCTTGCGCTTCCGACTGGTGCAAGCCCATGACGTACCCGAGCGTAAAAAACAGACCCGAAAGCAAAATCACCGCCAGGAACAAGCCAATAACGTGACGGCCTTCGAGTACGCGCTCACCGGCGCCCCGTTGTCCTCCATAACCCATTTCCTATTTTTGCGTTCCTCCTAACGCCTGTACCCACTTGTTAATAATATCGATGGGCAGGGGAAACACAATCGTTGTGTTCTTCTCGACACCTATTTCCGTCAGAGTCTGCAAATAGCGCAACTGAATCGCGGACGGCTGCGTTTCCAGTACTTTTGCGGCGTCGGCCAGCTTCGCGGAGGCTTCGTACTCGCCGTCGGCGTGAATGATCTTGGCGCGGCGTTCGCGTTCGGCTTCCGCCTGCTTGGCGATGGCGCGCTGCATCTGCTCGGGAATATCAACCTGCTTGACTTCCACTTTCGTGACTTTGATGCCCCACGGCTCGGTGTCCTGGTCCAGAATCACTTGCAGCTTGGCGTTCACTTTTTCGCGCTGCGAGAGAATCTCGTCCAATTCGAATTGCCCGACCACGCTGCGCAGAGTGGTCTGCGCCAGCTGGGAAGTTGCGTACTGATAATTCTGCACTTGGGAGAGCGCCAAATTCGCATCCACCACGCGGAAGTAGCAAACTGCGTTTACTTTCACCGAGACGTTGTCGCGCGTGATGATGTCCTGCGGCGGAACATCCAGCGTCTCCAGCCGCAAACTGATGCGATACAGAGTCTCAATCGGCCACATCACCAGGCGGATGCCCGCTCCTTTGGCTTCCGGCAGCAACCGACCCAGCCGCAGTACGACGCCGCGCTCCCACTCTTTGATGATGTAAATCGAATTCCAGAACCAGATCAGCACGATTCCGACGATGACCGCCATCCCCACGAAGCCGATGTCCAGCATCTTCTTTTCCTCCTGAGAACACACTCTTCTACTTCGCCGCCGGGCTGGCCACCTCTACCGGCTCGACGTACAGCTTCAACCCTTCCACCTTGGTCACCCGCACGGTTTTTCCTTCAGGCACGGGTTGCAAAGACACAGCCCGCCAAAGCTCCCCATGGACACGCACCATTCCTTCCGAGCCCGCTTTCAACTCCTCCGTCACCGTGCCGCTGGATCCGATAAGCTCTTCCCTTCCCGTAGCTGTCTTCCACTTTCGCGATCGAATCACCAAACGCATCAGCACCACGGTAAGAACCCCGAAGGGCAGCGTTGCGGCTAGGGCCACGCCGAGGCTTACGCCTCCCGCGGTCAGCGGCGAGCGAATCAAGAACAGTGCGCCCAAAAACATCGAAACGACGCCGCCGAACGCCAACACGCCGTGGCTCGGAGTTTTTGCTTCCAAAATGAAGAACGCGAGCGACAACGCGATCAAAAGCAATCCGGCGAGATTCACCGGCAGAAAATGCATCGCGTATAGCGCTAGAATCAGACAGATTCCTCCGATCACACCCGGCGCGATGACTCCCGGATGCGTAAATTCGGTGTACAAGCCCAGCACGCCGAGAATCAACAACACGAAGAAAACATCCGGCTCGACGATGCGCGCCAAAAACTTCTGCCGCGCTGAAAGTTCGAACGGCTGGCGCACCGCGTTTTTCAGCGCCAGTGTTACCTTTGTGCCGTCAAATCGCGTGATCGTGCGTCCGTCAAGCTCTCGTATCAAATCATCGGACGTGTTGACGATCAAATCGATCATCTTCCCATCCAAGCACTCTTTTTCCGTGAATGCCTTGGACTCGGTGATAGCCTTCTCGGCCAGTTCCGGATTGCGGCCGCGCCTCACCGTGAAGCTTCGCAAAAACGCCATGGCATCTTGATTGATTTTTCTTCGAAAGACTTCGTCAATTTGCTGGGGGAAGCCGCCGATCGCGATGATCGGAGACGCAGCGCCGGCGTGCGTGCCGGGCGCCATTGCGGCGATATCTGCGGAAAGAAGAATGTAGAATCCCGCGGAAGCCCCGCGCGCTCCCGTCGGCGAAACGTACACGGCCACGGGCACCGGCGACGTGAGAATGTGCTGAATGATATCCGTCATCGAGTCACTTAGCCCGCCTGGCGTGTCCATGGTGATCAATACCAGCGACGCATGCCGCTGCGCCGCGTCGGCGAGGCCTTCATCGATGTAAGTGGCCAGGATGGGTTCCACTTCTCCATCGAGTTTCAACTCCATTACGAGAGGAGTACCGGCTCGCTCGTCAGCGCTTGACGTAAGGGGCAAAGACCAGCTTGCAAGAGCACCCAGCGTGCAAAAAATGAGAGAAGCCGCTGCAGGCCAAACCTGCCGTGAGCGAAAACTTCTCTTCCGCAATCTCAACGCTGCGCTCATGGCGCACCCCCGCCCGGCTTCTTTTCGGCGGCTTTGGAATTCTGCAAATGCTCAAGCAATTGCTTTGCCTCCGCATAATTGGGCGCGAGCTTCACGGCTTTTTCCGCTTCCGCCCGCGCCAGTTCCGGCTTCTTCTGGTCCAAATAGATTTTCGCCAGCATTGTGTGCACTGCCGCGGAGTCGCGCGTCGCCAGCGATGCCTGCAATTCTTTCACGGCGTCGTCCATTTTGCCTTGGCGGCGCGCGATTTCTCCCAAGCCGCGATGCGCGGCCGCATTCGCAGCGTCCGAGGCAAGCGCGGCGCGAAATTCTTTTTCGGCAGCGTCCATATTCCCGGCTGAGAGTTCCTGCCTTCCTCTACGTATCCGCGCCGCAGGAGTATCACTCCCGGCGGATGGGGAAGAAGCGCTAACAAGAGCCTCCGGGGGTTCCGCGCGTAGACCGCTTACGTCCAGCTCTGTTTTGATTCGGGTCAGGCGCGCCAATGTTTCGTTCTTCTTGTCCGACGGGTCGTCCAACCGAATCACCGGCAGTCCGTTGGGCCCAAATGCTTCTTTTGCTGCTTCGCGCTCCTGGTCGGCTTCGGCATTTTTGTCGGCTTTTTCCAGCGACACAATCAGCAGTGCCCGGTCCTCGGCGCTATCCGGTTCACGTTCGGAGGCGTCACGAAAATAGTCTGCTGCGGCTGCCGCATCGCCGCCTTGCAGCGCGAGCAAGCCGAGATTGAAGGAATAGTCGTCTTCTCCCGGAGCTAGTTCCGCTGCGCGCCGAAGACTGGCCTGCGCAGCCGCCACTTTGCCTTGCCGGGCCAGTGCGATCGCCAGATTATTCAGGACCTCGGGCAGGTCGGCGCCGGTTGCCGTGGTGCTCTTCAAAGTTTCTTGCAGAATATGAAAATTGTCCTCTGCGAGGTCGGCTTGGTTTAACTGCAAACGGCAGACTCCGCTATAGAACAGCGCTTCGGCATAGCGGTCATAAGTCTTGGGTATCTTGAAAAACCAGGCCAGGGCAGCGTTGTAATCTTTCTTTGCAAAATAAGCTTCGCCCAGAGCAAAAATCGGAGCGAGCCAGTCGGGTTCCAGGCGCGCCGCTTCGTGCAGTTGCGTCAGCTTGGCCTCAGGGTCCGTAGCTTGCTGCCCTCGCGCGTATTGCTCGAACGCATCCATTCGCAGGGGCCGTTGCCGCTTGGTGAAATCCGCCAGGCTCAGCGCGTAGCGCCCATTCGCCGAAGAAAGCACTCGCCACAGCAGACGCGTGTGCAGTTCCATCAGCTTCTCCAGCGGGCCGCTTTCCAGCACCGGCGGGCGAAGCGCAGGAGGATTCATGCTGAGGATACGCATCTCGATGGTGAGCGTCATCCCCTTGGCTGCGTACTTTCCGTAGATCACGTAATCGGCGTCCAGATCTTCTGCGACGCGCAGCATCGTCGCGCGGCTAAACGTCGAGCCGGTCGGCAGGCCGTAGCGCTCCAGTTCGGCGGCTCTCCCGGCATGCGAAAAGACTTGCTCTCCGGCAGCCGTGAGCCGCTCAATAGTCAGCTCTTCTAGACCTTCGCCCAGCCAGTCGAGTTTGGCGGGCGCGCCGGCATTCTCGAAAGGCAAGACAACATAGATTTTCTGCGAATTTGGCGAAGCCGGAGCCGCGGCGGAGGGCGTCTGTGCGGCAGTTCCTGATTGCTGGGTCGCTGGTGCGGGTTGCTGCGCTGCGCAAACCCCAGCGGCTATCAGCGAAACGAATAGTGTTTTGACGAGGAGTTCACCAAAACGCGGCCTGCCAAGGGTGCGCGCCATCTTGCTTGCATTGTAACAGAGGGAGCCCGGCCTTTGGTCGTTGTGTCCAGCGTGACAGTGAACCCATTGTGAATGGCAACTTCGCTGGGGGCAGAAGATCCGCCACTCGGAAATTCCCCTAACTACAGCAATGCTGAAAACTTCACGAGTTCCAGGCAACTTTGGTGAGCTGCTTCTTGCGGGACTCCCACTCGGAGCCGGAAAGAACGCGCGGCGCGACGTCAATCAGGCGCGGAATGAGTTTGAAGACACTTGCCGCGGTCCAAGGGTGGCCATCGCGCGTGCGATATTCGCGCGCGTTCAAAGCATCAGCCATGCTTCGGAAAGAGGTGTCCTGAACAATCATTTCTGCGAGGAACTTAAGGGTCTGCATTTCCAGCGGATCGTCCTCCAGATGACGGCAGTCGCTAGCGATACGCAGGCCAAAAGGAATCTCTTCCGTGCCCGCCTCGGCCTCCGGCGTTTCGGGCGGCTCACCGGAGAATTCGATCTCGCGCTCCCACTCCAGTGCCACGAGGCGCCAACCCGCATCCTGCATTCTGGACAAATAAACGGAAGTCGGAGGGATGGTGACTTTCTCTCGAATGCGGTCGATCTTTTTCATCGGACGCCTCCACGAATTCCTGCGTTCGTAGGCTACACCCAGCCACGGGGGGGAGTGAGCAACTTCCAAGCCACTCCGTATTCTGAAACAAGTTTAAGAAATAAAATGGTTTAGAGACGTCCCGGCGGCCTGGAAGCGCTACATTTTGCCCGGATGAGGGATGGACCTGTCGCGTTCCCGGACAGTCTTCTTTATAGAAGCTGCGCTATCAGA
>JAWOLO010000478.1:0-4024 GCA_033853375.1 Terriglobia bacterium
GCGCCTTCATTCGACTCGATGATGGTGGGCACCGGGCTATCGGACATCGGAAGAATGCGAGCCCTCACTCCCAGCGCGGTTCGAATCGACTCAGCAGCCTCTGACAGAGTCTTCCCTTCCTCGAGCAGCGCGCTGCGATGAATATGCGTGGCCAGGTCCTGGTCGCCTAGGTTGAACCAGTCGGCCCGCCCGTAAGCCGCCAGCCGCTTCAACGCATGGAAAGTTTCCCCGCGAATTCCCCACCCCTTTGTTGTATCGACGATTCCCGCCAGCGTGTACGTCACGATGTCCAGGTCCGGAGAGATTTTCAGACCGTGCAGCATGATGTCATCGCCGGTGTTGACGATGATGCTCAGCTCATCTGGCTCCAAAACTTCGTAGAGCCCAAGGAGCAGCTTTGACGCGCCGACGCCGCCGCCCAGCGCGGTTATTTTTTGCTTCTTAAGGGCAGACATAAACAGGTCACAAACAGAAACGCATAGAGAATCTAACACACGGGGCACGGAGGCACAGAGAACATGGAGAATGCCCAATCCCAAGCATTTAGCGGAAAAGATCTTCGGAGGCAGGGCGAACGATGCTGGCTGCTTTTTCGGATGCAGGCTTGAACCGATAGCCGCGGACCAACACCGCTGGAGTGCCTTGGGACTTGCCCATCAAGAGTCCAGCAGCCGCCGCTAATTCATCCGCAACAGCAAGCACCGTCGCTGTCAGCAACTTCCCTTCCCGGTCGCGCGTGCCACGCAAGTCCAAAAGTACGGGCAATCCGGACGCGCCTATGGCCACATTCGCCAGCCCCAGCCGCCAGGGACGGCCAAACGTATCGCTGATGATGACCGCAACGCGCTTCCCCGTGTTTTTGCGCATTTCCGCGGCGAGCTTTTCCGCCGAGCGATCCGGGTCGCGCGGAAGGAGGGTCACCATGTCGTCTCCCGGCACATTCGAATGATCGACGCCCGCATTTGCACAAACAAATCCATGATGCGTTTCGGTGATCAGCACGCGCTCGCTGCGCAGAATGCGGCGCGATTCCCGCAACGCAACTTCGATCGCGCGCGGATCTTTTTTCAATTGCGTCGCAACGGCTTGCGCTTTTTCCGATGGCTTTACTGTCGCGAGCGAAACCACCGACCCTTCCGCTTTCGAAACAATCTTCTGCGCGACGACCAGGATGTCTCCCTCTTCGAAATACAACCCTGCTTTTCGCGCAGCACTTACGATGACCTTTGCCAGGTCCTCGCCCTTTCGAATCTCCGGCAGCCCCGGAATGCGAAACATGCGCACTTCCGCGGCGCCGCGCTCGGGAGCATGGCGCTCCGCAGCTTTCGAATGTCCGTTCGAATGCGTCCGTCTTCGAGACTTTTTGGCCATCGGTGCGGTGGAAGAATACTACGAGAGCCGGTGATATCTTGCACTTACCGAAACCGGCGAAGCGGAAAAAGTCCCTCTAGCTTCGTACAAAATTCGTCACAAAAGAACGGGGCAATCGCCATTGCGCGATCGCCCCGTCGAAGAAAAACCTTAGCCAACATTGCACAAAGATTCTTACAGCAAAAAATGAGGCGCTCGCCATTACACGAGCGCCTCGTCGGAGGATTTACACGTTTCTTAGTGGTGCGGTTTGTCTGACTTTTCAGACTTGCTCGGCTTATCCTGTTTCGCCGGCTTGTCTTGCTTGGCTGGTTTCTCTTGCCTCTGGCGCTCTTGTTGTTGTCTTTGCTCGAGTCTTTGCTGTTGCTGGTCGTGTTTTTGTTCGAGCTGTTGCAATTGTTGTTGTTGTTTCTGTTGAAGTTGCTGTTGTCTTTGGTCGAATTGCTGCTGTCTTTGGTCGTCCTGGGGACGCCCCTGGCCGGCTTGAGGCTGCCTTTGCTCAACTTGCGGGGACCTCTGATCGATCTGGGGCTGCTTCTGCTCGACTTGCGGTGGCCGTTGGTCGGTCTGAGGCTGCCTCTGCTCAATTTGCGGTTGTCTCTGAGGATTACTTTGTTCCAGCTTTTGGCGTTGCTGGACCTGCTGCTGCTCGACCCTTTGGCGCTCCTGGTCCTGCTTTAAGCGCAAATCTTGGACCTGTTGTTGCTGTTTTTGGTCCAGTTGCGTGTTGGTGTAATTTCCGGCGTTGCTTGGCCGCGAAGAAGGCGGACGGTCGTTGTACATTCTGGGGTTGCCCGTGTTTCCGGGAGCATTCCCTGGGCGATTACCCTGGTCCGGCGCATTGGCATTGTTCGGCAGACCCGGCCGATTCGAATTGCCTGGTTGCATGTCGAGCCTATTGTCCGTCCGATTGTCCCGGGCGTTTTGCCCCGCGGTATGCTGAACCGGCTGAGTCATATTGCTCGACGGACCTTGCCGATTCGGATTACCCTGCGGCATATCGGGCCGGTTATCCCGTGCGTTCTGGGGAGGACCCTGACGGACCGGCGGCGCCATTCGAATGTTCGGGCGCTCGACTTGCACGCCTTCTTGCTGTTGCTGCACACGCCTCATCTCTGAAACTGCCGGCGGTCTGCCGCCGTTCTCGCGAACGATCTCTTGCTGTTTGGCAAAAGTCACTGGAGGAGGCGGCGGAGCCATCTTCGCCACTACCGGACGGCTGATAATCGGGCTTGGCGGCCGCACGCGAGCCTCTACTCCAGCGCCAATAACGCTGCGCTGCTGCGGAGCAACTGCCGGCGCCACCGGAGCAACCGGCGCGGAAGTGAATTCTCTCTGGCCGACGCGAATCATGTTGTTGTGAACGGGCTGAGCGGAGACAAAGGTCTGCTGCGAAACAGCGGTCACCGCATTCGGCGCTCTTTGGTTTTGGTACGTGACGTTGGTGACGTTCACGGTCTTGTTTACGTACACAGTGTTGTAGACGTTGGTGACTTGCGTCCGGTTGATGATGGTGGTGTTGGAAACGTTCACATTGGTGACGTACCGCTCGCTGACGTGATACGACGGGCAATACACGTCGCGCGGTCCCAGAGGGAACCAGGCCACGCCTGCGGCTGGAGCGCTACCCACGGCGACTCCCACGCCCCAATGAGCGCCGCCAACCCAAGCTACCAGCGCGGGCGCATACACGGGACGAACGTAAGCCACGGTAACCACCGCGGGCCGCGGCGGAACTGGCACCCATCCCCACACGCCACCAACGACCACCCAGCGGCCGTAGTGGAACGGAGCAAAACCCCACGGCTCGTCGTCAACCCAGGTCCAGCCCCAGGGCGCAATCCAAACCCAGTGGCCGTAGCGATAGGGTGCCCAGCCAACAACGGTGGTATGCGGAAACCACACGTTGCCGTACTCCGGCACGGTGCGCCAGCCGCCATATTGATCCAGATCTTCGTAGCCGACGACGTCATTGGAAACATAGCGTGAAGAGACGGAATTGTCCTCGCGGCGGTCGCGGTCGTAGCACCATTGGTCGAAATCATCCATATCTTCCCGCATGCGCTCGACGTCAGCGTCCAACTGATCAGTGCCATTGAAGACGCCTTCTTCGCGCGCGTGAATCGTATAGGCCGAGCCGCCGCCGGTGACTTCTCCCTGGCCATCGCGCACCGAGACGATCGTAGCGTCGCCCGATTCATTGACGTTGATGCGGTAGCGCCCGGGGCGAAGAATGGAAAACGCAAGATTGGGAGTGTCGACTTCGAAAGTTTCGTCATCGCCAAGCCGGCGCACGCGAATGTACAGCGTGCCCTCGGTCAGGCGGAGTTGGGTAATGTCGTCGCTCAAGTTCAAAAAGGAAAAACCGGTATGATCGGAAAGGCGGATAAGCGCAGAACCGAGGTTCAATTCCGCGCGCGCGCCCTCGTCCGACCACAGTTTGTCGCCCGTGGTCATCGGACGGTTTATTACCGCGGCCACCCAATCATCCGTGCCAGCAGGATTGAAAGAAACGTTGCCGCTCGCGTACGCAAGGCGCGCCACGCGGCTCGGGGGATCATCTTCATCGGCGGCGGCGCGCTGCGGAGCGATAAGAAATAACGCCAGCGCTACGCTCACCAAACTCATCCACTTCAGAAGATCTTTTCTCATG
>JAWOLO010000479.1:0-14756 GCA_033853375.1 Terriglobia bacterium
CCCGTCCGCAAATCGTGTCCAGTTCGTCGGCTAAACTGAAGTTGGGTCTCGACCTTCGCGATTAAATTGGAAAGGGGAGGAGTCGCTCCGGTGGCAGGGGGGAAGGAGATGGCGAATAGAAACTCCATGTCGCTGTTTCAGCGGTGAGGACAGCCTGGCCAGCAACAAGGCCGGCGCATCCCTTCCTTAAGTTCCGTGCGAACCCGCTCGATGTGTTGCCTTCTGGTTTCCGGCTTCTTGACCGAGATCACCCAGCAGATCCACCCGCACCAGGGGAGATTGCTTTCGTGGTCATGGATTTCCTATCGACGCGCGGGAGTATCGCTTTCTCTTCACGACGCTTCCTTTCCCGGAAACTGTGCCCAATATCGTGTGTCACTTCAAGGGTTCACTCCACGTTTGGCCAATTGGACTGAAAAATATTGGCGCGAAGAGTATTCAGTGTCCATAACTGCGCCACGCTTGTCCTCTTGCCAACTCGTCATTCACTACAACCACTTTTCTATTCGATCGCTGTAGCTTCTGCTGGTTTTGAGTTCCTTGCCGTCGGACAGGCGAAGCAGAAACTCGCGGTTGTCCAGGGCAACGAGTTCCCTGATTCTGGAAGTCTGCACGATAGTCGATCGGTGAATCCGCAGAAAGCGGCCCGGATCCAATTGCGACTCCATTTTGTTCATGGTCTGTCGCAGGAGATGACTTCGATTGCCGACGTGAAGGGTCACATAGTCGCCGCAGGCCTCGATCCAATCGATATCATTGACTAAGACGATGACGATCCGTTGTCCGGTGCGGACCGAGAATCGAGTTTCGTAACGAACCGTTTCGCGTGCGCCGCTGTTCCCCAGAAGCCCGCGGATGCGCTTCTCCAAATCGGGCAGATCATGATTCCTGATTATCTCTCGCGCGTGCGTCAGTGCGTCTTCAAAGCGGGCGTCGTCTATCGGCTTTAGCAGGTAATCAAGCGCGTGCACGCGGAAAGCGTCCAGAGCATATTGATCATAGGCCGTAAGGAAAATAACCGCCGGAATTTCATCCCGCTTGAGCATCCGCAAGACTTCGAAGCCGCTGAAATCGGGCATCTGAACGTCCAGGAAAACCAGATCCGGACGGCGGTCGCGAATGGCCGTAACCGCAGCCTTGCCGGTTGCACATTCAGCGACGATGTTGATGTCCGGATGCTTCCTCAGACGGCTTCGTACACCCCGGCGCGCCAGAGGTTCATCATCAACGATCATCACGCGAATCGGAGCCGTCATTTCAGATTACCGATCGAATGAGCTGCAAGAACGGCTGGAAAGTGCACCTCGATCCGGCATCCACCATCCGCGGGCCACTTGACGATGAGGCCATGATCGTCTCCATAGAGCACCCGCAGCCGCTCAATGGTGTTGGCCAGACCGATGCCTCCGCGTGGCCTTTCCTGCTGGCCGTTAGTCGATTGGGTGCCCACGCCGTCGTCCGAAACGTTGAGATGGAGGCGTGCATCGGCTACGTATGCCTCGACCTCCAGCGTACCTCCCTCTGGGCGTGGTGCGATACCGTGGCGGATGGCGTTTTCGACGATAGGTTGCAGTAAAAGGGTCGGAACGAGTACGTCCAGCGTGTCCGGGGCGACCGCTAAGTTCACAGTAAGCCGCGAACCCAACCGCGCTTTTTCGATCGCCAAATACTCTTCGGTGATGGCGATTTCGCGCCGGAGCGGGATTTCCTCGATAATATTTTCCTCCAGCGTCGAACGCAGCAGGCGCGACAGCCGGACCAACATGGCATTCGCACCGCTGGCATCGCCTTCGGAAACCAGAGTTGAAATGGCATTCAGGGTGTTGAACAGGAAATGGGGATTCAACTGGTACCGCAAGGTTTCGAGGCGCGCCTGCCGGGCGAGCCCTTCGGCTTGGAGCGCTCGCTCGCGTTCGGCTTGCAATGCTTCGTAATGCTTGACCGTGAAGTACAAACCGGCCCAGGAGATCAAGATAAACATTGCGTACAGGACGCCTTCGAACGCCGCCAGCAGCGAATGCCAGGTAATGGGGATGCCGCCAACAATGAGTTCAGCCAGTTGCGCCGCTACGGCGCAAGGGATGGCCAAAAGGCCGCAAGCCAGGACGGCTCGGAACATGGCGCTCGACCAAGGCGTGTTTCGCCTCCAAAGACGCCGGCACAGCAGGCGCAAGACGAAGCTCGAGGAAAAAGTGGTCGTAACGAAGACCACTTCGTATGCCACAACGCCGTGTCTGCGGAGGTGAGGCGCAACGCCGATAGCGACGATCAGAGCGTACGTACCCCATCCAACCAACTGAAGCAGCCAGAATTGCGGCACGCGCTCAGAGCGATAAGACATGGCAAGAGAATTGTCCCTCAGGACGACAGTTTAGGAACAGCAGTTCGTCGCGGGAAAGCCTCGGCTCAACTGAATACCTGCGTCAGGTGGTCGCAATGGCCTTTTCAGGCTTATCCAGCCTGACAAGATGGGAGGGGTGACAGAACGGTTTGTCGGCACTTGCCGCGAACCGGAGTAGTCCCCCCATCATCCGAAGGAGTTTATCGTGCGACGTTTTTCCCACCTTCTCCTGTGTTTTATGTGTTGCGCCGTTTTCCTGGGTGCTCCGTTCTTGGAGGGCAAATCGCTCGAGGCCGATCTCCAAGTGTTGTTGAATCAATTCACATCGGCCTGGGACCGATCGGACGCAGCGGCTATTGCCACTCTTTTCGAGGGAAACGCCGATCTGGTGATACCAGACGGCCTCTTAATTGAGGGACATGAC
Organism: Terriglobia bacterium; assembly: GCA_033853375.1. Taxonomy (GTDB): domain Bacteria; phylum Acidobacteriota; class Terriglobia; order Acidiferrales; family UBA7541; genus Acidiferrum. The sequence continues at coordinate 2,766 of JAWOLO010000479.1, forward strand.
GCTATTCGGCAGTTTTATGCATCCGTGTTTGAGCGCGGCTACCGCGGAAGCCGCGGAACGGCCCGTATCAAGCTGGTCAGGCCAATTGGGCCCGACATGGTGCTGGTGGATGGTGTGTGGAGAATCGATGGCGTGGTCTTCGCCGGTCAGCCGGAAGCTCCCGAGATCGGCGTGTTCAACCTAGTGGCGAAGCGCCGAGGCCAAACGTGGGCGATTTGCTCTTTGCGGGAACAAACCAGCGCTCACGATCTCGTCAGGCCAGACGATCCTCGCAGCGCCGAGGACGCTCGGCAAGCGAAAGCCGGCGGATCGGAGCCGGCTGGCGAGTCATCCGATAGGGCTCGGATCCAAGAGCTGGAGCAAAAAGACATCGCGGCGTCGAAAAAGAATGATGTCGACACACTCGTCTCGCTGTGGACGGACGATGGCGTTCTGCTGCAGCCTGGCTTGGCACCGGTAGTTGGGAAGGAAGCAATCCGGACGCTGCTGTTGCAACAACAACAGCAGGCCGGCAGGGTGGAAACGACTTCGTACGAGGAGAAGTGGAACGAGATCCGCTTCGCCGGCGCCTATGCGTTCGAGTGGGGGAGAATCGCCGCCAACCTGAAGCTGCCTGACGGTCGTGAGGTTCAGCAGGACGCCAACGCGATACGCATCCTCGAGAAACAACCGGATGGTTCTTGGAGAGTGGCGCGGGTAGCGATCATACCGGCAAGCCGTCGCTAGACATTCGATGGAGAGGTGCGCCGAGACGAAGGCGGCTGAGAAAAACGGTCGGGAAGAGAGTCGAGGGGGCATGGGGCTCAGAAGAATTCTTCCGTACTTGCTTGCGGCAATGATGATGGCCCTCATTCTCTGCGTAACGGCGTTTGCCTTTACGGACGTATCCGCCGATGCCGAGCCGTCGTGGGTCGAAACGCGGCTAGCTTCTGCTTTGTTGCAGGCCAAGCTCCGGCTGGACCGTCCCTTAAAGTCCCCACCGTTTACACCCGGGGAAGAGGATTTGGTGCGAGGCAGCGAACTGTACGAGGCGCGGTGTGCGAACTGTCACGGAGCAACGCGGGGCAGAATGGCGCCGCTTGCGAAGTCGTTCTCTCCGCGCCCGCCGCAATTTGTAATCCTGCCAGCGCAAAAACCCACCTGGATGGATGCGTACATCATCGAGCATGGAATTCGTTGGAGTGGAATGCCCGCTTTTCGCGGGCTTTCGCCAGCGGACGCTTGGCGCCTCGCTCTGTACGTGGAAGGGCGGCACGCCCCCAGGGAATGAGGAGGAGACGACCGTCCCGCTAACTCTGGTTTGGGAATCGGACATCGAAAAGTTTTGCTGTTGCAGACCAAAACCTAGGAGGATTTATGAAGACTGGAGTACTTATTCTAGCGTTGGGGGTCATGACCGGTGCGACGCTGGCGCAGAAAATCGCTAATTTTTCCGGCTCCTGGCAGTTCAACCCGGAGAAAAGCAAAAACGTTGGGATGATGGCGCAAATGAAAATGGCGCTCGCCATCCAACAGACCGATTCGTCGCTGGACATCACCACACGTTCCACATACCAAGGTAGAGATGAAGAAAGCAAAATCCACTACGACCTCAACGGGAAGCCTGTCGCAAACGAACTGCCCATGGGCGGCCCAAGCGAAACCGTCAGCAAATGGGAAGGCGCTAGACTCGTTACCACTTGGACGAGCGAGAGTGCAGTGGCCGGTGGCCCTAAAGTCGTGCGCACGGAGACCAGGTCGTTATCACCTGACGGCAAGATTATGACTGTGGAATCGGTGCGCGGCTCGAATCCCCCCGTGGTCATGGAGTTCGACAAGAAGTAGTTATGAGCCGTTCGGGCATTGCCATGCTCGTGTTATTGCTCGGCGGGGGTGTCGCAGCAGGCTTCTATGCCGTGCGCAGCAACACGCAAAAACCACATGCGGAAGCCGACCAAGTGGTGCACCCCGAGCGGCGCATGGTGGGCACAACCGTAAACGCGACCGGCACTGTGAGACTGCGGGTTGGTTCGGAGGTGCGGGTCGGCTCGCAGTTGTCAGGAATCGTCAAGAAGTTGAACGTGACAGTGGGTTCGCGAGTTCGCGCGGGAGACGTGATTGCGGAAATCGACGATGCCCCTGTCCGGGCCCGGCTCGCTCAGGCGGATGCGCAGGCGGAACTGGACAGCGCGAGCCTGGAACGCGCACGCGTAAACTTCGAACGCGCTCAGCAGCTGAAGTCTCAGGGGCTTATTCCAGCTCAGCAAGAGCAGGATCTCGAACTGGCCTTTGGCGAGGCGAAAGCGCGCTATGAAAAATCACTTCGTGATCGGGACCTCGTCGCGGTCGATCTCCGCTACGTCACCATTCGTGCGCCGATCACCGGTACTGTGTCTTCGGTGTCGACGCAAGAAGGAGAGACGGTGGCCGCGGCGTTTACGGCGCCGACATTCGTCACCATCATTGGCGACAATGCGCTGCAATTGGTGGCGATGGTGGATGAAACCGACATCGCCAACGTTAAACCAGGCAATCCCGCCGTCTTCACGGTGGATTCTTATACATCGCGCGATTTTCCCGGCATCGTCGAAAGCGTCGCTCCGAAAGCGACGATTGTCTCCGGCGTAGTGAATTACGAGGTCACCATCAATATCCGCAAGGACGCGCACCTTCTGAAGCCGGACATGACGGCCAACGTCTCGATCCAGACAGCACAACACACGGCCCTGTTATTGCCTTTGGCAGCCGTGCAGCGTGATGGCGACCAAAGTTTCGTATACGTGCAGGGTAAGGACGGGCCTTACCGCAGGCCGGTGGTCATCGGAACCAAAGAGACTGGAATGGTCGAGATCAAGCGAGGAATTTCGAGCGATGAGGATGTCTTATTGGTTTCTGCGAGCGGCACGGACTCAGCTCGGCGCTCGCAATCTGTTCCATGAGCGAAATCGATGATCGAGGCAGAAAACATTTCGAAGACTTATTCGCGTGGCGCCATGGAAGTGGTGGCAGCCCTGAAGATGGTTTCGTTTCAAGTTGCTCCCGGTGAATTCGTGGCCGTGCGGGGTGCCTCCGGCTCCGGCAAGTCAACCCTGTTGAATATCCTGGGCTGCCTGGAGCAGCCGAGTTCCGGCCGCTACCGGCTTGACGGCGAGGAGGTTGCCAAGTTCTCGGACAAACAACTCTCTCGGATTCGCAATGCAAAGATCGGATTCATTTTTCAGTCTTTTAATCTGCTTCCCCGAACAACTGCATTGGAAAACGTGGAGATCCCCATGATTTATCGCGACGGCATGGTGGATCGGCGCCGTGCCTTTTGTTCGCTCGAACGTGTTGGTCTAGCAACGCGGGCACAGCATTTTGCCACTGAACTTTCAGGTGGCGAGCAGCAGCGTGTCGCTATTGCCCGAGCGCTGATCAATAATCCCGCACTGATCCTGGCCGACGAGCCCACAGGCAACCTTGATCGAAAGGCGGGCCTCGAGGTTATGCAACTGCTAGGGGAGCTCCACAGAGAGCGTCGAACGATTGTTATGGTGACTCATGATGACACGGTTGCCGCGTACGCCTCCCGAGAGGTCTTGCTGCGAGACGGACAATTGATTTCGGATCGGCTACGAGCGAGTGAGCCATCATCCCGATCCGCGGAAGGCCTCCGATGAAATCTGCAAAACTGGTTTCGCAAGCTCTCCGAAACATGCGCCGATATCCTCTGCGTACCATTTTCATGATGCTGGGAGTTGTGGTCGGCATTGCTTCTCTGGCGGTTCTTTCCTCTATTGGCGAAGCGACCAAGCGCGAGACCATGCAGCGTTTCAAAAACATGATTGGCACCTTCGATACGATTATCGTCCGGCCGGGAGGCGGCCGTTCGCGGGGCATGCCGACTCTAGTCAACGTTCCTCCGACGCTGCGTTTTGAAGACGCCGACGCCATCGCCAAAGAAGTGTTCGAGATTAAGGCGGTCGCCGAAATGCAAACGGCATTCGACGTGGACATCAAATACCGGGACCGGGCGGCATCTCCGGTCGTGATTGGGGTCACGCCCAATTGGCTTCAACTGCGCTCCGATGAGATGCAGGACGGCACATTCTTTACGGAGGATCAGAATACTTCTCTAGCGCGAGCGGCGGTCATTGGAACCGACGTGCGCGCGGCGTTATTTCCTGAGGAAGATCCGATCGGCAAGACGCTGCGAATTGCAGATGTGCCGTTTCAAATCATTGGAATACTGAAATCGCGTGGAGCCGGCCCCGCAGGCGGCAGTCTGGATAATCTTGTCCTGATTCCCGTCAACACTGCAGCCCGACGGCTATTCAACCGCGATTTCCTAACGATGGTCATCGCGCAGGTCAAAGATCCCGAAGAGGCCAGCGCGGCGACGGAAAAGGTTGCCGCCTTGCTTCGCGATCGCCATCAAATCCAGCCGCCCGCGCTCGACGACTTCACCATTACCAATCCGGCGGCGACGATGGCCCAAGTCTCGCGCGCCGGGAGCACGCTGACAAAAATTCTCACCGGGGTTGCAGCAATGGCCCTGCTGATCGGCGGCGCCGTCATCATGAGCCTCATGTCGATTGCCGTTTCGGAGCGCTGGAAAGAAATCGGCGTCAGGCGCTCCGTTGGTGCCACAAGGCGCGATATTGTCGTCCAGTTTCTACTGGAAGCGACGCTTGTTGCCTCAATGGGCGGAGTTCTGGGCGGGGTCACGGGCTGGTTCGGAATGCAGCTGACTGCACGACTACAAAGGTTGCCGCCGGTTCTGGTCTGGCAGCCGTTCGCTAGCTCGGTTTTGCTCTCCGTGATGATCGGGCTGGTGTTCGGAGTTTATCCCGCATGGAAGGCCTCGCGACTCGATCCCATCCAAGCCCTCCGGTCGTAGAAATGCTTGCGCGACAACGTCAAATCGTGTTTCGCGCAGTGCGCCAGCTAGGGAGATACCGGCTTCGCTCTTCCTTGCTCATGATTAGCGCGGCGCTCGGTGTAAGCGGCGTGGTTTGTTCGGTCAACTATGGAGAGAGCGGAACCAAGCAGATTCTCGATCAAATCCGCCGTATGGGAACCAATGTACTCATCATTACTCCCGTCCAGAGTCGGGCTATAGCCGGCCGCGCGCGCACCGGAGCTCTTGTTACCACGCTCGTCGAGCGCGACTATCGCACCGTCAAGAGTGCCATTCTGACGCGAACACACTCGTCGGCGTTCGTGACGCAGAGTTTCTGGAGCAAAGCGGGAGACTTTTCCAAAAACGCCGTGGTCATCGGCTGCGAGCCAGATTACTTCGTCATAAGGGACTGGCCGGTTATCTCCGGAGATCTGTTCGATTCCATTCAGGAGCGCGATGCCGCGCGAGTCGCGGTGTTAGGCCATACCGTTGCCATCGATTTATTCGGGGCTTCCTCACCCATAGGGCAACGCATGATGATCAACCGCGTGCCATTCACCGTAATAGGCGTTTTGAGCGAGCGCGGGCAAGGTCTCGACGTGAGCAATGAAGATACCCAGATTTACGTGCCCCTCGCGACCGCGATGCGCCGCCTCATGAATGTAGATCATTTCGCAGGAATTGTGCTGGAGATCGACTCCCTGGATTCCATGGACGTAGCGGCTCAAAAGAGCGACTCCTTGCTGCGCCAATTGCACCACATCCAGCTCAACCAACCGAATGACTTCCAAATTCAAAATCAAAAAAGCTTGATCGATACGCAAGTGGCTGCGGCTCAGCGACTCGGCTTCTTTCTGCGATGGATCGGCGCCAGCGCGCTGACAGTTTCTGGTCTCGGAATCGTGGCCATCACCTGGATCGCAGTCAAGGAAAGAACGCACGAAATCGGAACGCGTCGCGCTATCGGTGCAACAGCAGCCGACATTTTCCTGCAGGTGATCTGCGAAACGCTGGCACTGGCACTGGCCGGAGGGCTTCTGGGAATGGTCCTTTCCTGGCCGACGTCACATTGGATTAGCGATGCCGTTCGATTGCCCTTTGTCTTCGACCGGGGGAATGCGGTCACGGCCTTTGTTGCCTCCGCAACACTGAATCTGACCTTCTCGATCCTGCCTTCCCGGAAGGCCGCCTCCATCAGCCCGCTCGAAGCGCTACGGTTCGAATGAGGAGTCGTGACGTTGGCCGTGACGTTCAAATGAAGACACGCTCCAGCGCTGTCGGACGGCGTGTCTTAGCGGGCTGTTGCGTAACCGCTGGAGCAAAGAAAACTTTTCATGTTGATCAAAAAGTTGTCCGCCATTTCGGAGGTCAAACGTCTAAATGTCGAAGAACGGGCCGAGAAACTGACTGTGCCATAGCCCAGGCTGGCAGCGGTCCTTAAGGAGGAGTTCCATGTGTCCAGCATGCGTGACAACCATCGCGCTTGTCGCTACAGGAGCGACCTCCACCGGAGGTTTGGCGGCGTTTGTCGCCAAGAAGTTGCATGACCGGCTCGGAATCGCAAGAGTCCGGCCTGAAACAAATTCCCAAGGAGAAGATCATGGCCACACCGAAGGAAAGCATGCCGAATCTCACGAATCACCGGATCGTTTCGCACGAGGAGTGGGTCGTGGAGCGCAAGGCGCTGTTGGCGAAAGAGAAGGAGTTTAATCGTCTGCGTGATGAGCTCAGCGCACGGCGGCGCGAGCTTCCGTGGGAGCGCGTGGCGAAGAAGTACGTGTTCGACACTCCTCACGGAGCCGAAACGCTGGAGCAGCTCTTTGATGGGCGTTCGCAGCTCGTCGTGTACCACGCGATGTTCGATCCGAAGACCGCGACGCCCAAAACGCCGTACACCAAGGACGCACCATGCTCGATGTGCTCCTTCTGGATGGACAACTTGGAGCGCGTCGTCGTTCACCTCGGGCATCGAGACGTGACGCTCATCGCCGCCTCTCGCGCTCCGGTGGAGAAGCTAGAAGCCTACAGGAAGCGCATGGGCTGGACATTCAAGTGGGTCTCGGCCGGCGACGGCGATTTCAACCGCGACTATGGCGTAACGCTCACCGCCGAGGAGATCGCGAACGGACAAGGTGAGTACAACTACGCGCGCCCGATCTTTCCCATCCCCGAGCTGCCCGGCATCAGCGTCTTCTACAAGGACCCCAGCACCGGCGAAGTGTTTCACACCTACTCGACCTACGCACGCGGCATCGACATGCTCAACGTGGGCTACCACTACCTCGACATCGTCCCTAAGGGGCGCGACGAAGAGCCCAAGCGTGGTGGCCGCTGGGTTCGGCGACGTGACGAGTACTCCGACGCCACATCGGCTCCGTGCCATTGAGAACTAAAACGTGATTGAAGACCTGAGATAAGGAGCAATCATGGCAAAGGTCATTTTTGGAAATCATGCCTCGGTTCTGGTTCCGCAACAAGACCGAGACAGCATTCGTAAGTTTTATTGTGATGTCCTGGGCGGCCAGATCACGAAAGCAGATCCCGAACGAGACTTCGTTTGCTTGGGAGGAGAGTTCTACATCGGGTTTCTCTATGGGGATGTGCCTGATGAGAGCGAGTTCTTACGATCTGCACGATCGGTTTGGCTGGAAATCAAGTCCGACAATGTGGAGGAAATGAGACGAAAAATCCTCGAATCCGGTCTGGTCAGGAAACTTGAGGTGCCGGACTCTCACCTTTACTTCCAAGCTCCAGGAGGTCAATGCCTCCGGTTAGTGAGAATCGATGAGGATATGTCCTTTTATGAGGGAGCTGGGGCAGGCCCGGACGTGGCAAAAGTAAAAGAAGCCATCAAGAAAGAGGCAATGAAAAAATGAGCTACGGTATCAATCATGCTACTCATACGAAATGGAGGACGCTCGTGAGATTTATTGTGATGACTCTTCTTTTGACCACAACCGCAACCCTGCTCCCGCCAGGAATGGCGCGCCATGCAGTTAAGACCCCAGCCCAAGAACCTATCTCCAAAGCAGGACCAGTTATGAGCGTTTCGTTAGGGGAAGATTCGAAGATGACGGTTCGCCCGTCAGAACGGGATCGGCTCGAACGTTTCTATCGCGACATCTTGCGATGCAATGTGATCACGAAGTCGAAAACACTTGACATCATTCAAATGGGGAAGACTTTCTTCATTGGAGTTGTATATGACGATTCCGCGCTGTCAGAGTCCGACTTCCTGAAGTCCCTGTGGTTAGATCTTCGAACAGATCGTCCGGAAGAGTTGAGGCGCAAAATCCTGTCTTTCGGCATCAAAGAAATCCAGTACTGGGACAAAGAGCACTTCTACTTTCAGGCCCCTGGTGGTCAAGTTTTTCGTCTTGTCGGCAAGAATGAAGACATGTCGAAATGGCAACAATAACAGTGCCCGCCAGAACCTAACGGCAGGGCTCCATTCAGACGGGATACGGAATGGTGAAATCTGAGAAGAGGACAGCGTTATGAGATGGCTGCGGCATCGCGATGGGCATATCAGATTACGGGGCTGGAGAAGTCGAAGCATCACTTTGGTGCCAGTTTTGCTTGCTCCTTGCCATCCCATCCCCGGCCCAGATGGGCATGACCTTAAACGGCCAATTTCAGGGCACGAAGGTGCAATAGTTGCGATGTGCAAAGGTTCGCCCCATTGTGCAGCGTATCGCTTTATCGAGACTCGCCCGGAGGCGCGCTCGCATGACTAAGAAGCAAGATTTCATTTCCCCTGCCCCGCGCTTTGTGCAGGTGGTGGAGGCGTTCGCGAAAGATCGGAAAGTCAGCCGTGGGGGCACGAAGGGTTTCGGCGCAGGAGCGCTGAAGGTCAACGGCAAGATTTTTGCCATGATGTCGGCAAAGGGCGAATTGGTCGTCAAACTCCCCAAGAAAAGGGTTGAAGAGATCGTGAACTCGGGAAAGGGGGAGCGTTTCGACTCAGGTCGCGGAATTCTCATGAAGGAGTGGCTGGTCGTTAAGGGCCGTCAGGCAAACTGGCTGGAGCTTGCTAAGGAGGCTTGCGAATTTGTGAAGTCAGGCGGTGGGAATCGTTAATACGCGTGAGATTCAAGGGGCCGGATTGAGTCGGGTATGAATTGCAAACTTGTTTTGCTGGAAAAGGGAGTTGCCCTTTGCTAAGAGCCACGAAGCACAAGTTTCGGGACGGTTGCTGTGTTTAGAGATTTGTATGCCAATCGCTAGGATCTCCTGCAGCCCAACCGTTACCGAATGCACGGTACAGACGGAGAGGAGTAAGGCCTGTGACGCGATCTGAGCTGGTCTTTGGTGTGTGCGTGCCCCTGTTTGTGAGTTGCTTTGCGGCTGTGAGCGTTTGCATGATTTTCAACAGGCAACAGAGGAGGAATATCGCGACGCAAGCATTCACCTTGGCAGCTCCTGACGGCCATCCACTGGCCACGCTATCCTCGCAGAGCGGCAGTCCGGAATTCGCCTTGTTCGACCAACAGCACAAGAAAAGAGCCGCGCTGTTTCTAGAGAGCAATGGAACTCCCGATTTATACCTGTACGATGCCTCAGGAACGGCACGCCTGTCTCTGGACCTCTATGATTCCGGCGTTGGCAATCTGGCTTTTGCGAACGGGGACGGGAAAATCGACCAACCCGTGGGCATACTCGAATCCACTAAGGCCGGACAAATTCAGATCGCATTTCATGACTTTCGGCACGTTCCCCCGCACAGTGCGAGTTTTGTTGGCGGACTGGAGTTGAAGTTTGACCGTGGCCAGCCCGAAATCGAGTTGGTGGATGCTTCAGGCAAAGTCCTCTGGCATCGCCCCTGATTCGGCTTCGATGTGCGGTACGCAACGGGGTGGAATCCTACTTTACCGCAGGAGGTTGTACTCGATGAGAAGAAACTGGCAGCTCGCGGCCCTGGCTCCGCTTTTGGCGGGTCTCTTCGCCCTGGCGTTAGTAAGACCCGCGCGATCGGTTTCGGCCGAACAGGACGCGCAAAAATCCCTGGACGCATTCAACCAGGAATTCGTGGCGGCCTGCGTGAGGATGGATCACAAGGCCGATGCGGCCTTTTGGACAGAAGACGGCGTGGACCTGCTTCCTGGGCTAGCGCCGATGGTTGGAAAAGCGAAAATCTCGGCGTGGCTTGACAGCCTGACTCCGCAACTCGTTGGAGCGAAGATGGATTATTGCACTGTGGACTGGCGAGACATTCAGATTCACGGAAACCTCGCTTACGAGTGGGGCATGAACCGGCAGAAAATCGAATTCCCGCCGCCGAAGAAGCCGTTCGAGGGTAATGGCAAGATTCTGTTAATCCTGAAGCGCCAGCAGGACGGCTCCTGGAAAGTTGCGCTCGAAGCTTGGAACGGCAATCCGCAACCATCGGACAAACAGTAATCGATTCAACGGAGGAGAGCAAACGAAATGAACCATGCCCGGATACTGCTGTTTGTTGCCGCATGCCTGGTCAGCGAGGCGCGAGTGAAGTATGCACCAATTGCCTCCCCGGGTTGCGAACACCAGTCTGCTAAGGAATGCCTGAATCTGGCATTGGACGCGATGGGTGGGCGAGAACGATTGAGAGACGTTAGGAGCATCCAATTACGGACCATTGGCCACACACTGCTGATGGAACAGTCCTACCGTCAGGACCCGTTCGTTGCTTCTTATGAGAGCGCAACGACAACCTTGGATCTCGCGAATCAACGAATGTCGTCGGAAGTGAAGTTGACCTGGCCCGAATCTGATGACAATCAGTCAGAATCCACCTCAGTCGCAGTCGTCGGCCCAGAAGGAGGCGTGCGGCGCGGCAAGGACGCCGACACTCCTTGCTCGCTAGCCGATCTTGATGCGGCGCGATATGCGCTAGCTCTCGGGCCGGTGCCCCTTCTGCTGACAGCCGATCAGGCGTCCGACTTGCATTTCGAAAAGCCCGAAATGTTACGATCCACTCGGCACACCGTATTGGCCTTTAGCTGGCAGAAAGTGCCGGTTCGCATTCTGCTTAACCGTTTCAATCACCTCCCGGATGCGGTCGAGACCACGCAGCAATTCCACGATTTCTGGTATTTCTGGGGTGACGTGTGGCAGCGCGTCTATTTCGACAATTGGAAGCTCGTTCGAGGGGTCGCATATCCCACCAATTTGGTGGAAGAGCGGAACGGGGCAATCTGGCGGTCCGCCCAGGCATTGAAAGTAGAACTTAACGCACCGGTCCAAGAGAGTGCATTTCGCATGGACGCCGCAACAGCAAAGAAGAGCATTGCCTCCTTAGGATGGAAGCGGCCGTTCCGTGGCGATACACCTGTGGCACTCGCGCCAGGGATCGACTTTTTCCCGGGACCGTGGAACTCAACGATTGTCAGACAATCTGATGGCATTGTGATTGTGGAGGCTCCGATTGGAGAGCCGTACACGCAAGGGGTCATCGAAGAAGCAAAAAAGCGTTATCCGCGACTGCCGATCAAAGCTGTTCTTTCAACATCAGATTCCTGGCCCCATACCGGCGGCGTCAGGTTCGCCGTCTCCCAGGGGCTGCCCGTTTACATTCTTGACCTGAACCGACCACTTCTGGACCGGCTCATCGAGGCTCGGCATTCGACAGAACCCGATGCTCTCGAGAAATCCACGATTCGAAAAACCCCAATGTGGAGGATTGTATCTGCCAGGGAGCAACTAGGAACGGGACCCAATCGGCTGGAACTATATCCCCTGCGCGGTGCCTCCACCGAGAGGCAGTACATGGTGTATTTCCCCGAGCATCATCTGCTCTATGCCAGCGACACCCTTGTGATCAACGAAGACAACACGCTGTACGATCCCGAACTGATGAATGAAGTAGTCCAGGCAGTCAGGCGCGAGAATCTTCAGGTAGATCGAGTCTTTGCCATGCACCAAGGGCCTACAGCGTGGAATCACGTCCTCGATCTTCTTGAAAAATCGCAACATCCTTAGGAGAGAAAGTGAACCGAGTTGTTCAAGTGTCGTTGGTCGTCATAGGGCTCTTGCTGACCACTCCTGCAGCCGTCGCGCAAAAGGTGATCGCCGTACCCGAGGGAAAGAACCTCGTGATGATCGATGGCAAGCTTAATCGAGGCGAATGGGACGATGCCACGCAATTTGGTCTC
>JAWOLO010000480.1:0-3930 GCA_033853375.1 Terriglobia bacterium
GGCCAGCGCCACGACGAATCCATGGCCAGCTTCCTGAACAAATACACGAAGTTTCTTCCCGCTCCTAAATCCGGCCCGCACATCGACTCGGTCACCTTCCTGACGCCTTTCGCGCTCCTTGTGCAGCATTCCAGCCGGCAATCTAACTACAGCGCGCAGCAAGCCGCCCTGGATCACAAAGCGCAAGACGAAATTGTGGAAATCTCCATCGATATTCTTCTCACGCAGTCCTATGGCCCTTTTGTCACCAAACCTACGGGATCCCACTCGGGATCTCCCGTGGGTATTCAACCTCGTTCCCCTGAATTTTGGCGCTCGTTTAAGTTCCGCATCTTTGATGGCAAAGAAGAAATCACCACGGAAGACGTTTCAGGTGAGCCCAATTACCTCAATTGTGGCGACGCGGGCTGTGAACTCACCGGCGCCACCGTCTACATCCGGTTCCCGGCAACTGCCTTTACTTCCGACTCCGCTACCATCGATATCACTCCTCCGGAGGGCGACCCCGTTTCCGTCGACTTCGATCTCTCCTCCCTTCGCTAGTTATCTGGCGACACTACGGGTCTGTTTCGTGGTCTTAAGTGGAGGGCAACAAGCAGACATGGCCTGCTGTTTCAGGAGCGCCAGCGGAGGGTGACAGGGCCGTCCATGGGATGCACCATCGGCGCGCCCGTCCGCCGCGACTCAAGCAAGTTGGCCTTCAGCGCGAAATACCATTTCGCCTGCCGGTCCGCGTCGTCAATCAACATCAGCCGCGGATTATGCCTCAATCCTTCCGCCTGCTGGATCATCGTTTCCTGGTCCTGGCGCAGGAACTTTTTCGCGAACGGCCGAAATAGGAAGACCGGCAGCGCCAGATTCCACGCCGCCACAAAATCAATCCGGCACAAATCGCGACGCACCGGAGTCACCGTCGCTCGGCTGGAAAACCACAGCTTCCCGCTTTGATCGATTTCCGTCCGCAAGTTCGGCAACACGAAATCAATGGTGGTGGTCACGGGTTCGCCCGTGATTTTCTTCAACAACAGATACGGAGCGCTGTTCGCGCTCGGCGTGTGCGGGCTCATGCGGAAGCCATTCGGGATGGGCTCGAACTGCTTGGCCTTCTCGTGGATGCTCGCGCGCTTTCGCCAGAACCACGATTGGTGCACGAACGGTCCATGCGCCGGATCCATCAGTCCGATAATCCCGTGGTCAATGTGCGACGGCAGCTCGCAAGAAAGATGCGTGATCTTATACTTTTCGCTGAAAACTTTGAGCGCCGGCGCCTCCGGAATCCTTTCCGGGAACCTCGCGCCAGGCGCATTCATGTAGACCCACACGTAGCCGTCGCGTTCCTCGCAGGGATAATGCCCAGCAAAAATCCGCTCCACTTTCAACTTGTCCTGCGAAGCGAGCGAAGGAATTTCGACGCACTGCCCGCTGCACGCATCGAAGCGCCAGCCGTGGTAGCAACATTCCACGGTGTTGCCTTCCACTCTTCCATAAGACAGGGGGATTCCCCGGTGCGGGCAGGCATCCCGCATCGCAAAAACTTTTCCTTCGGCGGTGCGCCCGAGCACCAGCGGCACTTCCAGCAGCAGCGCCTTCGTGAGTTTTTGCGCGCGAAGCTCCGTGCTCCGCGCCGCCGGATACCAAAAATCCCACAAGAATCCGGGGTCCGCGCTGGGCTGCAATTCTCGGGCAATCGCCGCTTCCGTCTGCAACGTTGTTCGAGTGGCTTCGCTCATGGTCTAGGCGCATCGTAGTACAGCGCGTTGCATCTCAGCAACCGAGCAGCGCATCCGATTGCGTGTTTCAGGATTTGGCGCTATTATTGGACGAAAGCAATCATAGATGTACGCCGCGTTCTATTAGCTGACTCCCCTTTCGCTCCCGCGCTGGGAGCTCGCATTCGTACGCAATCGCAGGCAGCTTTTTCAAAATCCCTTTGTCTCTTTCTCCTTTACTTATAACCTAAAAGTTAGGACTGAAAACTGAGGTTCTTATGGCTGTTCTTACATTGACTGAAAAATTGGACCAGCTCGACTCGCGCTACGAGGAGATGACCAGGGAGCTTTCTTCGCCGGAAGTGGTCGGTGACTCCGCGCGCTTCCAGAAAATCGCGAAGCAGCACGCCGAACTCGAAGAAATTGTCGCCAAGCATCGCGAATACAAGCAAATTGAAAAGGACCTCGCCGGCGCGCACCAACTCTTTCTCGAAGCCGAAGACACAGAGATGAAGCAAATGGCGCACGAAGAGGAGAAGACTCTCGCCGCGCGCAAGGAAGCCGTCGAGCGCGAGCTAAAGCTTCTGCTCCTCCCCAAAGATCCCAACGACGAAAAGAGCGTGCTCATCGAAATTCGCGCCGGCACGGGCGGCGACGAAGCCGCGCTTTTCGCCGCGGAACTTTTCCGCATGTATTCGCGCTACGCGGAAACCCAAGGCTGGAAAGTGGAAGTGCTCGAAAGCTCGCCGTCTTCTCTTGGCGGCATGAAAGAAGTCGTCGCGGCGATTCAAGGCAACAAGGTTTATTCCAAATTGAAATACGAGAGCGGCGTGCACCGCGTCCAGCGCGTTCCTGCCACCGAACAGCAGGGCCGCATCCATACTTCCGCGGCAACCGTCGCGGTACTGCCCGAAGCCGACGAAATCGACATTAAGATCGAACCAAAGGATTTGCGCATCGATACGTTTTGCTCCTCGGGTCCCGGTGGCCAGTCCGTCAACACCACCTATTCCGCCGTGCGCATCACGCATATTCCCAGCGGGCTCGTGGTTTCGCAGCAAGACGAAAAATCGCAAATCAAGAATCGCGCCAAGGCCATGCGCGTTCTTCGCGCGCGCCTCTATGAACTCGAACAGGAAAAGCAGCAGGCGGCCATCGTCGCAGAGCGCCGCGGGCAGATTAAAAGCGGCGACCGCTCGGAGAAAATCCGCACCTACAATTTTCCGCAGAATCGTGTAACCGATCATCGCATCGGCTTGACACTGCATCAATTGACCGAAGTTATGGACGGCAAACTCGCACCGCTCGTGGACGCGCTGGTTTCTCATTACGAAGCCGAGCGACTCCAGCAGGAACTGGCGGGAGCATAATCTCCTTAAGGAGGTGGCCCATGCTCACGCGTGACGGTTCCGTTCCTGGTTCGGGCTGGATGAGGAACTTGAGCGAGCGTCTTTCTTCCGGTACGCCCGACACCCGTTCTCTCCCGCGGACCTTTTGGGTTCTGTACGCCGCATTCATGATCTTGTTCCTGCTGATTCTGCCGTTGCTGCAACGCCGCCTCGTGCCAGCCTACACATACAATGGACGCGCTTATGAGTCTGCCACGCGCATCGGAGGACTTCCCCTGTTCGCTGCCGGATCCGCGCCCGTGGGAATCATCGCCGTGGGTGGGCGTCCTCGCGGTGTGATCGCGGTTGGCGGCCTTCCTGTGGGCGTAATTGCCATAGGGGGAGTGGCCGTTGGGGGCTTCGCGATCGGCGGTGTGTCGTTGGGCTTTTTTGCGCTTGCTGGTCTTGCCATTGGATGGCACGCGGCGGGCGGCGGCGCCATCGGCTACCGTGCCTTCGGCGGACTTGCCTTCGGAGGCTATGCATATGCGGGAAACGGCGTGGCTTTCGGCTATCACGAAGCGTCCGGCCGTCAGAAGGAGAAGCTTTTCGGATGAAGCCACACGCAGCGCCGCTCGTCGTCCGCAACGCTCTTCGCGAGGGCTTCGCAGAGCTGCGTGCCGCCGGAGTTCCGTCTCACACGTTCGCTGCGGAGCTGCTGCTGCTTCATGTGTTGAGTCGCGATCGCACCTGGATCTATTCCCACCCCGAAGAAGAGATTTCTGCCGCAGACGCTGAGCGCTATTCCGCGCTGATTCGCCGCCGCGTGGCGGGCGAACCCACGCAACATCTCACGGGCAAGCAGGAATTCTGGGGCCTCGAATTCGAAGTCA
>JAWOLO010000481.1:0-4710 GCA_033853375.1 Terriglobia bacterium
GCCATGGCCATGATGTTGAAATTCTCGAAATTCGGCAGCAGGTACGAAAGCCATTTGGTGAACATCGTCATTCCAGGACTCATTACTGACATGGGCATATTCCGCAGCTCTTGCACATACAGGCCGACAATGTAGATTCCTGCGGTAAACAAAATCGCCAGGAGCGGCGTGGTGAAACACGAAAACAGCAGCGCCAGCGCCACCACGAGCGCCAGCTTCAGCCAAATGAAGTACACCGCAATAAAAACCGTCGCGTCGCCACCTTCGAATGCCGGCTTGACGTAGATCAAAGCGAGAAAGAGCCCGACTCCCATTGCCGCGACGTTCACCGCCAGCGTCAGCACCAGCCCACCAAACTTACCCAGCAGGAACTCCCACCGCCGCACTGGCTTGGCCAGCAACGCGTACAGCGTACGCTTGTCCATTTCCTTGGATACCAAGCCCACGCCGATAAAAATGGCAATCAGCAGCCCAATCAGCGAGATTGCGCTTAGCCCTAGCGTCACGATGACCGTTTCTTGGATGCCGATCGAAATTTGTCCGGCAATGATGGATGCCGCCATCATCACCAGCGCGAAGAACAATAGGTTATAGAGCACCCGGTCGCGCACTGCCTCACGAAATGTATTCAACGCCACGACGCCCGCGCGCTTCATTTTCCGCTCACCTCGACCGCGGCTGCCTGCGCGCGGTCCGCTGCCACAAGGTTCATGAAAAACTCTTCCAGTGTTGCTCGCACTCGCGCCACGGAGAGTATTTTTGCTCCCGCCGCGCGCAACTGCTCGATCGCCCCGTACAGCTCTGCATCCGGTACTTCCAATCGGTAACGGTCGCCCGTGCGCGTTGCTTTCGCCAATAACGGCGCCGTACACTGCCCCACCAACTCAAACAGAATTTCCATTCCTTGCGTTGTTACATCCACCAGCTGCTCCGGCGCGCCGACTCCGCGCAGTTGTCCGCCCACAATCACGCCCACGCGGTCGCACAACATCTCGGCATCGCTGAGAATGTGCGTGGAAAACATCACCGTCTTGCCCTCGCGTTTTAGGTCGAGAATGATGTCGCGCACTTCGCGGCGCCCCACCGGGTCCAGGCCCGACATCGGCTCGTCCAAGATCACCACCTTGGGCTCGTGCAGAATCGCTTGCGCCATCCCAACGCGCTGCAGCATCCCTTTTGAGTACTTGCGCAGTTGGATTTTTCCTGCCGTTTCCAGCCCTACTTTCTTGAGCATCAACGCCACTCGTTCTTTCCGTTGCGCCGCAGTCAGATCATGGATCCGCGCGAAATAATCCAGCAGTTCCGCCGCAGTCAGATAGTCGTAAAAATAGGGCTGTTCCGGCAGGTAACCGACGTCGCGATGCATTTCGATGTCGCTGATGGGTTTGCCGAGAATTCGCGCGGTTCCTGCAGTCGGAAAAATCAGCCTCATCAACAACTTGATGGCTGTCGATTTCCCTGCGCCATTCGGTCCGATGAACCCGAAGATTTCGCCCTCTTCTACTTGCATACTTAAACCTTCGAGCGAGGTTCTTTTCTTCAGGTTCAAAAATCCGTGGGGATATTCCTTGGTTAGGTTCTCTGTTTCAATTGCTGGTGCGCTCATGCTCTACATTCTTAGCGGCACTCGCCGGACCGTCAATCCCGTCAAAGATGGAATGTGCATGGAGTGAAAACAGGGAGCGTGAAAAGGCGAGTGCGTTCCTTCCAAATCAGGAGTCACTGCCTGCCGATTCGATTTGCACGAGTTCCGGCTGCGCCGCAGGCGCAGTCACGGGCATTGGCTTCAGCGTTTGCGGCGCGCGCCAATTGTCGAGCATGCCGACCTGCTGCACACAGGAAACCGTGCACAGCGGCGCACAATACTTTTCCGTATAAAACTCGCGATGCCGCATTTCGGGGGTGTACTGCGCCAGCGGTATCCCAGGATACCCGCGTTGCTGCGAACACCAGTGCACCAATCCGTCCTCGCAAACATACAAATACCGGGAGCCTGACCGGCATCGCCAGTTGTGCTCTTTCCCGCGCGCTACGTTGTGCTGAAAATGGTTGAATCGCGAGAACGACCGCTTGCTCAAAGTCATGACCTCTTCAAAAATTTCGATTTCGCGCGGGCCCAGTGGCTTCAATTGCCCGTTGTGGTCATGAATGATTCCCACCGTGCTGGTCAGCCCCAGGTCCACAGCGCGATGCGCGATGCGCAGCGCATCCTCAGGATCTTTCACTCCGCTCCCTAGCACCGAATTGATATTCACCTGAAAATACGCGTAATTCGCCAGCAGTTCGAGCTTCTGGTCCAGCGTCTTCAGGCTCTTCTTCGAGACCTCATCCGGCTTCGTATTGTCGATGCTGATCTGCAGGTGCTCCAAGCCGGCACGGTTCAGTTCCTCGATGCGCTTCTGTGTCAGCAGGAATCCGTTCGTGATCATCCCCGCGATCATCCCGCGCCGCCGGATATGCCGAATAAGTTCGTCCAGCTCCGGATGGAGCAGCGGCTCGCCCCCGCTGATCGTGATGATAGACGTCCCCATGTCCGCCAGAATGTCCAGACGCTTCTTCATTTCTTCCAGCGGCACTGGCGACGAGAAATCGTCGAATTCGTTGCAGTACGTACAAGCCAGGTTGCATCGGCGGATTGGGATGATATGCACAAGAAAGGGATGCTTCGTCGAAATCAGAGCCTTCGCAATCACGCGCACTTCTCGCGCGCGTGTGTGGAAGAACCGCTCAGCGCGCCAAAACCACACCTTCAGCGAAGCGTGCGACTTTCCGTAACCTCTAGGCATGAAACTTCAGGATTCCCCCAGCCGTTCATTATACACAACCCCGTCCACGCAACCCCGCCCTGTGCCAAAACATAACGCTTCTCTTGGCTCATAGCCCGAATTTCGACATACGCTTTCGAACCGCAGTTGTGCGGGGCCTTCTGAGGCCGCCCTGCTGCCTGCTGCAAGATGTTTCCACACCTAGGACAATGCAGGCGAGAAACACCAGAGCTTCACCGCGTCACCAAGGACTCTCATTTGCTTGCTCGTCTCGCTCGCACATGCGAAAATGAGTTATGCGCTGGGCTGTTCTCAGCGCATCGCTGTTTGCTTGGGTCCCTGGCGATATCGTCTAAGGGTTAGGACGTAGCCCTCTCAAGGCTAAAATCCGGGTTCGAATCCCGGTATCGCTGCCAACCTGCGCAGCAAACACATCCTTCCAATTTGTCTCTCTTCCCTTGATTTTTCCACAGTCTATCCACTTTCTTGCATTCATTGCATCAGGTCTTTCGATTGACGCTCACAATCCGCCCGCGATACCCTTATGCGCGTCAGGCAGGCCTTTCATCTGCCCGCGTTTACCCCTGAGCTTGAGTTTGA
This sequence comes from Terriglobia bacterium, assembly GCA_033853375.1. Lineage (GTDB taxonomy): Bacteria > Acidobacteriota > Terriglobia > Acidiferrales > UBA7541 > Acidiferrum. The sequence continues at coordinate 3,366 of JAWOLO010000481.1, forward strand.
TCCCAATTTGAGGAGCTTCATGTCCAACGAACTTCGTAATTTCCTAGCCCTTTCTTACGATGAGCTGGAGCAATTAAATCTGAAAGCCAAAGAGCAGCGCAAGAATCGCGTGCCGGTGCACAAAGTCCAGGAAGAGCGCCTCAAATATTTAACGGACGAAAAGCGCATCAAGGCCGTCACCGTCCTCTTCAGCGACCTGGAAGGCCGCCTCCATATGCTCGACTACGACAAGAAATTCCTCATCAAGAGCTGGGACAACCTCACTTTCGATGGCTCCTCGATTCGCGGCTTCACCGCGCAACGTGAAAGCGATTTGCGCTTGGCCATGGATTGGCCATCTTTCTATTGGGCGCCTGCCGACGTCTTCGGCTCCGGAAAAGCTCTGATCTTCGGTCACGTCATCGACAAAGACGGCACGCCCTATACGGCAGACATTCGCGGCGTCCTGAAAGGCTATGCGGATGGCCTCTTCGAAAAGAAGGGCTACACGCTCAACGCTGCCAATGAAATCGAAGGTTTTCTGTTCCGCGGCCCCGACGCCGAGCGCCGTTATCATGAAACCGGCAAATTTGAGTACGTCAATACCGGCGGCTACTACCACTCGCTGCCCGGCGACCCTCTGCGCACTTTCATCGACGCAACCGCCGAAGTGCAGCGCGCCATGGGTTTCCAGAACGAAAAGGACCATCCCGAAGTTGCGCCATCCCAGTTCGAAATCAATTACGGCTACGGCGAAGTCGTGCAAGCCGCCGACCAGATTCAGCTTTACAAATTGGTTTGTCGCCAGGTGGCCACAAATATGGGCTTCACGGCCAGCTTCCTTCCTAAGCCCATCGTGGGCGTGAACGGGAGTGGCATGCACACCAACGTTTCCGTCAGCAAGGAAAGCAAGAACCTTTTCTGGGATCCCAAGGGCGAAGAGAAGCTCAGCAAGTTCGGCTGGGACTTCGTTGACCGCATCCTCACCCACGGCAACGACATTTGCCTGCTCATCAACTCCAGTGTCAACGCCTACCGCCGCCTCGATCCGCACTTCGAAGCGCCCAATCAGCTTAACGCTTCGCCCACGAACCGCGGCGCGATGGTGCGCATCCCCATCGGCAACGAACGCAGCATGCGTACCGAAGTTCGCGCGGTCGCACCCGACTCCAACCCGTACATGGTGATGTACGCCATCTTTAAAACGGGCTTGGATGGCGAAACTGCCAAGATCAAGGACTTGCGCTCGGCGAAGCGTTTTCTGCCAGACAACATTTACACCGCCATCGAAAATTTCGAAAAGGCCGAGTGGACCACCACGCTCTTCGGCGCCGACGTCAAGGGCCGTTACGCGGAACTGAAGCGC
>JAWOLO010000482.1:0-2796 GCA_033853375.1 Terriglobia bacterium
AGAGATCGAGAAACGCGAGGCCGCGCTGCAAAAAGTCTTGGAAGAGCAGAAAAAGCTCGCCGATGCGCCGCGCGTCATCCGGGAGAAAGAAGCGGCGCTGGCGGAACTGGAAAGCCAGTCGGAGCCGGGATCCGAAAAAGACAAGGCCAAGCTCGACAAGCAGCGTGCCGGCGCACGCAAGGCGCTCGAAAAAACGAAAGAGGATTTTGAAAAGAAAAACGAGCGCATGGGCGAGCGCATCGCCAAAGCACGCGAGACACTCGAACACGCACAGGCGGCGCCCGAGCGTGCACAACGGGAATACAAAGAACGCGTCGAAAGGGCCGAGCTACAGCTCAAACTGGCGAAGGCAACGCGCGATTACAACTTGGGCACCTCGCTCAAGAACTATATCGATCCGCGTGTCTACAAGGCGTGGGGTGACTACGTCGGGTTCGATTGGAAACGGCTGTATACGAAACAACTGCAGCGCAAATTCGCCTGGGCGAACCAATCCCGCCTGCGATGGAATGCTCCCAACGGAGACTATGCCACCGAGGCGGCGGAAGAGGACACTGATCTCGACGAAGAGGCGAGCGTCGACGAAACCATATAGGGGCGCCGCAATGGCGCCCCTCTCTTCATCCACCAGCCACTGCGTGAACACTCAGCCGCGAATCGAGCAAATCTCCGCTAATATTCTGTCTATTCGCGCGATTCGCGGTTGCTCTATTTGCCTGGTAAGGGTGCTTCAAGGGAAAACTAGTCTCGAGGGAGCCAACTGTGACGACAAGGAAGAGTGTTTCAACCGGCAGTCCGTACGAACCGCTCATCGGCATCGCACGCGCGGTCCGCATTGGCAATATCGTTTCTGTCTCGGGAACTGCGCCGCTGGGGCCGGACGGCAAGACGGTAGGCATCGGCGACCGGGGCTGTCCAGAAACTAGGTCTGGACAGCCCTTCTGTTTTGTGAAGACGGCTTTTTGGCGTAGAGGACAGAAGACTGGTGATTTCAATTCGCCAATTTCTTCAGGTTATGAGCCATGCAGAGCAGGCCCCACTCGGTCCGGACTTTCGCTTGCCCCCGCAACAGGAAGCGCCGAAAGCGCATGTTGTGCTTGATTTGCCCAAAGACCGTCTCCACTTCGGTGCTCCGCTGGGCCCGTAGCGCTCTCCCCGCCTCGGAGAGCAGGTTAGCGCGCGCCTGGGCGCGGAATTCCTGCAACCGAAAACTGATCCGCATCTGCCGATTACCTTTCGCTTGCGTGCACTCGGCTTTCCACGGACAGGTCGCACACGCGCCGCATTCGTACACCCGCCGCTCGGTCGCATACCCATTCTCCGTTTTCAGGTGGTGCGTGGCCCGATAGGTCAGCCGTTGCTCCGCTGGACAAATAAACTCGTCCCGCTCCGCATCGTAGACAAAGTTCTCCGATCGAAAGCTCTGGGCGCGAATCAATTCCGGCTTGCGATGCTGAATTTGATCCTGATGGAACGTGTTGTACTTGACGTAGTTGCCAATCCCGTGCTCTTCCAGAAAGGCGTAGTTCTCTTCACTGCCGTAGCCCGCATCTGTGCTCACATTCCTCGGCAGGCGGCCCACGCTCGCTTGGAGCTCTTTCAGGTGGGGAATCAAACACGCCGTATCCCCCGCGCGTTGATGCAGGCTGAATCCCACCACGAACTGATGCTCCGTGCCCATCTGCACATTGTAGGCGGGCTTGGGCCACGGCTTCTCCGCCCCCCGATCTTCCTTCATCCGCATACAGGTCGCCTCGACATCGGTTTTGGCGTAGCTGTTCCGTCCCGCCAGCGTACGCTCCTGCGCTTCATACTGGCGTTGACGCGGGAGGCAGTCCTGCTCCAGCGTGTGCAGCGCTTGGCGCGGCGCCTTGGTTTCCGTCGGGTCCGCGGGCGCCGCCGTCAGTTTCTGATTCAGATCGGCAATCTTCTGCTCCAACTTCTCGGCATCGAACGATCCGCCGGACCCGCTCTTCCCGCCATTCTCTTCGAGGTCCTGCTCTCCGTACGCTGCCTGCTCTGCATCGTTGGCCGCCTCAATCTGCTGCAGCAGTTCGTGAATCTTGGTCTGCAGGCGTTCTTGCTGGTGCCGGTTCCGTTTGGACCACACCACCTTGTGCTTGTTGGCATTGGCCTCAATCTTAGTCCCATCGAGGAAGTAATGCTCGAGTTTGATGTAGCCCTCCTCGACCAAGTACTCGACCACCGCTCCAAACACTTGGTCGATGACCGGCTTCATGATCCGGCCCCGAAAATCGTTGAGGGTGCGAAAATCCGGTTGGTTGCGCCCACTCAGCCACATGAAATGGATATTCTCCCGCAACGCTTTGGCAATCTGGCGAGAGGAGTAGAGGCGCTGGGTGTACGCATAGACCAGCACTTTGAGCATCATCTTGGGATGAAAGCTGGAAGTGCCGCCTCCTTTGTATTGGGCGAGGAGCGGGTCCAGTTTGAGTTGCTCAATCGCACGGTTGACGACGCGCACGAGGTGGTTCTCGGGGATCAGTTCGTCCAGCCGGGGAGGCAACAAACTAGGCTGATTCGTTTCGTACGGCTTGAAGGTGACCTGATTGTGTTTGCGGCTCATGCCGCGCCTTATACCACACTTTGGGGAAAAACGCGAATCGGGGCTGTCCAATGCTTCTTTTTGGACAGCCCCAGCCAAGCTCACGACGTCGCATCCCCGCTGGGGGTCGCGGGGTCTAGCGGCCTTCGACTGTGTCCCGCACCCTTCGACTACGCGGCAAAATGCGCCGCTCCGCTCAGGACGCGCGGGACTCCGCTCAGGATGCTCCT
>JAWOLO010000483.1:0-12962 GCA_033853375.1 Terriglobia bacterium
TTGGGGCGGGTTTTGCCCGCTCGCTTGGGTCTTTAGTTAGACTCGCGTTTTTTGATTTTTTGGAGAATGTAGTGGCGGGTCTTCAGACCCCCGATCTTTCGACTTCTGGGGAGTTCTCAGTCTAAGCATGGGTTCAGTCGCTACACGGCTTTTGCGATAATGAGCGTAATGTCATCGTGCTGCTCCCCGGGACTAAACTGCTGCACTTCGTCAACGACGGCGGCAAGCAGATCTTTGGAAGACAGTGCGCGGTGGCGGCACAACGCCGCAGCGAGCCGGTCTTCGCCAAATTCTTCGCCGGCATCATTGAATGATTCGGTGATGCCGTCAGTATAGAGAGCAAAAACATCGCCCGGAGAAATTTGGGTTTCGCTGATGGCGCAATCCCATTTCTTGAACACGCCGAGAACCGTGGCCGTAGACTCAAGCCGCTCGACCGAATCATCGTTGCGAAGAAGCAACGCGGCGAGGTGGCCACAGTTGGCGTAACGCAAGCGGCGCGAAGCATCGTCATATTCCGCGAAGAACAGGGTAGCGAACGCGCCATCGGCGGTGTTTTCGCAAAAGAGATCATTCACCGAGCGCAGCAATCGCTGCGGCTGATCCACGGCGATGGCGCACTGGCTGCGTAGATTCGCCTGTAGATTGGCCATGAGCAAAGCCGCAGCGATGCCTTTTCCAGAAATGTCGCCAATGACAAAACCGAGCCGCTCGCTCCCCAGGTCGAGGAAGTCGTAGTAATCCCCACCGACCTGGCGAGCCTGGCGGCAGATCCCCGCGTATTCTAAAGTGTTGAGAGGGGGAAGATTCTGCGGAAAAAGCCGAGCCTGAACCTGTTTCGCGATGTCGAGTTCCTGCGCGGCGCGCCGTTCAGTTTCTAGCTTCTCGGCGATAGCGCGTCGCTGGGCTTCCACAGCGTGCGTAACCTCATCGAAACTGACGAGCGAGAACGAATTGCCGTCCAGGTCCCTGAAACGTGCGAAAACGCCGCCCCAAATCGGCGAATACTCTCCTGCCGCTGATGTCGGCGCAACGGCTGCCGAGGGTTGCACATGCACCGGGTATTTGAGCCGCTTGAGTCGAGGATTGACAAGGAAGCGGACACCGCGCGCGCTCCATTCTCGGAACTTGGCAAGCACGTCTTCGGTCACAAACGTAACTTGGGTGGCCCTGCCAATCAGCTTGAATTGGTCGGAGTCGGGTTCGGGGGCGACAAGGGTGAGATTGGCCGTGCCATCGGGTGGAGCGACGGTCACAAAACGGCGGCCGGCAAACCCTTGCGAGCGCGCGTCGAAGACGAGTTGAAAACCCAATTGGTTTACATAGAAGTCCAGGCTGCGATCCAGGTTGCGGACGAAGATCGTAACGGACTGAAGGCGCAGATAGGGGTTTTTGCGGTCCAGGCGAACCGTGGAGTCATCAGCCCATTCGTTAGGCGAGCTAGCCATGAGCCAGCATTATAAGCCGGGAGGGAGTACGAGCAGCGAGATGATGCTTCCGATTCGGCGACAGCCAACGCCGTGACGCCCAAGCCAGCAAAAGGCCCGCTGGCAGGAGCCGCGTCCTGTCACAAAGAGCAGTGATGTAGGTCACGCAAAAGTGTGCGAAATGGCGCAGGGAGAACCAGGTTGGGAATATTGCACGCCGGGAAACAACTTAGCGGCCTTTGAGCTAAGCGATTTGTTTTGTGATAGTTAGAAACTGTTCCACAGATTTTGAGTATTGCTGCATATCGGCCCTTGGGTTGCCTTTCGTTTACTTGTCCAAACTCAAGGAGACGTGGAAGGGAGACGACAATGGCAAGTCCCATCATAGCCGCGAGAACCGCAGTTCCCTCATTGCCCGTGTGGGCGGACCGCCCCAAAAAACCGAGCTCGGCCTGCAGTTTGCAGATTCTAGAGCGGGACGGCCGAACCGAGCCAAGTGACGATTTTTACGGCAGTCTTTCCGAGGCGACCTCGAAGGCATTGCAAAAGATTGAGCACACGGCAAGCTTTCCCTCAGGCGCGATTATTTTTATGGAAGGGCAGCCGGCACGCGGCCTTTACATTCTGCGGCAAGGCCGGGTTAAGCTGTTGACAACTAACAGTGATGGCCGGACGCTCATTCTGAAAATCGCGAAGCCCGGCGAAGAGTTGGGCTTGAATTCGGTCATTACTGGCAAGCCGTACGATCTCACGGCGGAGATTTTGCAGCCTGCCGAATTAGCATTCATTCCGCGCGCGGATTTTTTGAGGTGCATCACCGAGCGTGGCGATGCCTGCCTGCACTTTGCCAGTCATCTGAGCCGCGATTGTCATGCAGCCTATGACCTGGTGCGCTCGATCGGACTGTGCCAATCGGTGCCGGAACGCCTGGCGCGGTTTTTGCTGGACTGGTCTTCGAACGGATCGGTGCTAGACGGTGTCGTGCGCGTGAAATTGGGGCTAACTCACGAGGAAATCGCGCAACTGATTGGTGCGTCGCGAGAAACGGTGACGCGCACTCTGAGCGAGTTCAAGAAACAGCGAACGATCGAACTGAACGGCTCGACGCTGGTACTGAGGAACAAACCAGCGCTTGAGAGTCTAGTTGCCGCCTGATCAGAAAGAGGGCGACCATGATCGAAGCCGGACCCACCTTGCTCATATGTCCGGAAGAAGAGAGCCGGAGCGGAGTCGCTGGCAGCCTTCGTAAATGTGGCGTTCATCCGCTCTCCTGTTGCACTTATATCGAAGCGCGAAGATTGCTGCAGCAGCATAATTTTAGCGTTGTTCTGTGCAGCGATCGTCTTGCCGACGCAGACTACCGAAGCGTTATCGCAGCTGCCAAGCCTACACCCGTGGTGGTGCTGTCACGCCTGGCCGAATGGGGGCCCTATCTGGCGGCGTTGCGTGCTGGTGCGTTCGATTACATTGCATGTCCGCCGGATCCATCCGAAGTGGAACGGATTTTATGGTCCGCAATCAACGACGGTTCGCGGATGCACAGGAAAGCAGCATCGGCAGCCTGATCTTCAAAACTCTAAATTAGTGCACGGAGACATCATGAATGCCGCGGCAGTGAGAGTGCTCTTGGTAGGTGAGAGCAAGGCAGGATACGCGTCCCTTTTGCAGCGCCTGCAAAAGAGCGACTGTCAATGCCAGTTTACAGCCTCTTGCAGCGAGGGCGCTCGTTTGGTTGCCGACTCTTCGTTTGACCTGGTGCTTTGTGGCAGCCAAATGGATGGTTCTCAAAACCTAATCCGAGCAGTCCTGGGGTCGAGCGCGACTTTGTTCCGATACGTCCTCGTGGAAGATGGATGCTGGTGGGTGCCTGCCATTCTGCGAGGCAAATATTGTGCAGGTGCGCCAGCACTGCGGCCCCGCGAGTTTGCCGGGGCACTCGATTCGATTATCAGGGAAACCAAAGAAAAAATGAAACTAGGCGCCGGGGTTCAGAGTATGGCGCACTTTGCGGGATAGCGCGTCGTGGGAGAAAGGCTTTTCGATAAAGGCCGAATCTTCCGCTCGAAAGGCGTGCTCTGAAAGAATTCCGTTCGTATAGCCCGACATATAGAGAACCTTCATTTCGGGACGCTTTGTCAAAAGCTGTTCGGCGAGTTCACGGCCATTCATATCGGGCATGACGACGTCCGTGAGGAGCAAGTCGATCGGCGCCTGGTGACTCTCCGCGATATGGAGGGCTTCCCGAGGACTGGAAGCCATCAAAACTTTATAACCGTCGTTCTCCAAGAAATCCCGAGTGACTTTCGCAAGAAGCTTCGAGTCCTCTACAAGCAGGATGGTTTCTGCGGCGGCCGACTTTTTATCCTGGATTGTCCTCGCGCGAACAGAATCTGATGCTTCAATAACTCGCGGGAAGTAAATCTTGAACGTGGTGCCCAAGCCCGGCTCGCTATAAACCCAGATGTGCCCGCCGCTTTGGCGAACAATTCCGTAAACCGTAGCGAGGCCAAGACCGGAGCCGCGGCCCTGCTCTTTGGTGGTGAAGAAAGGTTCGAAAATGCGGCTAACTGTTTCGCGGTCCATGCCACTGCCGCTGTCGGTTACGCTCAATTGCACGTAGGGCCCTGGCCGAACGTCGACGTGCTCGTGCGCATAAGATTCGCCTAGCTCGATGTTGGAAGTTTCGATTTTAAGCCGTCCCCCAGCAGTTATGGCGTCGCGCGCGTTGGCGACCAGGTTCAGAATGATCTGCGCCAATTGACTGCGATCCATCTTAATCGAACCCAGTTGCTTGCCGAGTTCCATCTCGAAATGGATGCTTTCGCGAATGATTCTGATCAAGAGAGGCTGCAAGTCCTGCAACGCAACATTCACATCCAGAACCTGAGGCTCAGAAACTTGTTGGCGGCTGAAGGCAAGCAACTGGCGAGTTACTGATGTGGCTTCTTCCCCCGCCATTTTTATTTCCTTGATTCGTTCGTTCACACTCTCGTCCAGAGACGTATTCTGAAGGAGCAGTTCACTGTTTCCGAGGATCACGCCGAGCAGATTGTTGAAGTCGTGAGCGACGCCACCGGCCAGGCGGCCGATGGCTTCCATTTTTTGCGTCTGGATGAGCTGTTGCTCGAGGTTCTTGGAACGTTCTTGTTCTTCGGCGCGCTGCTTTTGCGCGAGTTCGCGCTGAGCGATTTCCGCTTTCAGAGCCTGATTGGATTGGAGGAGTTCCGCCGTGCGCTCGCGGACACGAACCTCCAGGGTTTCCTTGGCTTCCGCAAGTTCCTTCTGCGCTTGCTTCTGCAAGGTGATGTCGCGAATGGCGCTGAACACCAGGATGCCGTCTTTGCTTTTGAAAGGGCTGAGGCTGATTTCGACGGGGAATTCTGTGCCGTCTTTGCGGCGGCCGAAAAGTTCCATGCCGGAGCCCATCATGCGCAGGCGGGGAGTCTTGGCATATTGCTCTCGATGATCCAGATGGTTTGCGTGAAAGCGCGCAGGGATAAGCTTTTCCACCGGCTGGCCCAGGAGTTCTTCCCGCCCGTAACTAAAGAGTTTTTCGGTTTGCGCATTGACCAGCGTGATGTTGCCGAAGGCGTCTACGATAACCATGGCGTCTGGGGCGGATTCGAGTAGGGCGCGAAACTTGTCTTCGGTCCAAATGAATTTGCTCGGATGAGTAGGCTTGGATTGGCGACGCAGGCGGTAGGGGGCCATGTGGGTCGTGACTTCCCGAAAATCATTCTAGGGGGCGGTCTCTGGTTTCGTCAACGTGCAGGATGGCAAGCGTGGTCTTGGACGGTCGATAGGAGCTTTTGTACTTTTCTGTGGACGCGTTTCGGGGTATGAAGGAGGAACGACATTTGCTGTGAGTTCGAAAGGTGCTGCCTGGGAGCGCTTCATGGAACGAAGTGTTCGCGAGATTTTGAATCTGTACAATCCGGAGGATCCGCTGGATCACGCGTGGACGATTCCTGCGCCGTGGTATTTCGACAAGCGCATCGCTGAGCTGGAACAACAAAGCGTGTTTGGCAGGACGTGGCAAGTCGCAGGCCGGCTGGAACAAGTGAGGAATAAAGGGGATTTTTTCACCGCGGATGTAGCCGGAGAGCCGGTTGTGGTGGCGCGAGGCGAAGATAATGTTTTACGCGCGTTTTACAACGTGTGCCGGCACCATGCGGCGACCGTGGTGACGGAAGCGGAGGGCTCGGCGAAACAGTTCCGTTGCCCGTATCACGGGTGGACGTACGGAATCGACGGATCGCTGAAAGGCATGGTGGAGTTTGAAGGCGTATGCAATTTCGACCGTGCGAAAAACGGGCTCGTGTCAGTGAAGGTGGATGCCTGGGAGAACTTTGTGTTCGTGAATCTGGATGGACAGGCCGCGCTGCTCAGGGATTTTCTGGGGAAGGTTTCTGGAATCGTTGCGCCGCTGCAATTATCGGGGAAAATGAAGTTTTTCGACCGGCGCGTGTACATGCTGAACTGCAACTGGAAAGTGTACGTTGACAATTATCTGGACGGCGGGTACCACGTGCCGCACGCGCACAAGGGGTTAAGCAGCGTGATCGAATACACGAAGTACACGATTGAAAATTTCGAGCGGGCGTGTTTGCAATCGAGCCCGCTCTCTTCGGGGAAGAAGTCCGAGAGCGGCGTGGCGGCCACACGGCAGGGGCGGGCGTTTTATCTGTGGATCTACCCGAACTTCATGATCAACGCGTACGAGGGCGTGATGGACACGAACCTGGTGTTACCGCTGGCGGTGGACAAGTGCGCCGTGGTGTTTGACTACTACTTCGCGGACATCAGCAAAAAGGCGCTCAAGCGCAATCGCGCGAGCATCAAGGTGAGCGAAAGAGTGCAGGACGAGGACATGGCCATTTGCGATTCCGTGCAGCGCGGCCTCGCTTCGCGCGCCTACGTAGCGGGACGGTTGTCAGTTCGACGCGAAGGTGGCGAGCATTTGTTTCACCGCTTGCTGCACGCGGATTTGACGAAGGCATTGGACCGGTCAGCAGCCGCGGATTGAGACACCCGAGAAGCAAATCAGTTGCAGGAATTCGCTCTGAATTCCCAAGAGTTTTGCGTTCACAAAGGGTGCCGGGTAGCAGGGCAGGTTTCAGTGCGTTCGTCGATCCAGGTTTAGCCTCCCCTTGTAGTTAAGAAGTAACTTATTTAGCCTGTGTGCGAAATATCTGTTGACAGATAGTAAGCCATATAGCTTAATATTACCGATGGCACATGCCGAGCGGAAACCACGAGTCGATACATACGAATTGGTGTTTGCCGCGCTCGCGCACCCGGCCAGGCGGCGAGTGCTTCTGACGCTTTACTTCAGCGGCGGCTCGATGACAGCGGGCGAAATTGCGGCCATTTTCGAGCACGCTTGGCAAACGACCACGCGGCATCTTCGCGTGCTCGAGCGGGCAGGCTTGCTCACGCACGAGAAGCGCGGCCGCATGCGCATTTACCGAATCCAGCGCAAAAGACTGGAACTGGTGCGCGACTGGCTTGCTCACTTTTCCAGAAACGCTAAACACTAAGGAGAACGGCCATGGCACGCAAACAACGGGCAAAAAGAGAAGGAGCCGACGGGAAGAAACGCAGTGCAGCGCGCGATGTGCCGCAATTTTTCAGGCTAAACGTGGAAGTGGGGAACCTCCAATCAGCAGTTTCCTTCTATACGCAACTTCTCGGCATCGAAGGACGTAAGCAAGCCGGTTCCCGGTGTTACTTCGAATGCGGACCGGTGACCTTGCAGGTGCTTGATGTATCGTCTTTGCGCCAGCCGCATCCTGCACCGAAGGCCCTTTATTTCGCGGTGAATGACCTAGAAGCGATATACGAGCGAGCCAGGGTTCTAAAGTGTCTCGCGTCTGAGGATGTTCATGAAGCGCCGAGCGGTGGCATCGCGGTGCGTCCCTAGGGCGAGCGATCCTTTTACGCCGAAGACTCTTGGAAGAACCCTCTGTGTTTTGTGGAAGAGGGAACGGTTTACACGGGTTAGGCTTCTCTTGAGCGGCGCGAAGCCGGAGAGCATCTGTTTCATGGCGTGCTGCACGAGGACTTGACGAGAGCTGTTGAGCGCCCAGCCGCCGTGGATTAGCCTGAAACAGCCGAATGAAGCGACAGAAGCGACCTTCCAGAACTGCAATGAGGTTCTTCTCCTGTGGGAATCCATGTCCGGCCGGTCCTCCGTCGGAGCGAAGCCGTGTACATTGCTGTGTATCAGGTGATACCCACCTTGCCGGTCGCTTCGCAAAATTATATTAGAGCTGATATAAACTGCCTTTTATCGTACTGACGGAGGTCTCCAAAATGGATAAACCGGCTGAAGGGCAACCACCTATAAGAGAGAAGCGCAGGGGCAGCCGTTTTCCTGTGGTTGTCTTTGTAGAGGCGAAATGGCAAGCGGTCGGCGGACAAATCATCAAAGAAACCGCCCAGGCGATGGAGGTGAGTGCCATAGGCGGTTTGCTCGATATGAAGACTTTTCCCAGAGTCGGCAGTGAAATGGAGCTGACCAATGTTCTCTCTAAACAAATTGCTCGAGCTCGTGTAGTTGGCACACGTCCTTCCAAGGATGGCGGCGCTCTAAGAGTTGCAGTAGAGCTTCTAACTCCGAGCGACACTTTCTGGGGATTGAATTTCCAGTTAAGAAAGACCAGCGCCGAGCTCGTCAGAATCGAGCAGGAGATCAAGGCTGGCGGCATAGAACCGCGCATCCTCGAAGAGTTCCGGGATTCCGTGGACTATGTGCGGAAGACTGCCTGGGCGGTTCAGGAATGGCAGGAGCGGCAACTGCAAAAGCACGACCCGCAGACGGTGCTGCCGTTGATCACGTCGGAACGCATCCGGCGCGCAACTCAGTTGAGCATAGCCATAAAGACAGACGTGGAAGCTCACCAAGTGACTCGCGAAACGTCTGGAATGCACGAGTTGTTCAAGGCGGTCGAGAACCTGTACCCGCGCGTCGCGGAACTGTTCCGGGAAGCGCGATGAGGTTGCTGGAACGGCCCGCAGCGGACTAGTTTTGCGGAGAAGACTGAAGTGACTTGAAATGAGCCTCCAGGGCCGTGAGCAAATTTTTTTCCAGAAGGCCGGTGGAATCCAAGTCCCAGGAATCCCGCGCTGGTGCGAAGCGGTCCACGTTTTGCCCGAAGCCCTGCACGCGAGCGGAAACCTCGACGCGAGTGTAGCCGTCGTCCAGTTCGCGTGTGGCTACCAGAACGACCGCTTTACCTTCGGTCCAGTTAACGTGGCCGGCGAAGTAACCCTCTTTGGCGAACTGCAAAAGCTCGTCCCTATCGAGGTATCGGACAAAGACCCAGCCGTCCGCCACAATTTTTTCTTCACCAAAGCGCCAGGCCTGCGCCCGCACATAGGACTCAAAAAACTCCTGGATGTTCAGAGGAGAATCTTTGGCCTCAAGACAACCGGGGGCAAATGCGTTGCAATTCGTCTCAGTCTTTTCTTTCGTTTTGACCTTACGAGTTGTCTTTAAGTTCTCCGAGCGCGCAACGCAGGGACGGACCAAGGGTACGGGACTGTCGGGTTTGTCTTCCGGGGCTTGGGCCCGGGCGGGCTTTTCGAACGAAGGGCCAAGTAGACAAAGCACAAGCGTGAAGAAAGAGAGGAGCCGTTGCTTTCGCGCCGTGCTCATACACAGTCCACTCGAAATGAGAGGATTGCTGAACGTTGTGTGCACAAGTGACTCCGTCAAAGTAAGCCGATTTTACCGTTTGGATGTCGCGCAAGCGAGAAAAAACCGGGAGTGCATTTGACGCTATCGGAAGCGTCGCCTATACTGAAGATTCAAGTTGCAGGGAGAACTCTCACCTGTCTGGCCTCTTCCGAAAGTCAGTGTGCGTTTTGTGATCGGGGTGCATTGAAATTGCGTGAGCGCGGTACGCCGCACGCCGTCGAGACCAGCGAAAGTTACGGTGAAAGCTGAGTGAGGTTGTTCGAAAGGACCCTTTTATGGCTGAGGCAAGCTGCCGCCGCGAGCTGGAATTGGAAATTCCCGCCGAGGAAGTGTCGAAGAAGATCGAGAGCGTGGCGAAGGAGTTCGCGCGGCTGGCGACGATTCCGGGATTCCGGAAGGGGAAGGCGCCGGTTTCGCTGATCCGGCGGCGATTCGCGGAAGACATCAAGGGTGAAGTGTTGCAGTCACTCGTGCCGGAACGAGTGGAAAAGGCATTGGCCGAGCAAAAACTCTCACCCGTTACGCAGCCAAAAGTGGACAAGCTGGACTTTAACGAAGGCCAGCCCGTGAAGTTTCGCGCGGTCTTCGAAGTGATGCCGGAATTCGAGTTGGATAGCTACAAAGGGCTGGAACTGGAAATGCCCACGATGGACATCATGGAGCAAGATGTAGAGAAGGCCTTGGAAGAGATGCGCGAGCGCGCGGCGACCTTTGCGCCAGTCGAAGGCCGAGCGATCCAGGACGGAGATTTTGCGCAAGTGAAGCTGCTGGGCACGCCGGAGGGCGGCGGCGATCCGCTGAAAGCCGATAGCGTGCTGTGCCACATCGGCGCGGAAGAAACGATGGAGCCTTTCAATACCAATTTGAAGGGCGCGAATGTAGGCGAGCACAAGAGTTTTGACGTGGAGTATCCGGCGGATTATCCGGATCCCAAGCTTGCCGGCAAGAAATTTCACTATGCCGTAGAAGTGCTGGGCATCAAGACGAAAAAGCTCCCAGACCTGAACGACGATTTTGCGAAAGACGTGAGCGACACGAAGACGCTTGAGGAATTGAAGAACAAAGTTCGCGAAGGGCTGGAGCACGAGCGCGACCACCGGCACAAGGAATTGCTGCACGAAAAAGTTCTGGCGGAATTGGTGAAGAAGCACGACTTTCCCGTGCCGGAATCGCTGGTGGAGCATCAAATGGACGTGCGGCTGGAGCGCGTGGTGCGGTCGCTGGCGGCGCAGGGCGTGGATCCACGCGCGGTGAACGTGGATTGGGTGGCGCTGCGGCGGCGTCAGGAGGACCGGGCACGGGATGACGTGAAAGCCGAGCTCATCATCGATCGCATTGCGACCAAGGAAAACATTGACGTCAGCGACGAAGACGTCACGCGCGAGCTGGAGCACGTGGCAGGACATAGTGGTGAATCAGCGGAAGCGCTGCGGGCTCGTTTGACAAAGCAAGGAACGCTCGATAGGATGAAAGCCAAGTTGCGAAGCGACAAAACACTCGAGTGGATCGAGCAAAGCGCGAAAATCAAAACGGTCGCGGCAGCAAGCGCAGCGACGGATACAAAGTGATATCTTCCGGCCGGGTGCAAGCGGCTTTACTTCCATGAGAAAATTCGACGAACCTGATTACCACGCAACGACTCTCGTACCCATGGTGGTCGAACAGACCAGCCGCGGCGAGCGGGCGTACGACATTTATTCCCGGCTGCTGAAAGAACACATCATTTTCATCGGCACGCCGATTGACGATCACGTGGCCAATTTGGCCACCGCGCAAATGCTGTTTCTGCAAGCGGAAGATCCGGAGAAAGACATTCAGTTGTACATTAATTCGCCGGGCGGCTCGATCACTGCGGGATTCGCGATTTACGACACGATGCAGTTCGTGAAACCGGACGTGGTGACGACCTGCGTGGGGCAAGCGGCGTCGATTGCGGCGGTGCTGTTGACGGGAGGCGCTCCCAAGAAGCGTTTTGCGCTGCCCAACGCGCGGATTTTGATTCACCAGCCGTGGCTGTCAGGACTCGGCGGTCAGGCCACGGACATTGATATTCACGCAAAAGAAATCCTGCGCATGCGCACGACGATCAATTCGATTCTTGCGAAACATACCGGCCAGTCGATCGAGCGCATTGAAAAAGATGTAGAGCGCGATTACATCATGAACGCGGAGCAGGCCAAGGAATACGGGATGATCGATGAGATCATCTACAAGCATCGCTAGTTTTTGGGGCGCGAAGTGCTTTACCGCCCGAAGCGGAGGCAGACGGCACGTTCCCGATAGTCAGCCGGTCACGACTTTCTCTCTTGCTCAGGGGACAAATCGGCCTAGAATAAAGCATAGAGACTCCGAAGAAGCCCAGCGGAGCTGAGGCCTCCATACCTGTGAAAAAATTTAACCCAGATGAGCCATTGCGCTGCTCCTTTTGCCACAAGACCCAGGAGCAGGTCGAAAAGCTGATCAGTTCGCCTTCAGACTATCCGCGTGCGTACATCTGCAACGAGTGCGTGGGCGTCTGCCAGACGATTCTGGAAGACGAAAAGCGCGAACAGGCTACCACGCCGGCGCGGCAGCTTCCGCGGCCGCCGGAAATCAAGCGGTTCCTGGATGGCTACGTCATCGGGCAGGACCGCACGAAGAAAAAACTCGCGGTGGCGGTGTACAACCACTACAAACGGATTTTCTTGAACAAACAGCCGGGCGAAGTGGAGTTGAGCAAGTCCAATATTCTGCTGATCGGGCCAACGGGCACGGGCAAAACGCTGCTGGCGCAAACGCTTTCACGCATGCTGGAAGTGCCGTTCGCGATCGTGGACGCGACGACACTGACCGAAGCAGGCTACGTCGGAGAAGACGTCGAGAATATTATTTTGAAGTTGTTGCAAGCGGCCGATGGCGACGTGCAGAAGGCGCAACAAGGCATCATTTATATCGACGAGATTGACAAGATTGCGAAGAAAGATGAGAACCCGTCGATCACGCGCGACGTTTCCGGCGAGGGCGTGCAACAGGCGCTGCTGAAGATTCTGGAAGGCACGGTGGCCAATGTGCCGCCGCAGGGCGGGCGCAAGCATCCGCACCAGGAATTCACGCCGGTAGATACGACGAACATCCTGTTCATTTGCGGCGGGGCATTTGTCGGCCTGGAGAAAATCATCGAGAAGCGCACGGGGCGCCGTTCGCTCGGGTTCCACACGGATGCGACGCCTTCAACGCCGCAACGGCGGAACACGGAACTGCTCGAGCAAGTGCAACCGGGCGACTTGATCCGATACGGGTTGATTCCGGAATTTGTGGGACGCTTGCCGGTGGCGGGCGTGATGAACGATCTGGACAAGGCCGCGCTGGTCAAGATTTTGACGGAACCCAAGAACGCCTTGCTGAAGCAGTACCAGCGGCTGTTTGAGTTTGAGAACGTGCGCTTGCGATTTACCGAGGAAGCGCTCGAAACTGTGGCAGAGTTAGCACTTCAGCGCAAGGTAGGCGCGCGCGGCCTGCGAATGATTTTAGAAGACCTCATGCTGGAGCTCATGTACCACCTTCCCATGCAGCGGAAGGTGCGCGAATTCGTCGTAACTGCAGAAATGGTGCGGACGCGCGAGATCAACTGGAGCTTGCTCGAAAAGGCCGGATGAGCCGGCGCGCGCATCAAATAAAGTAACGGTACAGTTCAGGGTGCGGCCAATCTTCGGGCCGTATAAAACAAAAGAGGCACGAGTAAGAGGTTCAGGGGCCCCCATGTTTACACGAGAAAAACAAGAGATGCGGCGCGTGCCGATGATGCCGGTGCGGGACATGGTTATTTTCCCGCAACAAATGACCCCGTTCATTGT
>JAWOLO010000484.1:0-24164 GCA_033853375.1 Terriglobia bacterium
GCATTCCTGCCTGTGCGCTGTCGAACACTGTCTTCGCCGTCCCCTGGTTTTCGCGGGATGAATCGCCAATTGGCGGGGGCCCGGCTCTCGCCCTTGCCTTTGTAGGGGCGCAGCCTGCCTGCGGTAGGGAGGCACTGCTGCGCCCTTTCCGCTTCAGCCCGGCATTCTCGCGAAGGCTGCGTAGGGCAAGGCTTGCCCCGCCCGACGCTCGGGCTTTAGCCCGGCTCTTCTGCATCGCTGGCGTCCCGTCGGCATTTTGGAGTGCTGGCGGCCCGCCTGCCGCAGCTTGCCTGCTGCAAGCAGGGCAGGCTTTACGTCGCTAATTGCCTACTGTGTCATCCCGAGCCCGCCTGCCGTAGCTTGGCTGCTGCAACCAGGCGGAGCGAGGGATCGTGGCTTGACTTAGATATCACCGAGGTCACTGCGAACGCTGCCGCTTTTTCTCATGCGCGCGTAGCGCCCTTGAGGGCGGCATCTTCGTTGGAGTGCAGTTTGCCCTGAGGCACGAAGGGCGGCTCGCCGCCGCTTTGCCCCTCTCCACGCTTTCCGTCATGGCATCGGTCGTGCCACACGCCGCTACCAACCAAAAGCTTGTCATCCCGAACCCGGTCGCGGTGTTTGCGAACGGGGGTGAGGGATCTGCTTCTGGTAGCCGCGGCCTTTCCGCGCCCCGTCTGCATCCCACAGCAAATGACAATCCGGCAAGGATAGTCATCCTGAGCGAGCGCAGCGAGGCGAAGGACCTCTCTTCTAACCTCCGGATCTTCTAACCTCCGGAATTCAAATCACTTATTTGAGTATTGACAGAAACGTAATTCTATGATATCAAATTTTGACATTCGCTCACAATCGCAGGCTAACCACCGATGTCCCGCCGCCCCACCCTTCCAGACGCGTCAAGAGAACTGTTTCCATCTAATCCCTTTGCTTTCACGCAGTTCCGCACTCTTTTGCGCAACGGCGCACATCTAACTCGCTTCCCATCAATCACTTCCGCACTCTTTCCCATGCAACGGAGGGGTGTGCCTCTTTTCTGCTCTCTGCCTTCTGCTTTCTGTCTTGCCCTTTTTGCCCTTTGCCATCTCCTTCGTTTTCAGGTAGTTCCAAACTGCCCAATAGCCATACGAAATGCCGGGGGTATAGTAGGGGGGGCTCCCTCGCAAGCATCCTCCTCCAAAACCCGCCTAAGTCCTTTCCTTGCCACAGATCCGAAAAATCAACCCGTAAGTCCAATCATTGCCACAGATCCAAAAACGCCCTCCGATAAGTCCTTTGTTTGCCACACATCCGTTCCCCTCCCCCCGTTCACCATTTCCTCCCCCTCTTCATTCTCTCGCTTCTCGACACTCTCCGCTTCGTCACCAGTCACCGGAGTCACGAATACCCAGTCACTTCCGGAGGCACCATGTTAGAGGTTCAACAGCGCGACGACGGCGCAGCGATCTTTTCCGTGCGCGTTCAGCCGCGCGCCAGCAAAAACGAGGTCGCCGGAGAAATGGCTGGCGCGCTGAAAATTCGATTGCAGGCTCCGGCGGTGGAGAATCGCGCCAATGACGCGCTCATTGAATTCCTGGCGCAACTTTTGAAAACGCCTAAGTCGGCTGTTAGAATTCTCAGCGGCGATCGAAGCCGCACCAAACGCATCGAAATTCGCGGGGTGACCGCGCAGCAAATCCAGGCGCTGCTGCCCAAGGAAGCCTAGTCTATGCCATCAAACAACCCGAATTATCATTCCGAGGAGCGCAGCCGGCGGCAGGCAGGCGTAGCGACGAGGAATCTGCTTTGGAAACGGGTGCAAAGTCCTGCCGAATCAGTCCCCCGACCCGTCATTTCGAGCGCAGCGAGAACTTCCTCTCTCCGAGCGGATTTCGTGAGGAGAAATCCCTCTTCGCTCATTTTCATGGTTTCTGGGTGTTGGGAACATCATCACCCACTGCTTTTCCATCGGGGCCGCGCAACAACGGTTCGTTTAGTCTGGAATGCAAAGCTGCACACGCTTTCGGAGCAAATCCTTCAATGAGTGCAAACATTCAAGGAATTCAAAGCGATTTGCGTAACGCCAAACTCGATGGCTGGCTCTTCTACGACTTTCGCGGCCGCGATCCCATCGCCCAAAATATCTTGAAGCTGCCCAACGGCATGCGCACGCGCCGCTGGTACTACTTCGTGCCCGCCAAGGGCGAACCCAAAAAACTGGTCCACAAGATTGAATCGGAATCACTCGCCGCGCTACCGGGGGAGACGTTGTACTACGCGGCGCAAGGCGAGCTGCACAAGAACCTCAAAAAGATTTTGGGACGCGCGAAAAAGGTCGCGATGCAATATTCCCCCAAAAACGAAATTCCTTACGTGGCCATGGTGGATGCGGGCACGGTGGAACTCGTGCGGGGCGCGGGCGCAAAAGTAGTGAGCTCGGCGGATTTGGTGCAGAAATATGAAGCGTGTTGGAGCCCAGAACAAACGGAGTCGCACTTTTCAGCGGGGGTGATCATCGACCGCATCGTGCGCGGCGCGTTTGAGCACGCGGCGAGATGCGTGCGCGAGAAAAAGCCCCTGACCGAATACGACTTGAAACAGTGGATTCTAAGGGAGTTTGAAGCCGCGGGCGTTTGGGCGGAAGAAGGCCCGGACATCGCTGTGAACGCTCATGCAAGCGATCCGCATTATGGGCCCACCGCGGAATCCGCCGCACCGATTCGTGAAGGCGACCTGCTTCTGCTCGACGTGTGGGGCAAAAAGAAAACTCCCGGAAGTGTCTATTACGACGTGACCTGGATGGGCTACCTTGGCGCAAAAGTGCCGGAAAAATACGAGAAGATTTTTGCAGTGGTACGCGAGGCCCGCGACAAAGCAGTGGATTTAATTCGCACTCACGTCGCAAAGGGAAAACCGCTTGAGGGCTGGCAAGTAGACAAGGCGGCGCGTAGCGTCATCGAGAAAGCCGGCTACGGCAAGTATTTCTTCCATCGCACCGGCCATAGTATTGGCGAAAAGGTTCACGGAAACGGCGTGAACATGGACGGGCTCGAAACGCACGACGCGCGTCATTTGATCGCGCACACTTGCAATTCGATTGAGCCGGGAATTTATTTGCCGGAATTTGGCGTGCGCACCGAAGTGAATGTCTACATTGATGAAAAAGAAGCGCGCGTAACGGGAGCGGTGCAAACCGCGATTCTCCCGTTGCTCGCGTAGTTTTGAAGGCGAAGAAGGAAGAAGAATGGCCGAAGAATTGACGACATCCGAACCAGTGAGGCAACCCACCGCATCGAAACGTGAAACTATGGCCGCCATTGTCGGCGTGGCCAGTTGGCTCGTGCCCGGGTTGGGCCATGCGCTGATGAAAATGTGGGGCCGCGCGGTGGTTTGTTTTCTGACTGTGGGCGTGCTCGTATGGATTGGCGCGGGCATGCGCGGGAATCTTTTCACTTCGAGAGGAAATGACGCTTTCGATTCGCTCGGATACCTCGCAGACCTCGGCACCGGAGGATTTTATTTGGTGGCTCGATCGCTCGAATCGAACGGGCCGGACGTCTCACACGCTGACGGCGATTACGGAACACGGTTTCTCGCGACCGCCGGAGTCTTCAATTTACTGGCAGCGCTGCATGCTTACGAAATCGCTCGGGGTCGCAAGGCATGATGGCCGTAATGACTGCAATGACGAAGGCCGTGGTGACGGTTGCGTTGACCATGATGGCCTCGATTGCGTTGAAGCTTAGCCATGTGCAAGCCATGGTGCTCTTTGCTCTGGTGATTTCAGTCGCCTTCGGATTTCTTGGCCGTCGCCGGTCCATGGACCGCGTGAAGTACATTCTGTGGACGCTGTTCCTTTTTCTGTTGATTGGTGTTGGCATCGGCTGGGCCATGTATCCCTTCTCGCACTGACCACGTCGCGCCGAGCGCTTCAGGCTCGAAAGAGAACTGATTTCACCAAGGATGAGCGAATCCGGATTCCGCGGCGCATCGCCTGTAGAGCGCAGCACCGCCCTAGTGGGTAAGGCCAAGTTTGACACGCACAAGCCTCTCATGCCCGGCCGTTCTGGAGGACTGCCGGTCACAACCCTGAGTGATCGATGTCATAGGCTCTGGGTCTTGTGGGAACGAAGATAGGGTTGCTAAGAAGCAAAGCGGTTAGAGGCCGCCATGAACCCACCAAAAAGCAGTGGACATTCAAGGACAGGTGAAAAACTGCAGATCAGTGTCGTGAGTGCCGACGAGCAAGCGAGAAGAACAGATGCTGCGATTGCTCGTCGCGCTTATGAGATTTTTGAGAATCGTGGCTCAGCTGCATGGCATGAACTGGAAGATTGGCGTCAGGCAGAATCCGAACTGGTAAGACCGCTCTGCCACGGACGAATGCCAATTGGGGACAACCTTTGGATCGGCGCGAACGCTGCCATTTTCGAGGAAGGGACGATAGAAATTTGGGTTGCGGCCCGCCGGCTCACCATTTGCGGCAAACCAAGGATTAAGGGACACGCCGCGGCAGTGACGCAAGGCCGGTCAGGCGGAATCGAGAAGATTTTTCGTGTCGCGGATCTTCCTTTCGAGGTCGATCCTTCGAATGTGACGGCGAAGTTTAACGGTCAGTCTCTCGAGATTTTGCTGAAGAAAGCGCAACCGGAGCACAAAGCGAGAGCGACTGCCGCGTAGGTTTGAAGGAGAGTATCCGCGCGCCCCGCAATGAAAGAGAAGTAGCGACATGTCAACGATGCCGAGCCAGATTGGAGAAGGGCAGGTTGTGGCAAAGCCGACGTTGGTTCCTGCGCCACCTGCAGAAAAAAGGCGTCGATCGAAATGGTTCAAATGGGTCCTGCTCGCGGCACTTGTCCTCTCGCTTGTTTCGGGCTGGCTGTTCTGGCGGGCGCACGTCGCCAGCGCGATCACCTATGAGACAGTCCTCGTTGAGCGCGGATCCATCCAAGCCAGCGTCACAGCTACAGGCAATCTGAACGCCGTCAAGGACGTATTAGTCAGTAGTCAGGTGTCGGGAAATATCAAAGCACTTTATGCAGACTGGAATACAAAAGTTAAACAGGGTCAACTTGTCGCGCTGATTGATCCCGAACTCTTTCAGACCCAGGTTGATCAGGCGGCAGCTACGGTCCGTTCCATGCATGCTTCCGTAGTGACTGCTGAAGCGCAGGTCGAAAAGGCGAAGTCAGATCTGAATGCGGTGATAGCGGCGGAAAAGAACGCGCAAGCTATTGTCGCCAAGGATTTAGCAAATGAACTGAATGCGAAAATTCAATGGGAAAGGGCTGACAGTCTGTTCCGTGCTGGGGTCGTATCGGAGCAGGATCACGATTCTGCAAAGGCAACCTATGATGCTTACCGGGCACAGGTTGAGGCCGATCAATCGCAAGTGGTCGCGGCGAAACAATCGATCCAATCGGCGGAAGCTCAAGTGCGCGTGACAAAGAATCAGTTGGCCTCCGCCCAAGCGTTGCAGCGTCAGGCACAGGCAGCACTCCAACAAGCGCAGACTAACTTGATTCACACCCGAATTCTGGCACCCGTTGATGGCACGGTGATTGCGCGACGAATGGACGTGGGACAGACAGTAGCTTCTTCGCTCAATCCCCCTACGATTTTTGAAATTGCTCAGGACCTGACGAAAATGCAGGTGGATACGAACGTGGATGAGTCCGACATCGGCAACATTTCGGTCGGGCAAAAAGCCAACTTCACCGTAGATTCCTATCCGGACACGACTTTTCACGGCGTGGTCGCGGACGTTCGGAAGGCCCCCATCATTACGCAAAATGTGGTCACCTACGACGTGGTAATCACCGTGGACAATTCTGATCTCAGATTGTTTCCCGGGATGACCGCTAACGTCACCATTCTGACGGCGAAGATAGAAGACACGCTCAAGATCCCTAATGCCGTTCTGCGCTTCCATCCGTCCAGTGCATTGCTGAAACAAACAGGCCTGCCCACCGCGCAACCTGGCAAACCGCAAATCTACATCCTAGAGGGAAAGAAGCTCACCGCTGTTTCCGTCGGAGTCGGATTTTCCGATGGAAAGTACACAGCCGTGAAATCGACCAGCTTGCGTGCTGGACAGCGCGCCGTGGTACGTGCGACGGTCGGAACTGCCTCCACCGCCAGTTCGCCCACGCGTCCGATGCCCACCGGACCGAGAATGTGAGAAAGCTGTCGTGCCGCTTATCGATGTGCAAGAGCTCACGAAGATTTACCGGCTGGGAGAGGTACAGGTGAACGCTCTGCAGGGCGTGACACTCACTATGGAACGCGGGTCGTTTGTAGCTGTGATGGGGCCTTCCGGTTCCGGCAAATCCACCTTTCTGAATCTTCTCGGTTGCCTGGACACGCCGACATCTGGCCGATACTTCCTCGACGGCGCTGCGGTTGAAGGTCTGGACCGGGACCAACTCGCGGAGATCCGGAATCAGAAGATTGGCTTCGTTTTTCAGAACTTCAATCTCTTGCCGCGTATGAGTGCGCTCGAGAATGTGGAATTGCCTCTGCTATACACAAGCTCTCCGCCAACAGATTTGGATGCAACGGCAAAACGCGCGCTGGCTTTGGTTGGTCTCGAAGGGCGGGAGTATAGCTTGCCGACTCAACTCTCTGGAGGCCAGCAGCAGAGAGTGGCCATTGCGCGGGCGCTAATCAACAACCCGGAGATCCTTTTGACGGATGAGCCTACAGGCCAGCTCGATTCGCGCACGGGCGCCGAAATTATGGATGTATTCCAGAATCTGAACCGGACACAAGGTATTACCGTCATTGTGGTTACTCATTCGGATGAAGTCGCCGGGTATGCCGGCAGGATCATCATGTTTCGCGACGGGCGCGTTGTCGATGATCGTGAGGTTTCCGAGCCTGCTGCGGAGAGGCTCGAACCGGCCGGGCATACAGCCCCTGCGTAGGTGTCACTTATGAAACGTCTGGTCTGGACCATGCGGATTGCACTGCGAGCGCTGAAAGTAAATAAACTTCGCTCCGCCCTCACGATGCTGGGGATCGTAATCGGCGTGGCAGCCGTGATTGCAACGGCAGCGATTGGCTCGGGAGCCAAACAACGCATCCAGGAACAGATCGCCAGCATCGGAAGCAACGTAATTATCATTCTGCCCGGAAGTTTGACTAGCTCCGGGCTACGCATGGGCACTGGGTATGCGATTACGCTCAGCGAATCAGATGCGCGGGAGCTTCCCGTGCAGTGTCAGGACATCGCTGTGGCAGTCCCTGCCGTGCGCGGAGGAGCCCAAGTGGTATATGGAAACAGCAACTGGGCAACGATTATTGCAGGCACTACCCCCGGTTACTTGGATGTGCGAGAACTCTCCGTGGCCCAGGGAGCCCCCTTTACGCAGCAAGACGTTGACGGGGCCAACAAAGTGGCGCTGCTGGGCAAGACCGTAGTCAGTAACTTGTTCGGGGATATGGACCCGGTCGGGCAATCCATTCGCATTAAGAACGTACCCTTTCTCGTGGTTGGGGTGCTGAGCCCGAAGGGCCAATCGCCCATGGGACAGGATCAAGATGACATCATCTTGCTTCCGATCTCCACCGCGAAACGCAAAGTGATCGGGACGAAATCGGCGAATGCCGATGCGGTAGACTCCATCATCATGCAAGCCAAGAGCGGGAACCAAATAGAGGCTGCAGAAGAGGAAGCGAGGACGTTGCTCAGGCACCGTCATCATTTGCAGGCATCGGAGGATGATGATTTCTCGATCCGCAACATGCAGGAGATTTTTGCAGCGCAAGAGGCGTCTTCACGGATTATGTCGCTGATGCTCGCGGCCGTTGCGTCCGTCTCGCTTGTTGTGGGTGGAATCGGCATCATGAATATCATGCTAGTTTCAGTCCGAGAGCGGACACGTGAGATTGGATTGCGTCAAGCTGTGGGCGCCAAGACGCGGGATATTCTTATGCAGTTCCTGATCGAAGCAATGACGCTGTCCATTGCCGGAGGTGTTGTTGGGATTGTGGTTGGGATTGGCGCGTCCGCAGTGATCTCGCGTCTGGCGAACTGGAACACAGTGATTGGTCTTAGCGCCGTGCTTCTGGCCGTGTTTTTCTCTGCGCTCGTAGGAGTGAGTTTCGGTTATTACCCCGCGAGAAGAGCCGCGTATCTAGACCCTATAGAGGCTCTGAGATCCGAGTAGAGCTTTACAAAGCTAAGCGATAAGCGAGGCGCACGCCGGCGAAAATCCAGTCGCTCTCGTTGGGATAATCTATTCTTACTTAGCCAGCAGTGTGGCCCGGCAGAATTATTCAAACGTCCAAGAAACTCGTCCTTGCAGAGAGTGTTTCCTTGAACGATGTGGCTAAGCAAGCCCGGAGTACATTTTATCGAAGCAGTTAGAAGACATAGACCGATTTACGACTTTGTTGGGGACAAAGGATTCCACCAAAGCTGGGAAGAAAACATGGTTTAGGGTTGTACGCATCTGCGCTGCTCAGGCGCGCCCACGCGGCAAGCGAACCAGTCAAAGAGGGGCTACTCCAGCGACTTGTGGAACCGCAGCACGCTGACACTCAGCATCAACGCGGCGAAGGCGGCCAGAAAAGCGATGTTCGGCCACAGCACATCCATGCCAACCCCTTTGAGATAGACGCTACGAAGGATGAGCACGACGTGCCTGAGCGGGTTGAAAAAACTTAACCTTTGAAAAACGAGTGGCATGCTGCTGATGGGTGTCCCGAACCCCGAGAGGGTGGTCATCGGCATGATGAAGAAGAATGCTGTGATCATCGATTGCTGCTGCGTTTTTGCGACCGTCGAGAGCAAAAGCCCAAGCCCCAGCCCGGCCAGCAAAAAAAGCACGACGCCAACGGCCAACACACTGGTGTGCCCACGGAAAGGTACACCAAACCACAGCGTGCCAACGAGAAACAACATCGTTGCATCGAAGCATCCGATGAGAAAGAAAGGAATCGTCTTGCCGAGGATAAATTCCCATCGGCGAATGGGTGTTACCATGACTTGCTCGAGGGTTCCGATCTCGCGCTCACGCACAATAGCGAAGGCCGTCAGGTTCATGATCAAAATGAGCATGAGATTGCCAAGCACGCCTGGAACGAAGTACCACTCGCTCAAAAGGCCTTCGTTGAACCATGGACGCGTTTCTAGATCGATTCGAGGCACGAAACCGGTGAGCTGAGGTGATGTGCGTTGCATTCGGTCGCTCTGGTAGGTCCTTGCGAACCCTGCCCCGACCTGGCTGAGATACCCGAGTGCAACGAGCGCGGTGTTAGAGTTCGAGCTGTCTACGATTACTTGCGCCGCGGCGCCTTGACCGTTGCGCAATCGCTTCGCAAAGCCGGAATCGATCTCCACGGCGAGAACAAAGTCTCCGCGATCAATTCCTTCGCGAAGCTCCGTTCTGCGGAGTGCATACTTCGCAATACGAAAATACTTGCTAGCGACAAAATGGGAGATGAGTTCGCGGCTTTCCTGTGTGTTATCTAGGTCCAGCACAGCTATGGATACGTGCTTGATTTCCAAGGTGGCGGCGTAGCCGAAAATTACCATTTGAATGAGGGGCGGGCCCCAGAGCAACCATCGCGTATGTGGATCGCGGAGGGTTTGAATAAACTCTTTCGCAAGCATATGACGAATGCGCATAAATGCTTGGCCAAGTTTCATCAGAGCCTCTTTTTTAAAGAGCGAGTGGCCAGAACGACCAACATCGTGGCAATAATTCCTAGCGCCGCTATCTCGCCCGCCATCAGGTGAACTTCGGTACCCTTTAGGAATACGTCCCTCAGAATAGAAACGTAGTATCGGGCCGGCAATACCGCCGCGATCCACTGGACAACGATTGGCATCTGGTCAATGGGAAAGATAAAGCCGGAAAGCAGAAACGTGGGGAGAAATGTTGCGAGGATGGCCACTTGGCAAGCGCCCAACTGACTTTTTGCCGTCACAGAAATGAAATACCCCAGGGAAAGCACTACGGTGAGGAACAACATCGAGCATCCGAAAAACACAAGCCAGCTCCCACGAAAGGGAACTCCGAACCACCAAAAAGCGGTTCCGCCACACACCGCGGTGTCCGCTATGCCGATGACGAAATAAGGGAAGAGCTTTCCAATCTGGATTTCCAGCTTGCCAATCGGAGTGGAGATAAGCTGCTCCATCGTGCCGCGCTCCCATTCCCGCGCAATGGTTAAGGAAGTGAGAAACGCGCCCACCACTGCCATGACAAGGGCCACCACACCAGGAATGAAGTTCGCCATGCTCTCAAGGTTTTCGTTGAACCATGTTCTCGGCTGAAACGTGATCGCAGGAACGCTTGGTCCAAGCCCGTGGCGCCGCTGCCAATCGACTTGAATCTCGGCGGAATAGCTTTGAATGATGCTCTGCGCATAAGCCATTCCAATACTTGCCGTGTTGTTGTCGCTGGCATCTAAGAGCACCTGCACTGTGGCCAGGCCATTAGAGCGCACGTGGTCCGCGAATCGAGGAGGCAGGATCACGGCGACCGTGCATATGCCCTGATCAATGCTGGAAACAACTTCACGGTAGTTTGCTGCTACGCGAACAATCCTGAAATACTCTGTCGCCTGGAAATGCTTGAGCAAATCCTGGCTGGTCTGCGAACCATCGCGGTCATACACGCACAAGGGGATGTGTTTTACGTCGAGATTCACTGCATATCCAAAGATGAAAAGCTGGACTAGCGGTATGACGAGAATGATAAGAAGGCTTCTTGGATCACGCACGATCTGCAGCGCCTCCTTACGCATCATCGCGACAATGCGACGCCCACTCATGCCGCTGCCTTCCTTTTTGGCTCGCGCGAGGCGGTGAGCGACACAAAAACGTCTTCCAGACTCGCTGGTATTGGCTCTACCCGCTCTACACGAATCCCTTGCCTGGTCAGCAAATCGCGAGTCACGGGAATGGCGGCGTTTGCATCGGCAACGACAGCGTGAATGCTGCTGCCGAAAACCGCAGCGTCCCGGATGGCAGGAGCCATCTGGAGCAATTCTAGGGCGCGGCCAAGTGGATCGCATTCAATCAGCAAGAGCTGTCCCTTCATGCGTTCCGTCCGTAGCTCGCTAGGTGTTCCGGTGGCGACGATACGCCCGCGATCGAGGAGCACGAGCCGATCGCAGTACTCTGCCTCGTCCATGTAGTGCGTGGTGACAAACACAGTAATGCCTTCAATCACCATCGCGCGGATCAAGTCCCAAAATTGCCGGCGCGAAACAGGATCGACGCCGCAAGTTGGCTCATCCAGAAAGAGGATCGGCGGACGATGCAGCACAGAGCAGCCCAGTGCCAGACGCTGTTTCCAGCCCACAGGAAGTGACCCGGTCGGGTCGTTTTCACGTCCCTTCAATCCTGACATTTCTAACGCCCAGGCTATGCGTTGCGGCATTTCCGCTGGCGGTACGTTATACATTCCTCCGAAAAAGCGCAGGTTTTCGGCGATCCTCAAGTCGTTATAGAGAGAAAACTTCTGCGACATGTACCCGATGCGCTGGCGAACCTCTTCTGGATTGGTTGCAACGTCGATTCCAGCAACCTGCGCTCGCCCTGAAGAGGGCCGCAGCAACCCGCACAAAATACGAATGGTCGTGGACTTGCCAGATCCGTTAGGGCCGAGAAAACCAAAGATTTCGCCGCATTGGGTCTGGAAGCTGATGTTATCGACAGCAACAAAGGTTCCGAAACGCTTGACCAATTGTTCCACTTCGACAGATGGTGCGCCGTGACTCATGACGCTTGTACCGAAAGGCGACCATCAGCCTTTGTTTCTGTGGCTGAAACAAACAGGTCTTCAATATTAGGCGCAACTTTCTTAATCGAAGCATATGGCAGATGCTTGGCTTCAAGAAGCGCCCAAAGCTCCGGGAGGCGACGGTCCGCATCGTCAACAAAAGCGTGGATTCGATCTCCGAAGAGAAGAATGCTGCGAACTGTTGAGGATTTGGAAAGCGCGTCGCGAAGGAGATTCGGTTCCGAGGAATGAATGACCAGGACTCCCCCGGGAAAACGCTTTTTCAACTCCTGAGGACGGTCACAAAACAACATGCGGCCGCGATACAGCAATCCGACCCGGTGGCAGCGCTCCGCTTCATCCAAATAGGATGTGGAATCTAAAATTGCAACGCCGCCAGCGAGCAGAGAGTACAAGATGCGCCAGAAATCCCGGCGCGATACCGGATCGACTCCGTTGGTTGGTTCGTCAAGCAGAATGACACGCGGTGTATGAATCAGGGCGCAAACCAGACCAAGCTTTTGTTTCATTCCTCCGGAAAGGTTCCCGGCTAAGCGCTGGCGAAACTCTTCAAGACCAGCCGCAGCTAGAAGCTTCGCTGCGTGTGCTTCCCGACTCTTCCGCGCAACGCCGAACAAATCGGCATAAAAACGAATGTTTTCGTCCACCGTCAAGTCTTCATAAAGGCCAAACCGCTGTGGCATGTAACTGAGGTCGTGCTTGGCGCCTTCGGGGTCGTGCACGATATCGTGACCAGCTACGGTGGCTGTCCCCGAATCGGGTCCAAGCACGCCGGCCAGCATGCGAAGTGTCGTGGTTTTTCCAGCTCCATCCGGGCCGACCAGCCCGAATATTTCGCCCGGGTGAACATCAAAAGACAGCCCGTCAACCGCACACACGTGATTGAATCGCTTGCCCAGGTTGGAGACGAGAATGGCAGGAGCAGGGCCCATGGCGCACCGGCCTGTTATTTCACCTTGATGTACGCATCTGCTGGCATGCCCGGCTTCAATTCGTAGTTGGGATTCTCCACATCGACTTTGATTCGATAAACCAGAGTGACTCGCTCTTGCTGTGTCTGTACGCTCTTTGGTGTGAACTCAGCTTCCGAGGAAATCAGCGAAACGCGCCCGCGGTAGGCCTTTCCCGGGTACGTGTCGGTCCGTACCTCGACGTCCTGCCCCCAATGGACTTTTCCCAAATCCGTTTCGGGGAGATATACACGAAGCCAGATGTGGTCCAGATCGGCCAACGTGACTACGGGAGCCCCGGGTGCAACGACCTCACCCAATTCCGCTTGCCGTACCAGGACAATCCCGTTGAATGGCGCCCGAAGCACGGTATAACTCAACCGGATACGGGACATTTGGAGGTTCTGGTGCGCTTGCTGGACGTTCGAGCGATCAATGTCGAGTTCCTCTTTGCGCGTTCCTTCAACCAGTTGGCTATAAACCTGCTGCGCGCGGTCGAGAGTCGCTTGAGCGCGCGTCACAGCAGTGGCGGCTTGATCACGGATTTGACCGCTGATCTCATCCTTTTTGTAAAGCGCTTCGTAGCGCGCAAAGTCTTTCTCTTTCTGATCGAGATCGGCATGAGCGTCAACAACCGATTGTCGGGTCGCTTCGATCTCCTGGGCTCGGCTACCCGCCAGCCCAAGCGCAAGTTGACTGTCCCGGACGTGCATCGTGGCTTCGTCGACTTGGACTTGTTGCCGATAGTCATCGCTGTCCAGGCGCGCTAGAAGATCGCCCTTCTTCATGGTCATGCCTTCATCCACCGGTAACTGCACAATTCGTCCCGAAACCTTGAAGCTCACTAGACTCTCATGCGCCTCGATGTTTCCAGAGAGTCTCAACTCGTTCTTCGCTACTTTCCTGGCAACCCACCGAGGATAGAATTTGATCGTTCCGGCTGCTGCGATTACCGCAACTAACAGAATAAGAAGTACACGCTTCATTCCAGTTGGACCTCTAGGCGAGCAGGTCGCTCCATCGGCTTTAAGGGGCTGTATTCCGCCTCATCGGCTTCTTTATCTGTTCAACTCTCCTTAATTTCCATTGGGGCTGATTCGTACTGCACTGTTCACGCCCGTTGCGATCGATTGCTCGGTCAAAGATTACTTACTGCCTCCCCGATGCTCTGTGCTGTCAATCACCTGGCTTTGTGATGCAACTCATTCAACCATCCGCGTGTTCCGAGGCTGATTTGCACGGAAGACATTTGTGCCACGTTCCAACGCCGGTTGTTGAGTCCTTAGCGGTGCCTTGGCCGTTCCTTTTTTTCATCCGCAGGTCACGGCACGATGTGATCGTAAACGCAGTGTAATTTCTTCGCTGATCAGCGCTAGGCAAGCCAAACGAGCGGAGCGTTGCCAAGCGCAAAGTGGGGCCGTGCCTTATCAACCCTTAGTTTGCAGCTAGGCTCTCCAGAGCGGGTCTATTCCAGAGGAGAAGCGTGGAGCCATTCAGCTCTATTAGGTGCTGTTTCCTAAATTCGCTCAGAGTGCGTGTTACCGTCTCCCTAGACGCGCCGATCAGTTCTGCCATCTCTTCGTGCGTCAGGCCAAGCTTGACTCGTACGAGGCCTTCACGCCCGGCTGTTTTCGATGACCACTTCAGCAGGAATCGCGCCAGGCGCCCTGAAACCGGCTGGCACAGTCCGATCGAGCGCACCAGATCGTACGCGATTTCGCAATCGCGGCTTAGATGACGTCCAAGTTGCAAGCAGGCGTCAGTGTGATCCGTAATGAATTTCAGATAATTCTCCCGTTCAATAAATGTCAGTAGGGAGGGGTGCAACACTTCGGCTGTAAACTCGAAAGGCTTGCCCGTTACTGCCGAATGTAGGCCCAATCCTTCGCCAGCCTTCGCAATCTTCAAAATCAGAGCGCGGCCATCGCTGTTGGTCGTTAGCAGTTTTACCAGCCCTTGGCGTAGGATATAGACCCCATTAGCCGCTTGGCCCTCGGTGAAGATGATTGTGCCAGCGGGATAGGTGATCGTGTGTTTGATCTTTTGTAGTGCCTTTAGGGAGCCTCCCGACAGACAAGAGAAGAAATCGCTCGACTCCAGTTCACACCTTGCATTCTGGTTAAGAATCGAGAAGTTGAAAGTGGGACCCTCGTCTTGGTCGCGTTTCGTCCGGCCCCCGAATTGCGAAAATACAGTTCTCACCGCAGTGATGGGATTAGCCATGATCGTCTCCCTTCACGGTGCGTTTTTAGCGTGTTTAATTCACGAGCATGCGGTGGGCCTTTCTCATCTCGCACAATCAAGCCTCTTTAATCGAAACATGCCAAAGTGGTTAGACTTGATTTTCGCGGACCCTTTTCGGCGCGGAATCTGTCCCGAAACGTAGTACTAGTGCGCCATTTGACACGTTCCTGCGCGACACACATCACTGGCACTTCGTTAGTGGTGCCCGTCGCTCTTATGCGTGGGTCACATGCGACGGAGCAGACTTCTATAAGGGGACTGCAATCGCGCGGCGAATTCCGTTCCTTGCTCCGCTGCAAGTGTTGCATTTGACTCGGGCAGAGTTCCGGTTCCGTGTTCAGATGAATGAACTTCGCCCAGCAAAAGGTGGAGCTTTATGCGCGCACGCTGAGCACGGGATTTCAGAGTGTTCGCCGTAACGCCCAGGATTCGTGCTGACTCAACGGTGGACAAGGAATTGAGGTGGCGCAACTGAAAAGCAATGCGCAATTTAGGAGACAGATGTTCTAGCAACTGCGCGACGATTTCGTGTAACTCTGACTTTTCGCAGAGCTGCTCCGGGTTTAATCGGGAATCGACTAGATGATGCTCTAGATCCGAGTCACTACTCTTACTCCCTTCATCCAATGAAAGGAATACAGGGTGCGAACGTCTCAATTGCATTCGCGCTGAATTGATGACAATCCGATAGAGCCATGTCGATATCTGCGAGCGTCCCTCGAACTGTGAGATGTGCTTGACGGCTGAGAGGAGTGCGTCTTGGACCGCATCTTCTGCGTCTTCATGATTTCGAAGCCGACGGAAAGCTACCTGATACAAGGCAGTCGAATATCGCGATAGTGTATCTTCAAAATCCTGGGGAAAATGAACAGCAACCGTGTTGTTACTCGATCTCACGAGCCTTTTCCTCGCGGCTTGTTGCCAGATTCTTTCTATTCCACGACGTCATTGTTTGAACCGGTTATGAACCTCGTCGTGTGTTTCGGTTACGAGATCGGCTACATCTTTGCCTTGACGCGAAATACATCGCGAGAAATATAGTGAACCGTAGCTTGAGCGTATGTGAGGCCAATCACACATCAAACTGACAACGCTGGGAAACTACACGAGCACGATAGCTGGAGGTATCCGATGACGAGAGCGGTCTTTACGGCGAGCCATCCGCCAGCCACGCTCATTTTCTTGCGTGAGGTGAACAAGATCACATTCATACGTGAAGTAGATCACTGCTCGTTCCGGGAACCACGCCTAAGTTGAATGTCGAGATAGATATCTACGACTGAGAAAAGGGAAGACGCGAGCGAAGTTCAGCCATTTCAAAATCCCAAATACTGCGAATCGAGTCAACTTGCTTGGTCGACGCGTTCGCGAACGCCCTGCAAGGTGGAGGTAAGAAAAGTGGTAACTCCGGCAAAATTCCGAATTGATGTCGACATTCACAATCTGCTGATGGATTCCAACGCCAGCCCACCGTTTCCCGCCGTGGAAAAAGGACTGACCCTTCCTGAACCGATTTTCCCGCGGCATCCCGAACTTGTGCACGATCCCGGACCTGATGCTCCTCTGGGAAAACGGAGTTGGGGAAGTAAAGAGATCTATCGCAAGGTACGAGGATGGCTCTTTCCTTATGTCAGGTCACGCGTTTTTCCCGGGGAGTTTCACCCCATCACCGCATACCTCTTTACCGAGTATAAGTGCAACTTGGATTGTTGGTATTGCTGGGCCTTCGACAACAGGGTCAAAGGAATGACCGAGGATGTGGCCCGGCGCTCTATCGATTGGCTCCATGAGAATGGCTGCCGTGTCCTGGCGTTGATGGGAGGCGAGCCCCTTCTCAGGCCGCAATTCGTCCACAAAGTGGTGTACTACGCCGCCAAAAAGGGGTTTTGGATTTACATCGGCACGAATGGGCGGCTGCTTCGACCTGAGGTCGCCGATCGCTTGGGCGACGCCGGCGTAGCGGTTTTCAACTTTGCTCTGGATGCCTGGGACCTCAGGCCCGGCCTTCCAAAGGCACTGGTCCCAGCGGAAAAAAACCTCGAACACATTCTGCGCAAGCAATACGTGTACGGATACATGGTTTTTTTCAATAGCAACATCTGCCGCAACAACACGGAGGACATCCGTCAGCTTACGGAATACGCCCACGACCACCGCATTGCCACGGACTATCACATCAATGAAACTCCTATGCTCGAACAGGACGATCACTTCAAGCACCTTTTTGACAACCCTACGTACATTCGCCCGGAAGATTGGCGTGAAGTGGACAGTCTGATTGATTGGCTGATCGAAAAGAACCAATCTGGCTACCAAATGGTGAATTCTGTACCTCGTCTCCAGGAAATGAAGGCATTCCTCCGCATGTCGTGCGGTCTAGACCTGAGAAAAACCGGATGGTACGGCGACGGAGCGAGTGGCAACGCTCACCAGAGCGAGCTCCTCGCCGGCATGCCGGGAATTCAGCAGGAGGGCAATGGCGAATTGCGGTTTGCGGAATGGGGCTGCCGCGCCGGTCAGAACAACGTCGTTATCCGCACGGATGGCAGCGTCGCCCCTTGCTTCCCGATGTATCCCTCCTCTTTTGACTGGGGCAATATCGATAATCCGAAATTTGATCAGAAGCAGTTAGCGCAAATGAAAAGAGTCTGTCAGCGGCATTGCTTTTCCACGCTGAATCATAACCTTGCGTACTGCTACAACGACGCCCGCGTCATCAAGTGGCTCTGGTCGCAGGTGGTGAAGAACAAGCTGCAAGGCGGCGCACGCAGTTTCGATGACTGAGACAGCTTATTCACAACGAAGGCCAAATCTCCAAATGACGGGCAAGGAAGGAGCCGGTCCCCATGTTCGTTCTTCGCGCAATCACAAGGCACGTTCTGACGGTGGTCCTAACTCTCGGGATGGCAGCAGAGATTCGGGCGGCTGGCCAATCCACGCAGAGCAGTGATGCTCCGGACGACGTCGCTACGGTCAAACCGCTTCAATCAGACGCAAACGGAGAGGAAATCTTCGCTGAGTTGGTCAGGCAGAATGAACTTCGCAGCACCCGGTTGAAGGAATATTCCGCGCTGAGAACGTACTCCGTGACAAACCTGAGCGGCAAGGTGCACGCGAGAAAAACTGTGCGGATGGAATTCATTGCTCCAGACAAGAAGACTTTTGTGACCACGTCGGAGGAGGGGTCACAATTGGTTCGCCATATAGTGCTGAACCGGCTGATCGAGAGTGAGACTTCCGCGGCAGTTGGAAAAGAACATCACGACAGTTCCATCACCCCGGCGAACTATACCTTTCATTTTCTGAGCCACGAAGAAGTCGGCGCTCACCACTGCTACATGGTTGAGGTGATTCCCAAGCGAAAGGACAAGTATCTTTTCGAAGGAAGAGTTTGGATTGATGATCACGATTTCGCCATCGTGAAAATTATTGGTCATCCCGCGAAAAAACTATCCTTCTGGATCACGCGGGCTGATTTCGTGCGCCAATACGAAAAGATCGGCGACTTCTGGCTTCCGGTGAGAGACGAAACATTCGTGGACGTGAAGGTTTACGGAAAGAAAATTCTTACAATCGAGCATCACATTGACTCGGTCAATGGAGTAAAGAGTACGTCTCTGACCGAACAGAATTTAAATATCATTGGTAATTACGAAAAAACAAAGTCTGACTGATCACCTGTCCAAGTCAGAGGGCCATCGGACCCGGCACGTGGCATCTAGCGACTCGGCAGGAATGGGCCGTTTGGCAAAAGGTCGCCATGGGAACGAGCGAGCTGGTACAAATTCAAAGCGACAAGGAAATCAACGACCTGCTGGCTAAGGAGCGGCTTCGCCTCCTTCAGATTGCGGGATTGGACAATCCAAGCCATTTCCAGCGTCCGGTGGAGCGGCCATTTACAGCGGAAGAACGCAGCCATGTCACTATCCTTTTTGGCGGCCTAACTTGGAAGCACGAGAAGTTCATTCAAGCGGTCTTTCGGGGAAGTGGTTATCGCTGTGAAGCCCTTCCAAATCCGGACTTGCACTCTTACCACCTCGGGAGGCAATTCGGCAATCCAGGGCAATGCAATCCCGCTTATTTCACCGTAGGCAATCTTATCCGCTATCTGCGCGGACTGGAAGACCGGGGATTACGAAAGCAAGAGATTCTCGACAACTATGTGTTTTTCACTTCTGGTTCCTGCGGACCCTGCCGCTTCGGCATGTACGAATCCGAGTATCGGATGGCACTCGAAAACGCTGGTTTCGGCGGCTTTCGCGTGCTGCTCTTTTCACAGAATGACGGCATCAAGGCGAAATCCGGCGAGCCGGGTTTGAAGTTCACCGTGGACTTTGGAATGGGCATGCTGAATGCCCTCAACCTCGGGGACGTTGTGAACGAGGCCATCTATAACATCCGGCCCTATGAAGTCATCGCTGGAGAAACGAATCGGGTTTTCGATGAGGTGATGGACACTTTGTCTACCTTTCTCCGCGAGCGCGAGCGCTTTGAAATCTTGCGGCAAACGCCAGCATGGGTACGGACACGCCTGGAGAGGAAGAAAAAGCTGAAGGACACTTTGAATACCCTCGGGAAAGTCCGCCAACACCTCTACGGAAAGGACTACGAACAGCTACTGCGCCATTGCCGCGAGCGCATCGGGAAGATCGAAGTGGACCACCTACGAGTCAAGCCGGTCGTCAAGATCACCGGCGAGTTCTGGGCGCAGCTCACGGAAGGCGACGGCAACTTTAATATGTTTGCTTTCCTGGAGCGCGAAGGCGCGCACGTGCTCATCGATTCCATCGGCA
The DNA here is from genome assembly GCA_033853375.1 of Terriglobia bacterium. GTDB lineage: Bacteria > Acidobacteriota > Terriglobia > Acidiferrales > UBA7541 > Acidiferrum. The sequence continues at coordinate 19,723 of JAWOLO010000484.1, forward strand.
ATTGGGTCACCTACTTGATGCGCCAGGCCAAAGCCAACACGCGCGAAAGAAAAGGCTTGGACGCGCCGCACCCTCACGCGATTTGGTGGCAGCTTGGAAAACGATTACGCAATGAGCTTCCTTATCTCAAGAAATGGTTGTTGCTCACCCTTGGAGAACGCATTTGGAGGCGGCAATATTCACGTGTGGTGGAGGGCTTAGGTACTGTGGCGCACCCTTTACCTCCACAGAGCGAGTTGGCCGAACTAGCCCATCCTTTCTATCATTCGCTGGCACGCGGCGGGGAAGGACACCTTGAGGTTGGAAAGAATGTCTACTACACCGTTCACCACTTGTGTCACATGGTGCTCGCACTGAAGCCTTTCGGTTGCATGCCGTCATCCCAGTCGGATGGCGTTCAGTCCGCGGTCGTCAGCCGCTACCCAGAGATGATCTTTCTGCCGATTGAGACAGCCGGCGAGGGCGAAGTGAATGCTCATAGCCGAGTTCAGATGGCGCTGGGCGAAGCCAAGGCCAAGGCGAAGGCCGAATTCGAGCGCTGCCTTGAAGATTCACGGATGAAGCTGGACGACGTGCGGAACTACGTAGCGGACCATCCTCAATTGCGCAGTCCGCTGTACCGGGTTCCGCGCCGGGATGGCGTGACCGGCATCGCTGCAAATTTTGTCCTGCACGCAAACGATCTCATGAGGGGCAAAGTACGCTTGACAACAGTAAGAGTATGACGGCCGGAGAAGAAAACACATATTTGGTTGGGTTGGATGTCGGTTCCACAACCGTGAAAGGAATCGTTGTCGACTCACGGACCGATCAAATCATCTGGAAGGACTACCAACGGCACGAAACTCGTCAGCCGGAAAAAGTTCTGGAGTTTCTGGAACGGATGGAAAGAGAAGCTGGCCTTGTTCCCGAAAATGCTCGCGTTTTCATAACCGGATCTGGCGGGAATTCGCTCGCTTCCATGATTGGGGCCAAGTTCGTCCAAGAGGTGAACGCAGTCGCCCTTGCGGTGGAGAAGCTGCACGCCGAAGTGAATTCGGTCATCGAGCTGGGCGGGCAGGACGCAAAAATTATTGTCTTCAAAGAAGACGCGAACGGCGGACGAAAGAAAAAGATTCCCAGCATGAATGACAAGTGCGCCGGGGGGACCGGCGCCGTGATCGACAAGATTGTTGCGAAACTGAAAATTCCCTTCGCGGAGCTCTGCAATCAAGGCTATCACGGCATTAAGTTGCACCGCGTAGCCGGGAAATGCGGCGTTTTTGCCGAGACAGACATCAACAGTTTGCAGAAACAAGGGATCCCCGCCGATCAATTGCTGGCTTCCCTTTTCGACGCGATTGTTCTGCAGAATCTCACCGTATTGACGCGCGGCAACACCTTGTATCCCCATGTCTTGTTATTGGGAGGGCCAAACGCATTCATTCGTGGAATGCGCGAGGCTTGGGAACACAACATCCCGCTGCTGTGGAAAGAGCGCCAGGTTCGACTTCCGCTAGGAGTAAAACCTAGAGACCTCATCAAGGTGCCTGAGAATGCGTTGTACTTCGCGGCGATTGGCGCGGTGGAGTTCGGGCGGCAGGAAAGCCAAGAAGCTGGTCGTTACGTGGGGACGGAATGCCTGAAGCATTATTTGCTCGAAGGGAGGCAGAAGGAGAAGTCCGTATCGGGAATGCGCGGGTTGGTAGCATCAACAGATGAGCTGAGTCAGTTCGGGGAAAAGTATTCCCGTCCTCCTTTCGTCCCGGCGAAATTTCATTCAGGAGAATGGGTTCGTGCGTTCATCGGCTTGGACGGAGGATCCACTTCCACGAAAGCGGTGCTCGTATCGGAAAAAGGAGATTTGCTCTGCAAGGCTTACCAACTCTCACAAGGGAATCCGATCCAGGACACGAAGGAGATCTTCGAGACCCTCCGCCACCAAGTCGAGTCCCAGGGCGCACGTCTCGAAGTGCTGGGCCTCGCCACGACCGGCTACGCAAAGGACATCTTACGGGATGTGTTGCACGCGGACTCGGCACTTGTAGAGACCGTTGCGCATGCCAAATCCGGCTTAAGGTTTTGCTCGGATCCGCACTGTATCGTAGATGTCGGTGGGCAAGACATTAAGATCATCATATTGCGCAATGGCCGTATCCAGGACTTCCGTTTGAACACCCAATGCTCCGCAGGAAATGGTTATTTTTTGCAATCCACTGCTGAGGGATTCGGAGTGCCCGTCGAAGACTATGCGCGAGTTGCTTTCTCCGGAAGAGCCATGCCGGTATTTGGCTATGGCTGTGCCGTGTTCTTGCAATCGGACATCGTGAGTTTCCAGAGGCAGGGTTGGCGCGCGGAAGAAATTCTGGCGGGTCTGGCAGCTGTATTGCCAAAGAATGTCTTCCTTTATGTCGCCAATGTGCCCAACGTAGCCAACCTTGGCACACGGTTTGTCCTACAAGGCGGAACGCAAAACAATCTGGCAGTCGTGAAAGCCGAAGTGGATTTTCTCTGCGAACATTTTGTGGACTCGGGGCGGGAGCCGGAGATTCTCGTGCATCCTCACTGTGCAGAGGCAGGAGCGATCGGTGCGGCGCTCGAAGCGGTGGAGTTGTGGCGGCAAGGGCACCAGACAACCTTCATTGGTCTTGATGCCGTGCGGGAGATCGTCTACCGCACCACATGCAGTGAAGAAACGCGCTGTCACTTCTGCAAGAACGCTTGCCTGCGAACCTTTGTGGATGTGCGCACAGGCAACGCAGAAACGTGGGTGCCGCCGTCGTTCCCTTCGAAGGTGACGCTCCGGCCTGGCGAGCAACGGATGATTATTGCCAGCTGCGAGAAAGGCGGCGTCGAAGATTTGAGTAGCATGCGAGAGATCAAGACAGGTTTGGATGCCATCAGGGCCGCCAACCCAAACCTTGTTGACCTTGCCGCGCACGAAGTGTGGAAGTCCCGCTTTCCCAAACTGGTTGCCGATCCCACGCCCAATTCCGCTTGGCGGAAGTCAGTCCGCGCTCGCATCCCACTTATGAACCAGAGGACGAACCTTTGCATCGGCATCCCGCGCGTTTTGAATATGTATGCGTACGCGCCTCTCTTCAGCACCTATCTCGAGAGTCTGGGGGTGAAGTCCGAAAACATCGTCTATTCAGACTTTACGACTGATGAGATGTACCGCAGCGGCTCGAGCCGCGGTTCCATCGACCCGTGCTTTCCATCCAAGATCACCATCGCACATTTTCACAACCTAATCTACACGAAGCACATGCACAAGCCGCTCCAAGCCATTTTTTTGCCGATGTTTGATGTTCTTTGTTCGCCGCTGGTCAGGACGAGAGCATGCAACGCTTGTCCCACCGTTGCGGTAACGCCGGAAACGGTCGAAGCGGCCTACACTAAAGAGATCGACGTGTTCGCTCAGCATGGCATCCAGTATTTGCATCCACTGGTGAACCTGTCGGACCGGAAACTCTTCGCGCGGCAGATGTTCCGTTGCTGGGCACCGTTGTTGGGCCTTTCGGAACAGGAGAACGAACGAGCAGTCAACGCAGGTTTTGCGGCGTTGCAGGATTACGAGTCTTCGATCCGAAAGCGCGCTCGTGAAGCGCTTGACCTGCTGTGGCGAGAAAAGCGCTTAGGTGTGGTCATGCTGGGCAGGCCCTACCATCACGACCCCGGCCTGAACCACGGCATCCTGGAAGAGTTTCAGAAATTGGGCTATCCCGTGTTCTCGCAAAGCACGCTGCCACTCGATGAGGATTTGCTGGAACGATTGTTCGGTGACGAAGTGCGCGCCGGCATTATCAGCAATCCGCTGGATATCTCGGATGTGTGGAAGACAGCGACTGCCGCCAGCAGCAGCATGAAGATCTGGGCAGCCAAATTCACTGCCCGTCACCCGAACCTCGTGGCCGTCGAGATCTCCAGCTTCAAGTGCGGTCATGACGCGCCTATTTATACGGTTGTCCAACGCATTGTGGAGCAGTCCGGCACGCCTTACTTCTGTTTCAAAGACCTCGACGAAAACAAACCGGTGGCCTCGATCAAGATTCGCGTCGAGACGATCGACTATTTCCTGAAGCGCTATCGTAAAGAGATGCTAGGCCTGCAGGAAAAGAAAGAATGCATCGAGCGCCAGCTTGCCCAATATGAGGCCGCACTGCGAAATCGGACCAGAATGCCACTTGAAAAGACTTCCCATTCATCCGGGAAGGCGGCCCAAACGGCTGCCTTCTAAAGAAGCTGAGACTGTCTGTCGGGTTTTTATGATGTGTCTGAATGAGTTGGGACGGGAATCCGTTGGCCGGCTTAGCCGCAGGTGGCTGTGACCCGAATCACTGACTCACTTGCGCCATTCTGTCAGCTTGACGTTGCAGCGCTAACTTAACGCTCTTCGTTTACGCTTTAGGCCGATGATCTGCCGCAGTCGGTGCTGACTTAATCTGAGGGGAAGAAACAAT
>JAWOLO010000485.1:0-2875 GCA_033853375.1 Terriglobia bacterium
GGACCATGATTGGGAAATTCAGTTCGTTGCAAGCGAAAGCGGCCTGGATTGGCTGTTAGCCACAGTGGCGCGTTCGGCCGCTGAAATCATCGCGGAAGGTCCGCACGCGCGCCTGCGCTTGTGCGCCAATCCGCAATGCGGGTTGTTCTTCTACGATACTTCTCGCACCCACCGCCGGCGCTGGTGCTCGATGACGGTCTGCGGAAACCGGCACAAGGTTGCTGCGTTTGCGCGCCGGCATGCTCCCGCACGCCACGCAAAACCCTGAGCAGCTTGCCGCACGTCACTTGACATACTTTGGCGGCTCCCCTTTCGACCAGGGATCGTAAGTGTGAGCGAATACCAGGCGGTCCGCCACCGGCGGATGCGAGTACAACCAGAAGGTAATGAACGCCGGCGGATTCGGATCGGACAAATCCAGTTCACCAAGAACCTGGAAGGCGTGCGCCGCAACCTCCGCCGAATTCGGCACCAAGCCATGGATTACTTCCAGCCCGTACACATCGGCGGCATGTTCCTGCATCCGGCTGAACCAGTTGATGGCTGGCGATGAGAAAAAGAGCAGAATTTGCAGGAGCAACAAAAGCACGGCAAGAGAGGCCCAGTCTTCCGCGCCCAGAATTTTCCACTCGCGGCCCCACCGGTCGAGCGCCCAGTGCAGTCCCCGAAAGAGCAGGTAGAACGCTATCAGGAGCCCCGCGGCCCCCAGCAGAAAGCCTTTCAGCACATGTCCGAGCACGTAATGGCCGAGTTCGTGGCCGATGACAAAGAGGGTTTCGTCCTTCGACGTCTTTTGAATCAGAGTGTCCCAGATAACCACGCGCTTGGACGCTCCCAAACCGGTCACGTACGCGTTGATCTGATTTGTTTTCCGGCTCGCCACCATCAGGAACATGCGTTCCGGCGGAATGGGGACGCCCGCTCGCTTTGTCAGCTTCTCGATGGAAACGACTAACTCGGGATGCTGTTGGCCGAGTGGCTCGAACTTGTTGAACAGCGGATCGATGACCAGGGGCATGATCACGACGATCACGAGCAGAATCAGGACTGCTGGAAACCAGAAGTACAGCCACCATCGCCGCGGGCTGAAGCGCATGACGGCATACAAAGTCAGCACCAAGATGATTCCAATGACGAAGCTGACCAGCTCTTCCTTGGTCCAGTCCCAGAACCACGAGCCCCAGCCTTGTACCGATTGTTCGTAATGCAGCGAGAGGCGGTGCCAATATATCCGCACCGGAAGTTCAAGCACATCCACCAAGAGAAAAAGCAGGGGAACAAATACCAGTCCCTGCACCCAGCGTTTTTCGCTGGCGCTTTCCGCAAGGTCTCGAAAGCGTGCTGCGATCCCCAATCGCAGGATCAGAAAGAGAAAGATGCCGCCAAGAATATAGGACACAAAGTAGAGCGTGTAGCCCGCGCGCGAGTAGGCCACCGCCTTTTCGTACTTTTCGTGCGAGAGAGTGTATTGCTCGGTCTTGGTCTGCTCCGGAGTGGTGGGAGCAGTGGCCGGAGTTTGGCTGGAAACCGGTTGCTGCGCCGGGTTCTGAGGCGGCGGCGCATCTCCACCAGGTGAAGGCCGTAGTTTCGCGAATCCCTGCTGGGGTAGAGTCGAAACAAGAACGGCCAGCAGAATCACCACGAAACGGTGACGGGAGACCCACCGTCTCATAAAGTCTCCTCCCCTTTTTCTGAATCAAGCTCCCCGGGGGACATGCGGGCGCTGGCGCGCCGCGAGTATGCAGCAGCACCTTTCCAAGTGCAACATTTCACCTCCGCGTTAGACGGACCGAAAGAGACGAACGTTTCTCGCATGCCTTTGGCAACTCCGCCCTCCGGAAGCCGTGCTTGAGTTTCCTTATGCCGGTAAGTATAGTTTCTGCCGTCCGTTCTCTGCCGAAATCTCCACGCTGGAGTCTCGGATGTCTCGCTTCAGCTTCATTCTCACGCTCGTCCTCGCCCTCGTTCTTGTGGCCGTCGCTGTTTTTTCCACTTTTGCCCATCGCATACCTGCGGAATCGCATGAAGCAGTTACGCGCTCGTTCGAATTCACCTACCAGGTTCATTTCCCTCCCTTATCTGATTCTGCGGCAGCCACTCATCTCTGGATTCCGCTTCCACAACCCGATGGCTACCAGGAAATTCGAACCCTGCACATCGAAAGCCCTGTGCCCCATAGGCAGGACCGCGACCCGCAATACGGCAATGCGTTTGCCGAGTTCACTCCCTCGCCTAGGCAGTCCGCCTCCGGCTTCGACGTCATTGTTCGCTTCACCGCGATTCGCCACGAGCATTTGGTCTCGTTGGACGCCGTTCCCCTCCGTGCCGCCTCTAATTCCCTCAATCCGGACCTGCAACGCTATCTGGAACCGGACAAACTCGTTCCGCTCAGCGGTGTGATTGCTGATCTCGCCAGGGAACACACTGCCGGCGATACCACCACTCTCCAGAAAGCTCGCCACATCTACGACTACATCGTGGCAACCCTTCGCTATGACAAGTCCGGCGAAGGCTGGGGGCGCGGCGACGCCGTCTGGGCTTGCACTTCCAAGCGCGGCAATTGCACCGACTTCCATTCTCTACTCATTGGCATGATGCGTTCCTCGGGCATTCCTGCGCGCTTCGAAATCGGGTTCCCGCTGCCCGCGGACAAGTCGGAAGGGGAAATCCCCGGGTATCACTGCTGGGCCGAGTTTTACCTTCCCGGCGTTGGCTGGGTTCCTGTGGATGCCTCGGAAGCCTGGAAAACTCCTTCCAAGCGAGACTATTTCTTCGGCGCCCATGACGCCAACCGTGTCTTCTTCACTTATGGCCGTGATATTGACCTCTCCTCGGACCAAAAAGGTGGGCCTCTCAATTACTTCATCTATCCCTA
>JAWOLO010000486.1:0-2571 GCA_033853375.1 Terriglobia bacterium
AGTGACCTTTAAGCCGTTGGACTTCGGATTCGAGGTCACGCACGCGCTTCTGCAGTTCAGGGAGCTGATTGAGGGCGGCCATCATCTTGAGCCACTGGCGGTTCTCGACCGCAGGATAGCCGGAATAGAGGGAATGCGCGGGGACGTCATTGGGCACACCACTCTGCGCGGTGATGACAGTGCCGTCGCCGACCGCTAGGTGGCCAGCCGTTCCTACTTGCCCTGCTAGGATGCAGTTGTCGCCAATTTTCGTGGAACCGGCAAGGCCAACCTGGCCGCAAAGCAGGGTATTGGCGCCGACTTGAGAAGCGTGGCCGACGAGCACGAGGTCGTCGAGTTTGGCACCGCGCCGGATGCGCGTTTCGCCGACAGTGGCACGGTCGACGCAGGCGTTGGATTGCACCTCAACATCATCTTCGAGCACCGCAGGACCGGATTGGACCATCTTGTACCACGCGTTGTCCTGCTGTTTGGCAAAACCGAAACCGTCGCCGCCGATGATTGCGCCGTTCTGCAGAATGACGCGGTTGCCGATGCGGCAGTGCTCGCGAACGACGGAATGTGCGTGGGCGACAAAATTGTCGCCGATCCTGGCGCCACGGTAGATGGTGACAAAGCTATGCAGGACGGCTTTGCGACCGATCTCGGCTTCTTCGTCGATGTAGCAATACGGTCCGATGTGCGCGCCTTCGCCAACCTTGGCCGTTTTCGCGATGACAGCGGTGGGGTGAATGCCTGGAGCGTACTTCGGCGCTTGGTAGAAGAGTTCGAGAGCGTGGGCGAACGCCAAATAGGGGTTGCTGGAGCGCAAGGCAGCGAGCGGAGGTTGGGAGGGGTCACGCTCGATGGTCACCCCTTCTTCGAGCAGCACGGCCGCCGCGCGAGTGGTCTTGAGCAGAGAAAAATACTTGCGGTTGGCCATGAAGGTGACGTGGTCAGGACCGGCATGCTCGATTCCCGCGACACCGCGGACTTCGAGGTCCGGTGGGCCCTCGCGGCGGCAACCCAGCTTTTGGGCAAGTTCGGCGAGTTTCATGGGGAAGGCTCCTCAAAAAGACAGGGAAGAAAGTTAACGTGTTCAAGGTTCAAAAGTTTAAGGAAAAAGAAAGAACAAAGATAGCGCGGGATACGCGCAGAGCAGGGGCGGCTAAGACTTACTCGTTGAAAAGGCGGGGCTGAGCGGCGGCCACTGCGGCAGCGGCGGCTGGTTTGCGCCGGGCGATGCCGACGACGCCGAGGACCGTGACTTCGGCGAGCGCGGCGCGGGGCACAAAGATGCGGTCAGTTGCAGAATTCAAGTCGGGAGGGGTGATCTGCAAGCCGTTGTCCAGCAGGGAGAGCAGATCGTTGGGAATTACGCCTTCGAGTGTGTCGCCGTCGTTGAAGCGGAGCCTGACCCACAAGCCGTCCAGTTTGGGACGGCTCAGAAAGGCCTTGCGCTCGGGCTCGAAGTCGATGGAAAAGTCGCGCACGAAATAGATGGAACGGATTTTCAGAAGGGGAATTTCCATGTGCTCCCCGTCGGGCGTGAGCACGTCAATGAGATCGAGTTGGCCTAGGCGAGAGGGATTGAGGTAGCCGCGGATAGGCTTTTTGTCGCCAAGTACAAGGACGACTTTCTTGTGGGTCGAGGCTGGAGTTTTGGCTTTCAAAATCGGCCGCTCCGGGCTGGTAAAATCGCAAATTTGCCAATCGGGAAAATGTATGTTATGTTAAGCACGCTTTTCCTGTCAACTTATTGTTTCTAATGGGGTTAGGGCTCAGGAGCACCGCCCTTTGACCGATAAGAAGCATATCCTCAAATCGGCCTCGATCATCTCCTTGGTCACTGTGGTCAGCCGAGTACTCGGCTACGTGCGTGACCAGCGCATTACTTTGCTGCTGGGGACCACGCTCTCCGCCGATGCCTACGTCCTAGCCTACCGCATTCCAAACCTGTTTCGAAGGCTGGTTGCGGAAGGTTCGATGACGGCTTCCTTTATCCCGGTTTTCTCGAGCTACATGCAGGAGAAAAGCAAGGAAGAGGTCTGGGACTTCGCGAACCGGCTGTTCTGGACGCTCGCATTGGTTGCGGCGGTAATCACCATCTTGGGAATGGTCTTTTCACCGGCAGTAGTTAACTTGTTTTCGGGCGCCAACGTGGCGCGAGACCAGGCGGTGGATTTGAACCGAATTATTTTTCCCTATCTGTTTTTCATCGCCTTGGCGGCTCTAGCCATGGGAATCCTCAACTGCTTTCATATTTTTGGATTGCCCGCGGCTACGCCGGTTGTGCTGAACATTGCGATGATTCTCTTTTCGATAGGGATTGTCTGGCACCACTTCAAGGATGCGGCCACTTCGATCGCCGTGGGAGTGCTTGTCGGAGGGGTTTTACAGTTTCTGATTCAGGTTCCCAGCCTGGTGCAAAGGGGAATGAAGTTCAGTTTTGGGATTTCCTTCTCGCACCCGGCGATTCAAGAAGTGGCGCGCTTGATGCTGCCACGCCTGTTTGGAATTGGGATTGGGCAGATCAATCTTCTGATTGACACCAAGTTTGCCACGGCGGCGCGCATGCCTGCCGGGAGCCTT
>JAWOLO010000487.1:0-3936 GCA_033853375.1 Terriglobia bacterium
TCCCGCCAGAAGCTCTGCAATTCTTTCGTGGCCTCGCGCGCAACAACCATCGGGACTGGTTTTTGCCGCGCAAGCCGCTCTTTGAAGAAAAAGTCAAAGAGCCGATGCGCCAGCTCGTCGATGCGCTGAACCTCGCTCTGCGCGATTTTGCTCCCGAATACGAAACCGACCCGGACAAGGCCATCTTTCGCATCTATCGCGACATTCGTTTCAGCAAGGACAAGAAGCCTTACAAAGAGCAAATCGCTGCCACCTTCCGCCAGCGCGGCACGCCGCATCACCAAGGTGGCTATTACTTCGCCATCTCGCACAAGTCGGTCGCTGTAGGTGGCGGCGTTTACATGCCCGAAGCGCCACAGTTGCTGGCCATTCGCCAGCGCATCGCCGACCGCCACGAAGAGTTTCGCCGTATTCTCAATGCGCCGCCGGTTCGCAAGCTGCTTGGCAGCTTAGAAGGCGCGCAACTCTCGCGCGTTCCTCGCGGCTTCGCCGCCGACCATCCCGCAGCCGACTTGCTGCGCTACAAATACTACATTCTGTATAAGGAACTTCCGCCGAGCCTTGCTACCTCCACTGCGCTGTATAAACAAATCGTCGAGCGCTTCCGCCTCATGACTCCCTTCTTGAAATTCTTGACCGCGTCCTTCGCCGCTCAGCCGAAAAAGCCTAACGCCCTCGCCATGTTCGCGTAAACGCGCCGGGAAGATACATGACTCGCCAATGTCCAGATGATTTGGTGTCAACCAACAGGCGTCTCAGCGAGGGTTCGCCGCCATGGACGCGCGGTGCCCGGTGGTGATCGAAAAATATTCAATCCACTGTTTGCGAATCCCTTCAGCTCGCTCAATTAGCTCGGGACTTGGTTTTTCGCCGTGTTGAACGATAATTACAAATCCCGTGTTGAACTCGCGTTGTGATTTGTCCACACCCGGCAATCGCGGACCTTCCGCCGCGATCACGTCTTGAATCGTAACTTTGGTCCGCTCCGCCTTGAAAATCGGATGCCCATTCACATCTTTCCCGGTGGGAACGAAATTGCGCAGAACAAAAAAGTCCGGCACTTCCGCGGCGGAAACCAAACCCATCAAATAAAGATCGAGGTACGACCAGCCCGTCGCGGGCACGTAATAATCGTCATCTAGCTGTGAGTATGTGCCGTCAAAATTGTCTTGCCAGACGCCTCCTCCCATGATGGACGCTTCCGTCGGCCGTCTATATGGGAACGCCACGCGCGCCTGCAATCCTCTCGCCCAGTGGACCGGGCCAAGCGGAATCGCTTCGTCTCCCACCTTTGCCGAAACGAACGCGGCCCAGCGATGGCCCATTTCGTGCGCGATCTGCGACATCGCGTACATGTACGGAGGCATCTTTCCGTCCGCCGAAATCTCCGCGAGTTGCTGCTGGTAAAACGTAATGTCGTGGTCCGTGCCCACTGGCGCGTCCGCGGGTGGCCGCTCCTGCATCTGGTTCGAGCCGACGTACACGGGTTGAACGAATCCCCACTGGAAGCGGCCCGGCGTGCAGTACGACTCGAGTCCCCTCTGCTTCGCGCCGATCCCCGTGACCGCGCCCCCCACTGCTCCGAGCGGCCCGTTGCTTGGAGTCCCTGCTTCCTGATTGTCGACACGAAAATCCGAGTAGTACGGCAGAAAATCGAAGTTGTCGCCGAGACTTTTGATCACCGTACAACTCAAGTCGCGAGGATTTGGCAGCGCGTAATAGTGGAAAGCTTCATAGAGCACAGGGAATGGACCGTCCTGCGGCGTGAGAGTAGACAAATGTAGTTCCGGGTTGTGAATGCCGCTTAGTGTCACCGATTTCGCGGAGATCTGCGCCACCGGCTCTTCCGAACCGGAGGCTGAAGCATCAGCCGAGACGTAAATCTGCTTGGCTCTGCGAAGCGCAGGGGGCAAAATTCCTTGCACTGAAATCGTGTTGCCGCTCGTCTTCACCGCGCGCGACGCGCCTTCGCCGAATGCAAAGTAACGCGACCCTCCGCCATTGCCACGATTTCGTGGCGCAAAGCCGCGAATCGTCCACACTGCATCGGCATGAGCAGGGGCGCTTGCAGATTCAGGAGCAGGCGCGTGAGCGTAAAAATAGACGCGATAGCCAATCCCTGCGACGCCCGGATCTCCCGCAGGCAACACCGGACCGGCCGTTTCAAACGTGGCCTTCAGCAATATCCCGCCCACGACCGAAAGTTTTAACTTTTGTACGTCGAGATGAGCCGCTGCGGAAGAATGCTTCGCGGCGGAAAGTGTGCCCAGCGGTTTCTCCGCCTCCCCAGAGATCAGTGGATAGACGCCGATGATCGCATCCTTCGCCGCAAGCTGATCGTAGGAAAATTCGATCACACCGTCTTTGTGCAGCACCGCCTGGAACCGGTTGATCGTCTTCGTCCAGGTAAAGTCCTGAATGTTGCCATATGGTTCGGTCACGTCCCAGGTCACCACCACGCGATCCGCAAGCTCCTTTACGTAGCGATCGCCCGACATGCGCGGCTTGAAAAACACGCAGATTGCGGGAACGGTGTTGACCAGGTTCCCTGCCGCTTCGCTCAAAGGGTCGAAGCGCCCAATCGTAATGCCGCCTGGATCACGCGGTGCGGGACCGGGGCCCATCCCAAAGCCCGGCGGATTTTCGGGCTCGCCAAACCGAATCGATCCCGTAACGCCAACGGTGAACGCATCCCAGTTCTTCCCGGAAAACGGAAAAGAGAAGTTGTGCAGCGCAACATGAGGCTCGGTGATTTTCTGGCCGAAGTCCGCGTCCCACTGCAGCGGCAAATTTTCCACGCGGTATCCTTCGCGCGTCGGCGTGAAGCGAAGGCTATGCCGGCCCAGGTCGAAGAGGTTTTCGTGCCCAAGTGCGCCTTCATCCAGCTCCATCAAGATCAGATTCCCGACGACGGAGACCTTGCCAATCGGCTTTCCAGGCTCCTCCCGCTCCTGCGCGCATAGGCCGCTGGAAAGCAGTAGATGGAAAGAAACGACAAAGACAACGGACAGTTCGAAAAGAAGGGCTCTGCTCCTGTTCACTCGCACACTCCTGCGGAAAAGATGAGCCCTTACGTATACAGCACGCAGCGTCCAAAGAAAAGTATCCTGCTCCGCTGACCGCACAGTTTCACGAGCTTGGCTCCGATCCTCTATCCCTTTTTATTCCTCTGCTTTCTTTCTCCCTACTCGTTTACCTCACTTGTCTCGACTTCCGAGGAGAGCTTCGAGGGGCCACTCGCCACTTCCCACTTCCTTGTCGTACACTCGACATATCAAATCTACGCAAGGAATCGTCCATGACCACTCCTGCTCATTCCGTTCCCGCATCCAAACTCGCGCGCAGCGCGCGCAGCGACGAGATTGTCGCCAAGCACAAGAAATACCTCTGGCCCTCGGTCACCAACTACTTCCAGCAGCCGCTGGTCGCCGACCGCGGCGAGATGCAATACCTCTGGGACCTCGACGGCAACAAGTATCTCGACTTTTTCGGCGGCATCCTCACCGTCTCCGTGGGTCACTGCAATCCGAAAGTCTCGACCAAGGTCGCCGCGCAGGTGAACCGCCTGCAGCACACTTCCACGCTCTATCCCAATGAGCACATTGTCGCGCTCGCCGAAAAAGTCGCGCAAATTACTCCCGGCAATCTGAAGCAAAGCTTCTTCACCAACTCCGGCACGGAAGCCAACGAAGCCGCGATTCTCCTCGCGCGCATGTCCACGGGAAATTTTGACGTAGTGGCGCTGCGGCACGCCTACTCCGGCGGCTCGGCGCTTGCGAAAGGCGTCACCGCCCACGCGAATTACCGCAAAGGCGGAGTGATCGGCGTTGGCATCTCGCACGCCGTCAACGCCTATTGCTACCGCTGCCCGCTGCACCTGAAATATCCCGATTGCGAAGTGGCCTGCGCAAGCGACGTCGAAAACCTCATCCAGAC
>JAWOLO010000488.1:0-3975 GCA_033853375.1 Terriglobia bacterium
GAGGGTAAGCTTGTCCGAAATCCCGGCTGGCGAGGAGGCCCCATGAAACGGCGTGAATTTCTGCGCCGGGCAGCATACGCTGCCGGCGCGGCATGGCTCCATCCAAAGACGCTTGCGAACCAAACGTTTGCGCTGCCCGCCCTCTCCCGCAAGTTCAGTGCTTCCGATACCGTCACGCTAGGGAGCACGGGCATCCAAACCAGCCGGTTGGCGATGGGGACTGGAACGGTCGGCAGCGGACACCATTCCCACCAGACCGCCCTTGGCATCAAGGGTCTCTCGGACCTGCTTCTGAACGGCTATGACCACGGGCTGCGATTTTTCGATAGCGCGGATTCCTACGGCAGCCATCCTCACGTTGCCGAAGCGCTGAAGCACGTGCCGCGCGACAAAGTCACCGTCCTCACCAAGACCTGGGCTCGCGATGCAGCGACAGCTCGCGCTGACCTCGAGCGCTTCCGCCGCGAACTCGGAACCGACTACATCGACATTTGCCTGATGCATTGCCTAACGGAGGGCGACTGGACCGAGCGCTTCCGCGGAGTCATGGATGTGCTCGAAGAAGCCAAGCAAAAGGGCATCATCCGGGCGCACGGCTGCTCGTGCCACAGCATCGAAGCGCTGCGCGCGGCCGCCAAGTCGCCCTGGGTACAAGTTCATTTGGTGCGCATCAATCCGATTGGCGCCTACATGGATGCCGCGCCAGACACCGTCGTAAGCGTGACGCGCGAAATGCGCGCCAATGGTCACGCCATTGTGGGGATGAAAATTCTTGGCCAGGGCGAGTTGCGCAACCGGCAGGACGAAGCGCTACGCTACGCTCTTTCTCTGGATCTGCTGGACGCCTTCACTATTGGGGCTGAATCCAAATTCGAGCAGGAAGATTTGATCCGCCGCATCGCGGCGGCCTGACTCCACCACCGAGCAATTTCACTTCAAACACGAGTTACGCTGGACGGTCCGATTTCGCTGGCTAAAACGCGCAGATTCAGGATACAATGCGTCCAACGCAAGAATCGCCCACGCGATGTTGGAATGCGGATGTTCTCGTTGCGCCGGGGCAGCGCCAAGGAAGTGAAGATGTTTACCCCGCGAATTCCTCGAATGCTGTAATCCGCTCCCGCGGATTTTGATTTCCCCGGTCTTCTACCAATCCTTTCCGTAACCGTGTTGGCGCCATGAATTTCACGCGCGCTGACGCAGAGAGTTTAGGTTCTTATGTCGGCTGAACAAGTTATCGTTCCGGCGGCACCTTCACCGCCGATTTGGAGTTCCATCCGCGAAGCGCTGCGCGGCTCGCATCAGGATTTCACCGCCGGCAGCCTCAACCGCGCGATCCTGCTGCTCGCCATTCCGATGATTTTGGAAATGGTGCTGGAGTCCCTGTTTGCGGTTGTGGATGTGTTCTGGGTTGGCCGCCTCGGCGCGGACGCCGTGGCCACCGTCGGCCTCACGGAGTCGCTGCTAAGCCTGATCTTTGCGATTGGGCTGGGACTGAGCCTCTCGACCACCGCTATGGTCGCGCGGCGCATTGGAGAGAAAGATCCTGCAGCGGCCGCCGTCGCAGGAGTTCAGGCCATCATCATCGGGCTTACGATTTCTGTGCTCGTGGGTGTGCCATGTTTGCTCTATGCGCCGGAACTGCTGCGGCTTATGGGGGCATCGCCGCAAATTATCCGCGTGGGTTCCGGTTACGCGCGCATCGCTCTTGGTGGCGGCGGCGTCATCATGATGCTGTTCCTCAACAACGCCATCTTTCGCGGTGCGGGCGATGCCGCGATCGCCATGCGGCTGCTGTGGGTTTCGAACATCATTAACCTCGTACTCGACCCATGCTTGATTTTCGGCTGGGGACCATTTCCGAAGCTTGGCGTGACCGGCGCGGCTTTAGCCACCTTTACGGGCCGCAGCATCGGCGTGTTATATCAGTTTTATCGCCTGCTACGCGGCACGGAACGCATTCGCATTTTGCGCCAGCAGATTCACGTCAATTTTCAAGTCCTGCTGCGCTTGCTGCGCGTCTCGTTGACGGGCATTCTGCAATTCGCCATTGCGCATACGAGTTGGATCGGACTCGTGCGGATCGTGAGCGTCTTCGGCTCTGCGGCGCTGGCGGGCTACACGATTGCCATTCGAATTTTGATTTTCGTGATCTTGCCGAGCTGGGGTTTGAGCAATGCTGCAGCAACGCTTGTCGGTCAGAACCTTGGCGCGAGGCAGCCCGAGCGCGCGCAGATTTCCGTCTGGCGCACCGGTTTTTACAACATGCTTTTTCTTGGCATCATCGGCGTAATCTTCCTGTTGTTTGCCACGCCGATCGTTCGCCTGTTCACCAACGATCCGGTGGTCGTGCCGTTGGCAGCAACCTGCCTGCGGATTCTGAGTTACGGGAACATTGGCTATGCGTACGGAATGGTGATGCTCCAGGCTTTCAATGGTGCGGGCGACACTGTGACGCCGACCTATGTCCATTTCTTCGGTTTTTGGATGCTGGAGATACCGCTGGCTTATCTTCTTGCCATCACCATACACATGGGCGCGAGAGGCGTGTACATTTCCATCGTAATCGCGGAATGCGCTATCGCCGCGGCTGGAATTCTTCTCTTCCGTCGCGGACGCTGGAAAGGCCAGCAAATCTAGCCGCGTCTCGGCCGCTGAGGCGCAGTAAGCGTATAATCCCGGCCAAAGGAGGTGCGGCATGGCCAAAACCAAGCAATTCACGATCTCCATCGACAACCAGCCCGGCGCCGTCGCACGCATCGCGAAAGTACTAGGGGACTCGAAGGTGAACATTCTGGCGCTCTTGGGAACGGCGCACGGGACAACGGGGACGCTTCAGCTTGTCGCCGAAGATCCCAGGAAAGCCAAGAAGGCGCTGGATGCCGCCAATATTGCGTACCAGGAGACGCCTGCAGAGCAGTATGAATTGGCGAACAAGCCCGGCGCGCTGGCGCAGTGCCTGGCAGCGCTCGAGAAAAAAGGTGTCAACTTGCGCTCGATCCACGCGACGGCGGCAAAGGGCGGTAAGAAGGCCGTGGTCGTTTATACCGTGGAAACCGCCGAGAAAGGCGCGACGGCCACAGCGTAGAGTCAAAGCTCCTTCCGCGTTCATTGCGGCTCGCGAGCTGACCCATGTCGGACCCCCCCAACGCTGGCTGTGTGCCACTCGCCACGCCAAATGTCCAAGCTCCTGGTTTGTTTCTGGTGTGCCGCAAGCGTGCGCCTGAGAGCACGGTTCCCCGCATTGTGGTAATCTAGACACGCCCACAAACTGCCCTCGGTCCCTGATGACAGAAACGGTAATTTGTAAGTCTTTTTGTATCAATCACCTAAAGATTCGGCCTACCATCGAGACGGGCGGCTATTCGGATGCTTTTCCCTCGACCGTGAAGGATGCCATTGCAGGAAGCAACGATCCATTGACAGAGCATCTACACAGAGAGGAGGCTAAGCCATGTCGGTAAAGAAATTCCTTCAAAAACTGCTCCGATATGTGCTGTGCCTTGCCGCCGGACTGCTGGCTTTTGCCGCTTGCGGCTACACCGACTACCGCCTGTGGCCCCTGGATATGCCGGCTTCCGCGCGCCCGAAGCTTCCAGTCACCGCCGTGAAGAACAAGCAGTTGGTCGTTCCGTTTACACCTGGCGTGCCTGCGGCGGAAGTCGCCACCTTTAACGACCAGCTTGAAGCGTTCCTGCGCTTCGAATATTTGCGCGGGCGCGAAGCGCGCGCGGGCCACGACACCTCGCGCTTTCTGTTGGCGGCCGTGAACACGAAAAAGGCGCCGCACTACAAGATTTTTGTCGTCACCGACAACGATCTGCTCACCGCCGTTCCGCAACTGGCGGACCTCGAAGGCCGCAACCTCATCTCGCATTACGAACTCGAAACCTGGTCGCAGAAAGAGCTTTCCTATTACCAGCAGGAAAGCCATACGTTCGACGTGGCTTACGACCTGCCCACGGAAGAGAAGCT
>JAWOLO010000489.1:0-9230 GCA_033853375.1 Terriglobia bacterium
TAGGGTCCCGAAATATTGCTGCTGCTAAATGGACTGCCGGATTGCGCGAGGATTGAGCCGTCGTCGACGACGACCGCTGTGCCCGAACCCGATGGGCCGCTGACCTCCTGAATCACACCGCTACTCGGTGAGCTGAGGTAAAAGACGAAGGAATAGACATTGATGGTCGAGGATTGGAAGGAGAGCGTGCCGCGACCGGTCGTGGAGTCGTAGCTGACGCTGCCATTGGTTAAGCTGCCGCTGCCAAAATGGTTTTCCGAGCCGCCATTGTTCACGTCCATGACGATGTTGCTGAGGCTATTGCCCGACACAGTGAGACGACCTGTGCGGATCAGGCCGCCATTCGCCGAAGCTCCTGACACCAGAAACGCAAAACTGCCGGTCGGAGTTGCCGGAACGCTAGGCTGCAACACGGCATCGCCGGTAAGCATGGGACCGACACCGGAAGAATTGATGCTAATGAATCTCACGCGCGTGGAATCCACGATATAGAAGGCAAAGGTCTGGCCCTGGATTGTTGCCATGCCACGCCCTGTCGCCGTATCTATGAGGGCAAAGTTTCCGGTGACGCTGGCAGTGCTGTTCAGAGAAAAGTTGTCGTTCGAGTCTTCGAGACCGGAGGTGATGACTCCACCACTTGCGGCAAATTGTCCAACGAGGGATTCGGGGCTTATGCCGCTATCTAGGCCGGTAAAATCAAACACGTAAGATCCCGTCACCCCGGACGCAAATGTCGCGGCATTCTGCAAGATGAAATTCCCGCTGCCGGTGGATGCCTGGTTGGTACTCGCAGTCTCATCCATCATGAGACCATCGCTGGTGGAAGTGAGAACGATGGCAAATGCGAGAGTGGCAGGACCGCCGTTGGAAGTGATCTTAAACGTCAAAATTCCCCGTCCATCGGCGCTGACGGAGTAGCTGCCGCCGGTTATAAGAATAGGCGCGGACGAAGTGGTGCTGGTTCCACCGGCATTCACAAGATCATAGACGCCACCCGTGATGGCGCCGGAACCGTTAGCCGTAAAACTGCCGGTCCTAACAAATGGGGTTGCGGCCATGGCACCGCTGGTGATGACCTCGCCGCTGGTGACGAACGCGTAGGTGCCATTAAGGCTGCTGTTGCCGTATTTGCCAGTAGGAGGCGGCGGAGTGATGGTAGAGCCGCCGCCGTTGCAAGCGGCGGTCCAGAGAGCAGCTGCTGCAGCGAGCGCTGGAAGGAAGCGGTTCATCGCACACCTCGCAGAGCTTCCTTTTGCGCTGGAGTCAAGGTCGAGGCGGGCGAAAGTAGTAGGCCTCTGGCGTTGCGTACGGCCACTGCTTGCGTGCCCTTTTGCACGATGCGGGCGGCAAAGTAAGTGCCTTCGCCGAGAGCCATGGGTTCACCGACGATGCGAACATTGTCGCCGGAATTCAAGGAGAGGTGATTGATTTCGAGAACCTTGGCGTTGCCGAGATGAACGTCGACCTGCCCGGAAGCGGTTTGCAGCGTAACGTGCGCGCCCATGGGCGGAACCGCAGAATTGGTTTCGTATTTTATGACCGTGCCGACGAGCGATATTTCGCGGCTAGCATTATAGGTTCGTAGCAACTGTGCATCGGAAGGCATGACCCGCTGTGCGCTTGCCGCGAGGCAAAGTATCAGTAAGCCTGCGAGCATAAGAACTAGTCGAATGGTAGATTTCATTGCCCCTTCCCACGTGTGAAAAGAGTGCGTAAAAGCGCGCCACTCGGAACCGATCTGCGCTGCGCGGCCCCCACCAGTTCCGCTTCAAGACGCAAGCGCAAGGTTCTAACCATTAGATAGCGAAAGCCTAGGCAAAGGTTTTGCGCAAAATGCAAAAGTTCCAGCGTGGCAACGGGTGCGCGCAACGCTGGCCTTTTACAAAGCAATTCCCTGCAGGTTTCAAACCCGTTCCCGGGTACAAAGTTTCGCATAGCAAGGAGCGTGAATTTCGGGACATTGGGAAGGCGGGATATGGGCTTACAATGGAGGCTGTTTTGCGTCTAAGCGAGCATCCCGGTTCACGCGGAGTCTTCGCTGCGAGGGTCAAATGAAACCAGAGCGTCGCGGGCTAGTTCTCGTGGTTATTGTGGTGGGTCTATCGGCCGCACTAGGCGGGATTTATGGGCCGAACGTGCGGGCGACGTCATCCTCGTACGAAGACACACAGAGCTCGGTGCGGAGATTTACCAGCGTGCTCAACGCGGTGCAGGCCAACTACGCGGAAAGAGTGGACGTTGACAAAATTGTTTACCAGGGCGCGATTCCTGGGATGCTGCGCGTGCTCGATCCGCACTCGAATTTTTACGATGCACGCCAGTGGGCTTCCAGCTTGGAGGACCGCCACGGCAGGTATTACGGCGTGGGCATGGGGGTGATCGCTCGAGGGGAGCGCGCGGTGGTAGTGTCGCCGTATGAGGGCACTCCCGCGTTCAAAGCGGGAATCCACCCCGGCGACATCATTCTAAAAGTTGATGATAAATCCGCGGAAGGGCTGAGCTCGTCGGAGATCGCCGACCTTTTAAGAGGCGCCAGGGGCACGACGGTTAGGATTACGGTGTCCCGTGAAGGTTATACGGAGCCCCTCGTTTTCACGGTAATACGAGACGAAATTCCGCGTCACGCCGTGGAGCTGGCGTATGAAGTCAAACCGGGGATCGGCTACATCCGGCTTTCCGGATTCAACGAGAAGACCGACGGCGAACTGGGCGACGCGATGAAGCAATTGAATGCTTCGAGCTTGGACGGCTTGATCCTGGACATGCGCGGCAATCCCGGTGGGTTGCTGGATGAAGCCATCGCCGTGAGCGACATGCTCCTGGACAAGAACCAGTTGATCGTGTCGCACCGCGGACGCGCTTCGGCGGAGCGTAGGTACTACGCCGTACGCGGGAACCGGGGCAACAACATGCCGCTGGTCATCCTGGTGAATAACAATTCCGCGTCGGCCACAGAGATCGTGGCGGGGTGCGTGCAGGACCACGACCGCGGCGTGATCGTGGGCGAAACGACGTTTGGCAAGGGTTTGGTGCAGACGCTTCAACCGCTGAGCGAGAATACCGGCCTGGCACTTACGATTGCGCGGTACTACACGCCGAGCGGGCGGCTGATCCAGCGCGATTACAAGTCGATTTCGCTGTACGAGTATTACGAGCGCAAAGTTCCGGAACATCCGACACAAGTCACGCTGACCGATAGCGGGAGGCAAGTTACCGGTGGAGGCGGAATCACGCCAGACATCACGGTTCGCGAGCCGGAGCTCAATCGCTTTCAAAAAACGCTGTTTCGCGCCGATGTACTTTTCCCGTTCGAGAACAGCGTGGGCGGGTTTACACGGCACTATTTAGGAGAGCGTCCGACGATCACTAAGGATTTTGTCGCAGACGACGGGGTGATGGCAGACTTCCGCAAATACCTGGCTAGCAACAACGTTCGGTACACGGAGCCCGAACTAGCGGAAAATCTGGATTGGGTGAAACGCAAGATCAAGCAAGAAGTTTTTGTGTCGACGTTTGGCCAGCAGGAAGGATTCAAGGTGCAGTTGGAAGCGGACCCACAGCTTCTGGCGGCCATTGACGCAGTCCCACAGGCACGCGCGCTTTATGAGAAGGCACGAAAGATTATCGCGCAGCGCGAGGGCATGCCTACCTACCGGCCATAAGCTTGCACGCTTTTGCACGGACCGCTTGGTCGGCCAGTTGACTCAGGGGCGGGGTGCGAATGCGATTAGGATGCTAGAGCAAGCCTAGCTGGTCAGGGTATTTTGCCTGCAAAGAGCTCACCAGAATTTCAAACTCGGGAAGCGCCCGTAGATTTCGAAGAGAGGTGTCCTTCAAAAAGAATGGCCAGCACGCGAATCCCGTGCTGACACTGCGTTCCAGCCATTCAAAGGCGGCCTGGCGCCGCCCCAACAGGGAAAGAATGCCGGCAATCTGATAGTAGGTGTGGTGCGAATGTCCAAATGATTTTGGAATGGCGCAAGCCTTGGTCATACACTCGAGCGCGGCGTTTTCTTGGCCGGTCAATGCATAGAAGACCCCTTGCATACTGATGATGGCCGGCTCTTCAGGCAAGACCTGGAGCGCTTCGTCCAGTAGAAGTTTCGCCTCTTTCCAGTCCCCGCTCATCATGGCCACTTGGGGAGCAAAGTAAACCGGATATTTGTTGGCTGGGCTCTCCGCGCGCCAGGCTTTTATTTCTTCGCGGGCGAGGTCATATTCCTGGTTCCAAACGTACACTTGAACGATGCTATGACTGACGGCCCTTTTAGGATGGAAAGGGCGTGCTCTTTCATACATGGTGCGTGCATGATCGAGCAGCCCGATGTGAGCCAGGATAGTGCCAAGACGGTTATATGCATGAGGCAAATTGTTCTGCAGAGCGATCGCGCGTTTGAGTTCGGTAATAGCTTCGAGATGCTGGAAATTCTTGGACGGCCCCCAAAGCAAGTAAGCGCGGGCCACGTGCCCTTCCGCCAAGTCCGGATCAAGCTCCAGAGCACGCTGGCAATGGAACTCTGCTTTTTCCAGCCAGGCGCTGGCGGGGTCGAACTCGAAATGGCGGGTGGCGCAAACAAAGGAAAGAACTGCGTGGGCAAGAGAAAAAGCGGGATCGCGCGCGACAGCATTAATCAGGTGCCGGGCTGAATCATCCAGCAACGCTGGGTCCCCCGATGCGCTAAGTTGGTAGCCGCGCATGAACTCCTCATAAGCCAGAGGGTCTTTGCTATATCGCGGGCGCCGCCGGGTCGAGGCCGGACTTAACGGGCGGTTCAATGCAGCTGCGATTTGCTTGGCAATCTCATCCTCAAGTTCGGGAAGGCGGCTCAGGTCCAAATCGCATTTCCTGGTGAAACAGGCGCGGTGCAATTGGAAATCAAACACCTCCAGCGAAAGGCGCCACAGTCCTTTAGACATTTGAATGGCGCCACGAACGATAAAACGGACGCCTAGACGCGCAGCGATCTCCGAAGCTGGCGCTTCCAGAGGTACATTCAGGACGGCCGAGGTTGGCAGAACGTCTACACCCTGGAGATTTCCGAGCCGCGCGACGAGAGCGTCGGCAAAACCCAGGCACAGGCCACCATCATCTGTTGCACTCCCAGCAAGCAATAGCGGGAGCACAGCAAGCGAAGAGCGTTCCCCCCAGCCACTGGCCTTCTCCGAACCAACCGCCGGTTGGGCGTCTTGCTCAAGATGCGAGCGTGGATAGCGCGAATCAATTACGCGCAACGGCCCGACAAACCGATAACCTTTCCCGACTACTGTCTCCAAGAAGCGTGGCTTCTCGGAATTGTCGCCCAGAGCGGTGCGGATTTTTCGCACGATGTTGTTGATATTGGGCTCAGTATCGACAAAGAGATTGGAGCCCCAGAGTTTTGCGACGATGTCTTGGCGAGAAACGAGTTGATCGCGCCGGCCGACGAGGAAGATCAGCAGTTCCATGGGCTTCTTTTCGAGCTTCACACGACGCCCAAGGCGACGAAGCTCGTAGCGCCCCAGGTCCAGTTCGATCTGGATTGTCGCTGTTTTTTTCCGTGGCACGGGCTTTGGGGGACATTATCCCCTAAACTTCAATGACTTGCGAGGATAGACAAAAGATACACAAAGATTATCCGCCCCTGATGGAAAAGGGCCTGAGGTCAAGAGATGATGCGGAGTACCTGAGGAGGGAGGCAAGAAGATGAAAAAGAATATTAGCCGAAAGCTGTATTTGGGATTGGCCGTAGCCGGGTTGTCGTGTTTGGCGGGCCAGCTTGTTGTGCGCGCCGCGCACCCGGACTCTCACGCTAAGAACGCTTTCACTCCGGATGCCATCCAATGGGGCAGTGCGCCACCATTTGTGCCCGCGGGCGCGCAACTGACGGTGCTAGAAGGGGATCCGACGGCGAACAGCGGCGATTTCACCGTGCGTTTGAAAATGCCCGACGGATACAAGATTGCTCCTCACTGGCATCCGCATCGCGAAAACGTGACGGTGATCTCCGGAACGTTCCGGGTTGGGATGGGAGATAACTTTGACACCGCCAAGATGGGCTCCTTCCCTGCTGGAAGCTTCGCTTATCTCGATCCCAACATGCACCATTACGCGATGGCCGAAGGAGAGGTGGTGGTGCAGGTTCATGGCGCGTCGCCCTTGCAGTTCAACTACGTCCATCCGGAAGACGATCCGAGCCGGAAGTGATAGGCGGCTCTAGCGCGGCGTATGGCTGTGAATTCTTGAGCAGGATTCACGCGCGACGCGAAGTGTCTAGGCTAAATGAGTAAGTGCGTACTGGATAGATCTACTTGGACGCGGATTGTTTGGCCGGCTCGCCCGTGGGCACTGTAACGGCGACAAGGCGCTTCGGCACGCGGCCGACCTTCAGCCGAGCGACTTCGCGGCGAGCCTTCGCGTCGATGATTGAGACATTATCGTCGGCGGCGTTGCTGACACAGACGTACCTGCCTTCGGGAGAGAAAGCAACCCAATTCGGGCCGCTGCCAACGGGCACGCGCCCAACAATATTCTGCGAACTGACGTCGTAGACGTACATCGCGTCGTCCAAGAGGCTTGTGACCCAGAGTTCCTTCTCATCGGGACTGAGCGCCAATCCGTGCGTGAGCGTGTTAATGGGCTCGCCGGGATGCTCATGGGGCGTGGGATGCTCGGCAGGCATTTCCACGCGGCGCACCAATTTCTTTTCAGGAATATCCACAATCGCGAAACCGTGCAGGTCGCTTAAAGCCACATACATGGTGCGCCCGTCGCGTGTGACGACATAGGGGCGCGGCACTCCGCCGGTCGGAATGCTTGCGGAATAGTTCATCGTCTCCAAGTCGATCATGTTGATCGCATGATCGCCCATGGAGCTCACGAAAAGGTACCGGTTGCTGCCAGCATTGAACGCATTGTGAGGAGCCTTGACGGGCAGCACTTTCACGACTTTTTGCTGCGCTACGTCCACGATATCCACGCTATCACCATCACGGATCGGCACGGCCACGTATTTGCCGTCGGGCGTGACGGCACACTGATTGGGACGGCCGGGTAATTTGATCTTGCTGATCAGCTTGTCGGTCGAAGTATCAAAGATGCGGAGAGTATTGTCTCCCTCGGAAGTTGTGAAAAGCCGCCTGCCGTCCGCCTGGACTGCCATGCCGTGCACGTACGGCCCGACGTGGATGTCGCCAATCACTTTCAAGGAATTGAGATCGATGACAGTAATGTTGTCAGCGATGCTGTTCCCTACGTAAAGTCGAGTGCCCTGGGCAAAGAGAGCGCTTGGGGAAATCCCTGCGAGCGCAAGGGTGGTAAGAATCCACAGGTACGTTGAAAACCTCAATCGCATCTTGATGTTCCTCTTCGGACGCTT
This sequence comes from Terriglobia bacterium, assembly GCA_033853375.1. Classification (GTDB taxonomy): domain Bacteria; phylum Acidobacteriota; class Terriglobia; order Acidiferrales; family UBA7541; genus Acidiferrum. Next base: position 7,356 of record JAWOLO010000489.1, read on the forward strand.
CACTTTACGCTTTCAGCGAGGTCAAACTCAATTGCGGGGGATTGCTGCGCAGATGGCAGGGAAAAATTAAAGAGCGCTGGGAACATAGGCTGCCTCGTAGTGATTTGCGCACTCAGACAACGAACTGCTCGGAGACTCGCGCGACATGCGTTTTTCGGCCAAAAAGAGCGTTATTTGACAGATGGGGAAGTTCCGAACATAATTGTTCGTACGTCAATCCTGTGGAGGTCAGATCGGCCCGGCAGAACCCGGGCTACACGGATGGCGCCAAAATATATCTTTGTAACTGGCGGTGTTGTTTCCTCACTGGGAAAAGGCGTAGCAGCCTCCTCGATTGGTTGTCTCCTCGAAAGTCGCGGTTTTCAAGTCACACTTCAAAAATGCGATCCTTACCTGAACGTGGATCCGGGCACGATGAGCCCGTTCCAGCATGGCGAAGTGTTTGTGACCGAAGACGGCGCGGAGACGGACCTCGATTTGGGGCACTACGAGCGCTTTACGCACGCAAAGCTTTCCCGCGACAATAACTGGACGACCGGCCGCATCTACGAAACGATTCTGACGAAAGAGCGGCGCGGCGATTATCTTGGCAAAACCGTGCAGGTGATTCCGCACGTTACCGACGAAATCAAAGCGTGCATGCGTAAAGTGTCGGAAAACGTGGACGTGGTCATCGTCGAGATTGGAGGAACGGTCGGCGACATCGAGTCGCTTCCCTTCCTTGAAGCCATCCGGCAAATGCGGCTGGAGCTTGGCACGGAGAACACGCTCTTCGTTCACGTTACTCTGGTGCCGTTTATTTCAGCGGCAGGCGAACTGAAGACAAAGCCCACACAGCACAGCGTGAAAGAGATGTTGGGCATTGGAATTCAGCCGGATATCTTGCTCTGCCGGAGCGACCGCCACATTCCGGCAGAACTGAAAAAGAAGATTGCGCTGTTCTGCAACGTCGCGGAGTCCTGCGTGATTTCCATGGAAGATGTGGACACGATTTACGCCGTGCCTGCGGAACTCAGCAAAGAAGGTTTGGACACACAGATTTTGCGCTTGCTGAGACTTGAGTCACGGCATTCCGACATGAAGCCATGGATCGACCTAGTTTACCGCATGCATCATCCCGCAGGTGAAGTGCGGATTGCGGTGGTTGGCAAGTACGTACAGCTCGAAGATGCGTACAAGAGCTTGCGGGAAGCTTTGCTGCACGGAGGTCTGGCGCATAATCACAAAACGGCACTCGACTGGATTGAGGCGGAAGAGATTGATTCACTGGAAACCGCAGCACGGCGGCTGAACGGCTACGACGGCATTCTCATTCCGGGAGGATTCGGCAAGCGCGGTATTCAAGGAATGATCTATGCGATTCAATACGCGCGCGAGCACAAAGTGCCGTTCCTTGGGATTTGCCTGGGGATGCAGTGCGCGACGATTGAATATGCTCGAGACGTTGCTGGCTTGAAACAGGCGGACAGCACGGAATTCGATCCGCAAACGCCGTATCGCGTGATTTACAAGCTTCGCGAGTTGCTTGGCGTGGATGAAATGGGCGGCACAATGCGGTTGGGCGCGTGGCCGTGCAAGTTAGAGCCAGGATCTTTTGCGCACAAAGCGTACGGCAAACTGGAAATCAGCGAACGGCACCGGCATCGTTATGAATTCAACCGCGACTTCGAGGAGACGCTCGTGGCGGCGGGACTAAAAATCACGGGACGTACGCCAGACGGAAATTATGTGGAGATTGTCGAGGCGCCCGACCATCCATGGTTCCTCGGCTGCCAGTTCCACCCGGAATTCAAATCCAAACCGCTCGAGCCGCATCCGTTGTTTGCGGCGTTCATTGGTGCCGCGCTAGAACACAAAAAGCAGCGTTCACGTATG
>JAWOLO010000490.1:0-3948 GCA_033853375.1 Terriglobia bacterium
CTGCGCCCATTAACACTGTCGCCGAAGCGCTAGGCGATGCGCAAACTCAAGCTAGAGGCTTGATCGTCCAACTCGAGCATTCGGCGATTGGCGCCGCAAAGAGCATCGCCAATCCGATCCGCCTTTCGGGGACGCCGGTGAGCTATCGGTTGCCTCCGCCTCTCCTCGGCGAACATACTGCCGAGATTTTGCGCACCCTGGGCTACTCCGAAGCAGACCTTCGCGCCATGTCTGCAGAATCCGCCAGTTGAATTTAGCTCCGACTCCTCGCAGCAACAAGCCGAAATGGGGTAGAGTCAGGGGCGCTAGAACAACGATGGCCTCGCCGACCCTCCGAGCAAACTCGTGTTCATGTTGGCGATCGTGTGTGTGCCCTCGTTTCCTCCCCACGCAAACAAGAGAAACACTTGCGGGAACCCTCCCGCACGCAAAGTAAGCCCGGAGGCGAAACTGTGTATCCAAGGATTGGAACCAAGATCCCCTCGCGTCAAACCAACTTTCCCTTCCTCCACCATAAGAGAAATCCCGAGCGGCCCCCAAATGGAGTGTTCCACGCCCTGGTGAAAGAACATCACGTTCGGAGCTCGGAAGCGAAAGTCCTGATAACTGCTGAGCGAAGGATCGCCGTTGATGCCCGATCCTCCTATCGTCGGCTGGAAATAAAATGGCACGATATTCCCTCCCGGAGTCATGGAAGCGGCCAGAAAAAAACCCAGATCCACAGTGCCCTGGCGGTCGCGGGTGATCGCCGCACATTCCGGCTGCGCTGGATCCGTGGACAAGGAACAATCGTCTGGACCGTTGGGGTTATTGACCCGAGGAAGCAGGTACCGGGTGGTTTTCTTGTAAATCACAAATTGATGCGACAGGTCGGCGGTCAAGCGTTGAAACGAAAAATTCGAGTTTCCCGGCGCGAAGAACTGCTGGTAAGCCAGCCGGTAATTCAGCCTGAGGAAATCCTCAAAGTACGTCGGCCGAATCTGAATGCCTTCGCCTAGCTGAAGCGTTCCGGGCTGGCTAGTCAAGCCAGGCGCCGTAGCTTCGGTGTACAGGGCCCCAATCGTTGGACTGGGTTGCCCCGTGCTGGGGCGAATTTCCACAAACCTGCCATTGATTTCGCCGAAAACGCTGGCATTTAAGCGCTGGTAGAAGGGCTTCACCGCGTTGCCGCCACCGATAATTTCGCGCATGCCATAGAACGAGCGGCCAGCCAGAGTCGTCGCTGGCCCCAAGCCAAAGTAGGTGAGCTTGTTCAGGGAAATGGCCTGAGCATACAAGTTGACAACTGGATGTTCCGGGAGCTCGGAAAGCACGCGCGTCTTTTTTCCCTTGGTCCCGAAGCCGCCGCCGATGGGCCTTTCGTATGTGTTCACAAACTTGATGTATAGGCCCGCCCGCCAAGATCCGTTGATCGAGCCGACAGCGTCCGAATCCCAGTTGATCCGCCAATTTTCGGTGGTCTTGTGACCCAAGTAGGCCATCCCGGCCCCAAATCCATTTTGCGGGGCAATACTGCCCACCGCGATATGCACGGGCTTGCCGATGAAGAGTTCCTCAGCACAGGGCATAACCTTAAATGCCCCACAACTGTCCTTTAGTTTGTCGACTTCCCCCGAAGGATCGACTTTCGGCGGAGTAGTAGATGGCTGGGAAGGGTTTTCCTGCGCTCGAAGCGATATGCCCGCTAAGAGTAGGATCGTCAAAGCGAGAGTTGTCGCAGGGACCTTCATCACGTTCTCCTCCGCTTGGCCTGCCTACCCTTGATTTTGCTTTTCGCGGCCTTTCGCGCTCTTCTCCGCTGGATCGCCTTTTGCGGCTCCTCGGCGCCTTGCGGATGCAGGCGCGCCGTCATCTTCTTCAAATACTTGCTGGCTTGGAGTTCGGTTTTGATCTTTGAAACATCCGTGAGTTTTTCTCCAGCCTTCAGCAGTGATTTCTCAACTTCATTGAAGTGCTTGAGCTGGTGTTCGAGTAGCGTGGAAATAAAGCGGCCATGGTTGTATGCGCTCTTCGGAGTCTTGGGAACTTTCTGAACCAGCTTATATTTTTTTTCCATTTTCATCCTCACACGTCGAAAACCCAGCAATCGTCATCCGGCCGCAGAGTATCGGTCAGCGGTGAGAGAAAATCCCGCGAGTTTTTCTCGCGAATGGTTCGCTGGTCGTAGTTCCCCAGGAAGAAGCTGGTCACTGTCCCTGGAATGCAGGCATGTTCAAAAACAAGCCCGTTATTGGGATCTTCAGGCCCAGGCACCACCGTGCCTCGTGGAATGTACGGAGAAACAAGAATCGCGGGTACGCGTATGCCAAGCCGATCGAAGTTGAACCCTGCTCCCGTTCCTGTCTTATCCGGGGGCGCGCTGTAACCATCCGATTGGCAGGCGGGCGGCACCACATGGTCGTAGATCCCCCCATGCTCGTCATAAACGACGAGCATGGCCGTTGTTTCCCAAAGTTGCGGATTGGTGCGAATTGCGTTGTAGGTGTTGGCGATGAATCGCTCGCCCTCTCGCACGTTGTGATCAGGGTGCTGGTCGGAAGCAAGAATTTGCCCCCCTCCTGGCCCCGGGTGATCGTTGTAGCAGGGCTCGATGAAGCAGTAGTCAGGAAGCGTGTTTCCATTGCAATCAGCGATGAACTGGCTATAGCTCCCAAAAATTTGCGGCTGGTTTTTGAGGAGGTTCACGATCTCCATCGTCGAGCTCTGCTGGTCGTAGTAATAAATCTTCGCTGTGTGGCCCGCCTGAATCATGCGCTCGTAAATGCTTTTGATGGGATCCTGAATGTAGAAGAGATTCATGTCCACATTGCCGAAGGACGTTCCATAGTGTGCGAACGCGCGGTTGCAAATGGTCGGTCCAGGAATAGAGGAGAACCACCCATTGAATACGGCATACTCCGTGGCGAGGCGCGTGAGCACGGGAAGTTGATCAGGCGAAAAGTAGTACATGATGGCCTGCGAAGCTTTGGCGCTTGTGCCCTGCGTGGCGTAGCTCTTGATGAATCCCTGCATGTTGGCAACGCGCCCTGGCCCAGCCGGCGCGCCACCGAAGATTTGCAAGTCCACACCCGGAAAATGATGGTCCGGATCATGGTCTAGCTGGCCTTGAAACTTCGCATCGGGCTGCACTTTCACCCTGTTGCCGTTCGCATCCGGATTGGACTCGTTCCCAGTCAAGCCGTTAATCTTCGGGTATTGCTTCGTCAGCCCGCCCAGCATGTGGTCAAACGAGCGGTTCTCCATCATCAGCACGACGATGTGTTTGAGGTTGTCCAATCCGGCTGACATTGTTTCCCCCTGCGCCTGCTTAGAGTTGTGCTTGATTCTCTGACAGTAGTGACACCCGGCGCACTTAGCGTTTCAATGGTTTAGGAAATGAAATTAGGCTGGGTAATGCAGCGCTCTTTATAACTTAACCGGGAAGAGAAAGCTACGACGAAAGCGGCTCACAGAGCGAACAGGCTTCAGGAAATCCAGAGTCCTTCCTAAGTTGCGCTGTGCTCCCTCACACTCAGAATCTCCATCGCTCGTTCGAGCAAACTCTCGAACTCCGATGCCTCAAGTGGAATTCCTCCAGGGGCCTTCTCTTCCAAACATGTACCTGTCGCCGTGGTATGATCCTGTCCTGCGGCTTCGTAACTGCTCTTTTCCATGATCATGGCCATATGATCCCTCCCAGGGAAAACCGACCCAACATTGTGTAGTGGCGGTGCCGCGGAAATCGTTTCACGCGCTCGAGACGCGAAGTTTTTGGGTTACTTCGGTAGTCCCCTGGCACGGGGATAAAAACCCTTCGTCCGCGTTTACGACCCTGCATAAAGCTGGAATGGCGCCCAATAAAACGGCTTCCGAAACACCGAGTTGGCATCCGCTGAGTGGAGCAGCTTCAGCTTGGCATCGCGGAGCGCCGTAGCGGGGTCTTTTCCCTGGCGCAGTTCGCCATAAAGA
>JAWOLO010000491.1:0-5761 GCA_033853375.1 Terriglobia bacterium
CGTCGGTAAAAATGGAGGCCCTAGAGGCTCCGCAACCTGCCAAAGGAGGACAATTCACCAGTCCCACTGCACTCACGCCCGGAATTGTCTGCATCGATTCGATCATCCGTTTTTGCATGGCGGGCACGGCATCCTCGGCATAACCCGCCATAGCCAAATCCGTGTCCGCCAGAATCACATTCTCCGGTTCAAAACCGAAATTGCTATGCAGCGAGCGCACGAGCCCGCGCACGGCCACCATCGATGACGTGACCAGCAGCGCGCAAATCGCAATCTGCACGGCGACCAGCGCCTCGCGGAAGGTGATGCGCCGCCCCACCTTCGTCACCGAACCGGACTTCACGATCTCGTAGGGGTCCGTGTGCAGCACCTGCTTCACCGGCACCGCTCCAAAGAGGATGCCGCTCACAAAAGCCAGCACTGCGGCCACGACGTAGACGCTGGCGTCCGGATTCAACGGCACATTCGTCGGAAATTGCGGAAACGGATTCCACGCAACTAGCCTTCGCAAAAGCATCGCCCCGCCCAAAATTCCGAGGGCGCCTCCCGTCAGAGAAATCAGCAGAGCTTCGGTGAACAGTTGCCGCAGAATGCGCAGCCGGCTGGATCCCAGCGCGAGCCGCACGGCAATTTCCCGCGAGCGATCCGCGGCGCGCGCCGCAAACAAGCTTCCCAGGTTGGCGCAAGCGGCCAGCAGGATTAACCCTGCGAGCAGCATCAATGCCGCAACGAATCCTCGGATCGGACGGCCAAACGTGTCGCCATAGAGGCCGGCGCGTGACAACGATACGTTCATCTTTCCGATGTCTTTGGGATACGTTTTTAGCAGATACTCGCCAATCGAGTTGAGATCACCGGCGGCCTGCTCCGGAGTTACTCCTTCCTTCAAATGGCCTATCGTTTCGAAGATCCACCATCCGGCGCGCCGGTTCAGGTCTTCCTCGCTCTCAAAGCTGACCATCAGCACAAAGAAATCAGGAGCAAGCAACAGGAACGTCCCGCGAAACTCCGGCGGAGTCACTCCAATAATGGTGTACGGCCGCTTGTTCACCTCCACCCTGCGGCCCACCACGCCAGGGTCATCCTGAAAGTGACCGTGCCAATAGGCATAGCTGAGTACTACGTAAGGAGCGCTGCCTGCCCCATGCTCATCCGAGGCATGGAAGAAACGCCCAAGATACGGCTGAAGCTTCAATACATCGAAGTAGTTTCCGCTCACCTCATAAAGCCACGCGCGGGTCGGATTCCTGCCGGTGTCCAGCCCCACACGGATCATTTGATAGTTGGCTAAACCATCGAAACTGCGGTTGCGGTCACGGAAATCCACATAATTTGGATACGACAGCGCTCCCCGATGCGCTCCGCCAAATTGCAATCCGTAGAGGCTCTCGGACTCTGGCACATTGAGCGGACGAAGCAGGAAAGCATTCAGCGCGCTAAAGACCACAGCGTTTGCGCCAATCGCCACAGCCAGCGTCGCCACGGCCACGAACGTAAATCCAGGAGATTTGCGCAGCAAGCGAAGTGCGAAGCGAAGATCCTGCCCGAGATAATCCCACCAGAGCCAGCGGCCGGATTCGTAGAAGCGCTCCTCCGCCTGCGTCACGTTGCCGAAAGCGCGGCGCGCCGCGGCTCGCGCGTCTTCTTCGCTGAGGCCTTGTTCCCGCAAGCGTTCCGCCTCCAGCCGGATGTGCGCTTCGATCTCTGCGCTGAAGTCACTCGCACTGCGCTTGCGTCGGAACATGGCTTAACCTCCCTCGGACTCCAGAATCCTTCCGATGGCGGCCGCGAGCCGCTTCCACTTGTTGGTTTCTTTCCCGAGTTGTTTGTGGCCCGCAGCAGTGAGGGAATAAAATCGTGCCTTGCGGTTGTTCGAGGAGGTTCCCCACTTCGCGGAGATCCAGCCGCGTTCCTCCAGACGTTGCAACGCGGGATAAAGCGCTCCATGCTCGACGAGCAATTCTTCCTCTGACGTCTGTTGAATAGCGCGCGCGATGCCTTGGCCGTGCTGCGGCCCAAAAATCAGCGTGCGCAGAATCAGCAAATCGAGAGTGCCTTGCAGCAGCTCCAGCCGTTCTTTCTCTTCTTGGGTAGACATTTAACCTGAGTATGGGCCGCTTCGGGTAAGATGTCAACCTGGCTTTACCGAAGACCATCCCCGTGATGGGCGCGAAGGGAAGGCATACCTTGACTATCTACAGTCCGTAGTGTAGATAGTCATAGCATGGGCAAACCGAACGACCTCGTCCAAGGCACTCTCGATCTCTTGATCCTCAAAACCATTGCGCTCGAACCCAAACACGGTTGGGCCATCGCCAAGCGCATTCAACAGATTTCGCGGGAAGTGCTGCAAGTCCAGCAAGGCTCGCTCTACCCGGCTTTGCACCGTCTGGAACAAAAAGCCTGGATCAAAGCCAAATGGAAAGAAACCGAGACGGGCCGCCAAGCCAAGTTTTATTCGCTGACCGCAGCCGGCCGCGCCCAGCTCGAAAAGGAAGCCGCAAACTGGAGCCGCCTCTCCGCGGCGATCAATTTAGTCGTAGAGACAACCTAGGATGGTGCTGTCATGGTCTGGACTCAACAATTCTGGCTCAAGTTGCAAAGCTTATTCCGCCGCAACCGAAGCGCGCAGCGACTCGACGACGAAATCCAATTCCACCTCGATCAGCAAATCGCCGAAAACCTCGCCGCAGGCATGAGCCCCGAAGAAGCCCGCCACGCCGCCATGCGCACTTTCGGCAACCCTACCTTTCTCAAGGAACAAACCCGCGACACTTGGGGCTGGCTCTGGCTCGAACAAATGAGCCAGGACATCCGCTATGCCACACGCACGCTGCGCAAATCCCCCGGCTTCACTCTGGTTGCCATTCTGACCCTGGCGCTCGGCATCGGCGTGACGACCGCAGTCCTCAGCATCATTGACCCCGTCCTATTCCGGCCGCTGCCCTATGCCAATGCCAATCGGCTAGTGTCTGTCGGTATCAAACACGCGGCCGAGCCTTTCGAGTTCATGCTGGGAAACTTTTACTATGATTGGTCTGATCACCAGACCTCATTCACTGAGATGACTGCGCAGAGTGCTCTGCCGAGGCCCTGCGACCTCACTGAGCGCGATCCCATGCGGCTCACCTGTAGCTACGTGCACCAGAATTTCCTTCCCACCTTAGGCATCAGGCCGGTCACAGGGCGCAACTTCACAGCTGACGATATGCTTCCTCATGCACCTCTTACTGTGATGTTGTCCTACCAGCTCTGGAAAACCCGATACAACGAGCGGCGATCAATAGTTAATGACCTCATCGAGATTGACGGTGTTAAGGCGCAAGTAATAGCAGTGCTCCCCCAAGATTTTGAAATGCCATCTGCGCAACCTACCGATCTATTGCTTCCGAAACAGGTGGACGTGTCAGCTGTGCGTGCCGGTTCCGTGTGGGAAACCATGCGAGCTTTCGCTCGCCTCAAGTCCGGCGTCACCGTGGCTCAAGCGCGCGCCTCTTTAGAGCCATTGTTTAAGCAAAGCATTAGCTTCGCTCCCGCTCAAATGCGCAGCGATGTGCACCTAGTAATGCGCTCTTTGCGGGATCGCCAAATGCATGACGTAATTCCGGTGGCTTGGATTATGTTCGGCACTGTATTAGTCGTGTTGCTCGTGTGCTGTGCGAATGCTGGCAGCCTGTTTCTTGCGCGCGCAGCCGCGCGTGAGCAAGAATTTGCAATCCGCACCGCTTTGGGTGCTGGCAAAACGCGGATCTTACGCCAAACGCTCACGGAGGGACTGCTCCTGTCTCTCGTAAGCGCTATGGTTGGCTACATTTTAGCCGAAGCGTTATTGCGAACGTTCATTGCTCTTGCGCCAGATGGAATGTCATTCCTTCAAAAAGCCACGCTCGACTTCCGTATTCTTCTAGCCACGCTGGTAGTATCTTTCGCCTGCGGAATCGCGTGCGGTCTGTTACCACTTCTGGAGCTGCGTTCCGTTGCGATTGCCGCGAGATCCGCGCGGTCGCGCATTCGCCCTAACCTTCGCCGTATTCTCGTTGTTACGCAGATCGCATCCAGCGCTGTTTTGTTATCCGGTGCAGTTCTTCTTTTGCGAAGCCTAGGCAACATCGAACGGCAGGACATTGGTATTAACTCAGCCCATGTGCTCACGGTATCTGCATCATTATCCCCCCGTCGATACAATACGACTCAACGGATGGATTTCTTCTTGCATGTCGTAACTGCTCTGCGTGGCATTCCGGGAGTTACTTCTGTTGCGATGGCGGACTCGCTTCCACCTAATGGTTCTCGCCAGTGGTACTCTTCAATGGCGATCGCAGGAAAGCCGCCGGTTGCGTCTGAAGATGTTATCAGCGAACGTGCTGTTACGCCTGATTATTTTAATACTCTGGGTATTCGCATCGTTCGTGGTCGCGGATTCTCGGATGCGGATGGTAGATCTACGGAGCACCTGATGGTTATAAACCAAGAGCTAGCCGCCTTGATGTTCCCTGATCAAGATCCGCTCGGCCAGCAAATCCGGCCAGACAAAGATGCGCCTTTTTATCGTGTCATAGGCATCGCGGCCGATGCGCGGAATGACGGACTAACTGGGCGAACCTTACCTGAGTACGATACGTTGCTCGGAGCGATGCCGGACGAATGGTCAAATAGATATAGCGGCACGCTGATTGTCCGAAGTGTGTTATCTGCAACAACCGCCGCGCCATGGATCCGCCAACGGATCGAGGAAATCGATCCCCTGATACCAACCGAAATGCAGACTATGGACTCTGAGATCCGCACGCTTGCAGCCCGCCCGCGTTTTGAGACGGCCCTGCTTGGCTTTTTTGCTGCAGCAGGACTGCTCATGGCCTCAATCGGCTTGTATGGCGTTACTGCGTACGCAGCCACTAGACGAACTAACGAAATCGGAATCCGCATAGCACTAGGGGCTACTCGAGCCGACGTGCTTCGTCTGATCATGCTTGAGGGACTACGGCTAGTCCTTCTGGGAGGGGTCATTGGGCTGGTAACAGCTCTGTCCACCGCTCACCTTCTCCGAAGTTTGCTGTTTGAGGTTGGTCCCTATGATTCAATGAGTTTTGCTTGTGTCGCTGTATTACTGGCACTTATTGCTATCGCAGCGATTTTTGTGCCTGCCATGCGCGCGATGCGCATCGATCCCATGGTCGCTCTTCGGTACGAATAATTGAGCATGAAAGGCGAAGTTATGGTGTGGGCTCAACGATTCTGGCTCAAGTTGCAAAGCTTATTTCGTCGCAACCACGCTGCTCAACAATTAAACGACGAAATGCAGTTTCATCTCGACCAGCAAATAGCCGAAAACCTCGCCCTAGGCATGGGCCGCGACGAAGCTCATCACGCCGCCATGCGCAGCTTCGGCAATCCCGCATTCCTCAAAGAACAAACCCGCGACAGCTGGGGCTGGCTCTGGTTGGAACAAATGAGCCAGGACCTTCGCTATGCCGCGCGCACACTACGCAAGTCTCCCGGGTTCACTCTCGTCGCTGTGTTGACGTTGGCGCTCGGCATCGGCGCGAATACCGCGATGTTCAGCGTGGTGCGAGGCGTGGTCTTGGCCCCGCTTCCGTATCACCAGCCGGACCGGCTCGTCATGCTTCTGGAAAGCAACCAGCGCTTTGCGCGGGACGCGATTTCCTATCCTAATTTTGTGGATTGGCAGCGCAGCGCGCGCTCGTTCGAGCAAATGGCGGCAATTATGCTACACCAGGGCTTTGACCTGTCAGGTCCGGGC
>JAWOLO010000492.1:0-13845 GCA_033853375.1 Terriglobia bacterium
CCCGTTACAAAGGCATGTGGATGGAAGAATTGTGTTGTGCCCGTCGTCGTATTGAAGAAAGGCTGGCCCCATTGATGCTCGTATTCGCCAATGATCTTCATATTGGCGCGAAGGAGAACCTGGAAGCCCGGGCTGAAGCGGTTGCGCGTATTGTATTGAGAAACGCCGTTAAGGAAGTCCGTCGGCGAGTTCACAAAGTCATACCGCATATAGCCGATCATCCAGGGATAAATCCAATAATTGGCGCCCGCAAATCCGCCCGAAAACGTGACCGGCGTGGTGCGCTGAACACCCGTATCCGTAGAATTCAGGACATGATTCTGATCGCGACCGTAAAGTCCAACGCCATAGAGCTCGAGATGGCGATACTTGAAGCGCAGGTCGCCGCCAACCCGATAAAAAGGCTCCTCGAACACTCCCACTGGCACTCCGGGAAACACCGAGCCGTCGAAGTTTAGCTGATTCTTTCCGTAATAGTAGAAGGCCCCAAAACGAATCGAAGTGTGGTCGCGTGGCCCGGTTGGGCCGGCAGCTTGAATCGCCTTGCGGCTTTCCGGGTCGCGTTCGAGATTAAATCTCTGGGAAACACGAACGTAAACGTCCTTCGTATTCCGTACCGCAGCCGAATCATTGCTGCCATTCACCACCGCCACCGACCACGTGAAATTGCCGTTGTTCGGGTATCCGCCAATTTCAATCCCGCGCTGCGGCGCTCCCAAAGTAAACGGATTGTTCGTAGTACCCAACGCTTCGGCAAAGCTCGCTTGATCGTAAATATCAAAATCGGACGGATAGATGCTGCGCGCCTGCGTAAAGGGAAGATCCAATTCAAACTGGCCGAATCGCACATTGATAGAATTCTTTGGCAACCCGAAGGAGTGCCCGAGGTCGTTATATTTCAAGTAGCCATCGCCAAGGCCGCCATCGGCGCCCGCTCCCCCTGTCGAGATATCGTCGTCGATCCAAAACGACAGGTTCGAGCCAAAGCTCCCGGCGCTGATGATCGTAAACGTATTGGGCACAAACAAATCTGTCCTTGGCGTGAAAGATCCGCCCTGCGCGATGACCTGCGCGGTGAAATCGGCAGGCTGCTTCTTATTCCAGTTGAAATTGCCTTCGTACCGGAAAGCAATGGGCAGAAAGCCGGGAATTTCGCCTGGGTAGACGGCGCCTGGGAACGCTTCCTTCTGGGCTTTCGACCCGAGAAGGACCGGAGGCTCCTTGACGAATGTCTCGTCATCCTGCGGGAATTTAAAGCCGTTCTTCTTGAATGCCTCCCCAAAATCATTCAACTCGGGGTAATTGTTGTGGCAAGTGGTGCAGGACGTCTGGTACTTCCTCGAAAACGCAGGAATGGCCGAACTCTTCGGCGCTGAGGCCAGAACTACCCAAATGATTGCCACAGCAGCGGTTATGGCGAAGAGACTGACATCCCGCAAGCGGTATTTCATCACAATCAACCCTCCTGGATAAGCTCGGAAGCAAAAGGCGCTTCCGTTCGCAACACAAACTACAAGGTTTGTAGGTCACAAGACTGAACGCATAGGGCAAGTGGCGCAGTGCTAGAGGTCACGCCCGGCTGTGACGGCCGTCACGTGGCCCCGGCGGTAGCATTTAGACAATAGCTAAGTTCTCTGAGGACACGTCAGGGATTCGCGAAATATCCCAAGGGAACAGGAGAGTCACAGTGATGTATGTCACAACCTGGGGTGATACCAGTCATATCCCTTGGGCAAAGGATGCTCTACCAATGACGCAGAGGTAGGCGCATCGGCGCCAAAGCGAGGTGAGCTGGCCGGCTGCCTCTCGAAACTCACGTAGAAAGAGGCAGGGCTATGTGCCACGTAACCGGGTCGTACGGCTCACTATTCTGAAATGGATCAAGCGGGCATGTCCGGGAGCTGCTACACAGGCAACTCTGTAAGTGGACCAAGCGGATTTTCAAGTTGTCCCTCGCTCCTATGTGGTGCACGGAGGCGTTATGGAGACGATCAAAGCTGATTCAGAGCAAGAGCAAGAAGATTTGACACGAGGCGCTATGGGGAATCGCTTCTGGTTTGTTCCGAAAGATAAGGCAGGAATAATCCGCCGAGGATCTACTATGCGAGCCCCTTACGGGCTGGAAATCATTGAGAGCTGCCTCAATTGCCCCCACCGCGAAGAACGCCTCTTCTGCAATCTTCCTCCTGCTGCGTTGAAACATCTTGAAACCATCACGGCAGCGGCCAGCTATCCCAAAGGCGCCACTCTCTTTGTGGAAGGACAAAAACCGCGCGGCGTGTTCATTCTTTGCAACGGCCGCGTCAAGCTGTCCACTTCATCTGCGGATGGCAAGACGCTCATCCTGCGCGTGCCGGAAAAAGGCGAAATTCTCGGACTTGCCGCAACCGTATCCGGGCAGCCTTATCAAGCTTCGGCGGAAGTGCTGGAACCCGCGCAGGCGAATTTCATTGCGCGCAACGACTTCCTCGAATTTCTCAAGACTCATGGCGAAGCCGCGCTCCGGGTGGCGCAGCAGCTGAGCGAGAATTACCATCTAGCGATCGGCGAAATGCGGACCATCGGCCTCTCGCATTCCGCTGCGGAGAAATTTGCCCGCTTCCTGATCGAGCAAGTCTCCGAAGGCGAAAAAGAAGACGGCGAGGTGCGCGCCACGCTCACTTTGACGCACGAAGAAATCGCCCAGATGATTGGCTCCTCCCGGGAAACCGTGACGCGTTTATTCTCGGACTTCAAGAGAAAAGGCCTCCTTCAAGTGAAGGGTTCCTCGGTCATCATTCGCGACCTCGCCACCCTCCGCAAACTCGCTGAGGGTTAGCCTCGAGCCGCAACACTTACGTTTCGTCAAGTATCTCTGGAGAGCGCCGAGATCAGCGCCCCGGTAACCTCTAGCCTGCCAATAGCAGTCCTGATTCTGATTGCCACTCAAGACGATTTGTGGGCCCGGTAGGATTCGAACTTGAGCCGTTTTGCGAGCGTCCTGAGCCAGCAGGCGAAATCCCGAGCATCGCGAGGGATCTCAGCGAGAACAATGGTCGGGGCATCCCGATTCGAACTTGAGCCATTTTGCGGGCCTGAGCTTCGCTGCCGCGGCTTGTCTGCTGCAAGCAGGGCAGACGCAGCGGGAGACCGCAGGGGAAATCCTGAGCCTGCCTGCGTAGGCAGGCGGAGCGAAGGACGTAAGAAATGGCGTTTCGTGGGCCCGGTAGGATTCGAACCTACGACCAACGGATTATGAGTCCGCTGCTCTAACCGCTGAGCTACGGGCCCGGCGCTTATACCCATCGTACATGGAATGAGCGTTGAGTGCATTAGTTGCATGGTGCTTGCTTCGAGACACGATGTCCCAAAAAACTCTCTCCGGCATCAAGGCGTTGTCCTTGCGCCCCTTCTCTTGGGTTTGCGCCGTACTTCCTTCTAAATTGTTTCTGAATCCGCAAAGATCCGTGAAATCCGCGGCTGTTCTTCCAGCCTCTCTGCTCACGGACCTTCGGCGAGACCGTCCATCGCAAACGGGGGTGTCGCGGCGTAAATTCCGGCGCACTCACCAGGTCGAAACTGAGAGAGAGGATGGTGCAGTTATGCGCAGCATGTCGAAGTGTGTTCTGGGCCTTTTCGTAGGATTGATGGCGTTCGGTCTTCTGGCGGGCAACGCCGAAGCCCAATTCAAAAATGGCAGCCAGCCGATCGAACTGAATATCCCGCGCGTCAGCCAGCGGGCCAGCGTGACGCAGCGAATCGGGCTGACGGATGTCACGATTACGTATCACCGTCCGGCGGTCGGCGGACGCGAGATTTGGGGCAAGACCGTTCCTTATGGCAAGGTGTGGCGCGCCGGAGCGAATGAAAATACCATCATCACGTTTTCGGACGACGTCACCATCGAAGGAAAGCCGCTGGCGGCAGGCACGTACGGCTTGCACACCATTCCAGACAAGGATCAGTGGACCATCATCTTTTCCAAGAATTCGACGTCCTGGGGCAGCTTCAGTTACGACGAAAAAGAAGATGCGCTGCGCGTGACCGTGAAGCCGCAGCCGGCAGAAATGTTCGAGCAGGTGACCTATACGTTTGAAGACGTTAAGCCGGACTCGGCCGCGGCGACGCTGCGCTGGGAGAAGCTGGCAGTGCCGTTCCAGATTGGCGTAGACGTGAAAGCCGTCGTCCTGCGAAGCATCAAGAATGAGCTGCGCAGCGTGGGCGGGTTCACCTGGGCCGGCTTTGACGAGGCGGCGCAGTGGTGCCTGGACAACAACTACGAGCTCGAGCAAGCCCTGAAGTGGGAAGACACGTCCATTCAAAACGAGCCGCGCTTCGAGAATTGGGAGACCAAGTCGCGCATTTTGAGCGCGATGGGCAAGAAAGACGACGCCGATAAGGCGCTGGCGACGGCTTTGGACAAGGCCAACGCGATTCAACTGTATGTGTATGCGCGCGGACAGCAGCGGCAAGGAAACACCAGGCGGGCGTTCGAGCTGTTTTCGCAGGTTCCCAAGAAGGATCCGAATCATTGGGTCAGCCACTTGGCGCTGGCGCGCGTCGACTCGAACAAAGGCGACTTCCCGGCAGCCGAGAAAGAGATGACGCAGGCCATCAGCGGCGCTCCCGATCAAACCAAGCCCTTCCTCGAACCGCTGCTCAAGCGCCTCGAAGCCAAAGACGACATCAATAAGTAAGAATTATTCGGTCACTCATAGCGCAGGGCGACCATGGGATCGACGCGCAAAGCGCGGCGCGAGGGAATGTAACACGCCGCCAGCGCGACGAACGAGAGCAAGAGCGCCACAGTCAAGAAGGTTGTTGCGTCGGTGGAACTGACGCCGTAGATCATGCTGGCCATCAAACGCGTCAGCGCAAAGGCCGCGATTACGCCAAGCAACAAGCCAAGCACGGCGAGGCGGAAACCTTGAGCGAGAACAAGCTTCAGCACGTCGTTGCGCCGTGCGCCGAGAGCAACACGAATGCCGATTTCGCGCTTGCGCTGCGCGACGCTGTAAGCCATCACGCCGTAGATGCCGACAGTTGCTAGGACCAGCGCAAGCGCAGCAAACAGTGCGAAAAGCAAAAGATTCAGGCGCTGAGCTGCTATGGAGAGCGAGCGCACTTCTTCCATGGTGCGAACGCGCGTGATGGGCAGATCTTTGTCGACGGACCAGATAGCGGTGCGAATGGAAGAAGCCACACTGAGAGGATCGCCGACCGTGCGAACGACCCAATCCCGCAGAATTCCACCGGGGTCGGGGAATTGCGTAATGGGAAAGTACAGGGTTGGCCGGGGAGGGGTGAGGGGATCAAATTCGCGAATATCGCCGACGACCCCTGCAACGGTCAACCAAGGATCTTTATTGTCATCCGGGCCGCCTTGGCGGAGGCGCTTTCCCAGAGCGTCTTTCTGCGGCCAGTATTTGTTGGCCATGGCTTCGTTGATGATGATGACTGGCTGATTTCCACGCGTGTCGCTCCAAGAAAAATCTCTTCCTTCGCGCAAAGGAATGTGCATGGTCGCAAAGTATCCTGGCGTCACAACGTCATAGCCGGCCATCGGAATTTGTCCCGGTTCGATGGGCGGGCGGCCTTCGATGGTGAAGCCTTTGCTGCCGCGAGCAAACGTGAGCGGAATAAAAGTAACCGCGGCGGCGGACTGCACGCCGGGAAGAGCGTCAATTCGTTCGATGGCTTGCTGGTAAAAGGCGGAGCGCTGAGACACATCGGAATATCTTTGGCCGCGGGGAATTGCGCGAAACGTGAGGACTCCTTGAGGCTGAAAGCCGAGCGGGGCTTGCTCGATGCGCAGGAAACTTCGCAGCAGAAGACCGGCGCCAATGACGACGACTACGCCCAAAGCAATTTCGGCAACGACAAGAAGGTTACGTACGCGCAGCCGAGAGCCAGTTGCGGATTCGCGAGAGCTCGACTTTAGAGTTTCATGGACGCTTTCGCGGCCTGTCTGAAGCGCTGGAGCCAAACCCGAGATCAACCCCACAAGAATCGCAATCGCGAAAGTGAATACGAGTACGTAGACGTTGAGGCTGAACTCGTCGGTGCGCGGAAGGCGTTGAGCGGCAAGCAGCTTGAGCGCGCTCACCCCCCATCGCGCCAGCACGAGGCCAAAGGCGCAGCCGCAAAGCGCCAAGAGAGTGCTTTCCGTCAGCAATTGGCGGAGAAGCCTGCGGCGGCTCGCGCCGAGAGCAAGGCGAACGGCGACTTCGCGTTGACGCACCGAGGCGCGCGCTAGAAGCAAGTTGGCGACGTTGGCGCAAACAATCAGCAGGACCAAACCTACGGCGCCCCATAGAACAAGCAAGGTGGGGCGCACCGGACCGGCGAGATCTTCCTGGAGAGGGATCACGTTGACGGTCTGACCCGTATTCGAATTGGGGTAGAGCGCTGTGAGATGCCTGGCGATCACGAACATCTCCGCTTGTGCTCGTTGCAGCGTGACGCCGCGGTTCAGGCGCGCAAACACACCGAGATAGTGACTGCCGCGATTTTCGCGTTCAGCAGGAGACAGAGCGATGGGAACCCAGAGCTGGTCATCAAGATCAGGGAAGTGAAATCCAGGCGGCATAACGCCGATGACTTCGTAGGTTTCGCCGTCAAGGAGAAGCTTCTTGCCCAGAATCTGTGGATCGGATCCAAAGCTGGTTTCCCATAGACTGTCGGCCATGACGACGACGTGCGAAGCGCCGGGACGGTCTTCCTCAGGGACAAAAGCCCGGCCAATCAAGGGTTCGATTTGGAGGGTCGTGAAAAAATTGGTCGTGACCAGCTCGCCTTCGATGCGCAGCGGCTCGCCGGTTCCTGTGAGGTTAAAACTCCGATTGCGATAGGCGGCCACGTTCTCAAAGACCGTATTCTGCTTCGTCCAGTCGGAAAAATTTCCGGGCGACACTTCATTACGATCATTTTGATAATTCGGCAGGCGCACATTTTCGTACACCATGACCAGGCGGTCCGCCTGCGGATACGGCAGAGCTTTCAGCAAGACTGTATACACGACGGAGAAAATGGCGGTGTTGGCACCGATGCCAAGGGCGAGAGTGAGGACAGCGACAGTGGTGAAACCGGGTGATTTGCGGAGCATGCGAAAGGCGAAACGAAGGTCCTGGAACAGCGCATCGAGGAAAGGCAGGCCGCGAGCTTCGCGGTGCTGTTCCTTTGCTTGCTGACGGCCGCCGAAACGCAGAAGAGCTTGACGGCGAGCTTCTTCGGAAGAGAAGCCGCGCCGCAGATTTTCTTCGATGGCGAGTTGCAGATGGGCCGACATTTCAACTTCGAGTTCGCGGTCGAATTGAGCACGTCGGAAAAAGGAGAGCAGGCGGTGGAGCGATCGGCGAAGCCAAGAGATCATTGGTCACCACCTCCGTTGAGTTCGAGGAGTCTTGCCTTTGAACCACGTTTTGCCTTACATAGGGAGCAAGCAGCAGATTCCTCGGGCCTGCCTGCGCAGGCAGGCAAACCCCGCCCTCGGAATGACACATACAAGAGTCTCGCCCTCAACCTGATGACCGCTTCGCCCATAAACGCGGCATCACTCATTCGTAACGCAGAGCAACCATCGGATCCACGAGCATGGCGCGGCGCGCCGGAATGTAGCTGGCCACGGTAGCGACAGTAGCGACCACAAGCGCCACGATCCCGAACGTGAGCGGATCGTACGCACTCACGCCAAAGAGAAGGCTGCTGATCAGCCGGCCGACAAAGATGGCCGCAAGCATTCCTGCAGCGAGTCCAAGAACAACGGGAGCCAGCCCTTGTCGAAGGACCATGCGGGATAAGCGCTTTAGGTCCGCGCCGAGAGCCATGCGAATGCCCAACTCCTGGCGGCGTTGCTCGACGGAATATCCCACTACCCCAAAAATGCCCAGGGAGGCCAGCAGCAAGGAGAACACGGCAAACGAAATCGCCAGAAACATGGGAAAGCGGCGGTCGTCCACGGACTGCGACACAATTTGCGTCATGGGGTGCAAGGAAGTGATAGGAACGTTCGCATCGACGCTGTGGATCAACTGACGAACCGCGCCGGCAGATCCCGCAGGGTCAGTGCCAGTGCGCAGAACGAACGAGGCGAATGAAGGAACGGAGAAGGCGTTGAACCAGTAGGGTACGTACACCATCATCACGGGCGGTTCGTCGAGACGCACCGTATGAACGTCAGCAACGACGCCGACCACTTCCGCAGGGATGTCCGGGCCCCATTGCGTGACGCAAACTTGGCCTACAGCACTTTTGCCGGGCCAGAAGCGCTGCGCGACACTTTGCGAAACCACAACAACTTTTCGATTGAGATCTGCCGGACCAAAAACTCTGCCTTCCAGTAAGCGGATGCCCATTGCGGAAAAATAACCCGAGCTCACGGGACGATAGTTCGCAACAGGCGTTTCGGCTTGCGACTGCTCACCGGGAAGGCGAATGCCGGTCACGCTGCCTTGGCCGCCGAGCGGAGGGATGCTGACCCAGCCCACGGAGCGAACCCCAGGAAGCGCCTGAGCGTCAGCGAGCACTCGATCGAAGAAATGCAAGCGAACGTCAGGTTGAGAATAGCTCTGCTCAGGGAGGTCCACGCCGGCTAGCAGGACACTTTGAACCGCAAACCCCGTCTCGGCGCTAAGGAGCTTACCGAGACTGGCGGTCAAAAGGCCGGCAAGGATGAGAAGCAGCGTGGTTAATGCCACTTCAAAGCCGACCAGAGCTTCGCGAAGACGACGCGTTTTGCGGCTTTCGGTTGTTGCTGTGCTGGCGGATTTAAGGGTGTCGAGCGGCGCGAAACGTGTGACGCGCCAAGCGGGCAAAATGCCGAAAAGACAGCCGGTGGCGATCGAGGCGAGCAGAGCGAACGCCAAAACGCGCGCATCTATTTGTACTTCGTCGAGGCGCGGGATGGTTACCGGCGCCAGATGCACAAACCACTTCACTGCAAAAGCGGAAATCCACACGCCAAGCGCGCCTCCGGCAAGGCTGAGCAGAAAAGTCTCGGTTAGCATTTGGCGAATGACGCGCGCGCGGGTGGCACCCAACGCCACGCGGATCGCCGCCTCGCGCATACGGCCGGGAACGCGCGTCAGGAGAAGGCCCGCCAGATTGGCGCAGACGATCAGCAAGACCACGCCAACTGCACCAAGAAGAAAAATCAAGCCGAGCCGAGCCGGCCCGATTATTTCGGATTCTAGAGGTTTAAGCGCCCCCAGGAGATCCACGCCCTCGTTGGCCTCCTTGGCGATCTGCGCCTGGACCACGTTAAGTTCGGCGAGTGCCTGCTCGGGAGTCACGCCGGGTTTGAGGCGCGCCACAGCGTCGAAATCGAATTCACCAATCAGGCCCTGTTCATAAAATCTCGGGCCGTTCAACGGCTTGAAAAAGGCAAGACGAGTAGTGTTGTTCGTACCTCCCAAGGCTGCAGGGAAACGAAAAGAGGCTGGCAGGATGCCCACGATCTCGTGAGGAATGCCATCGAGCACCATGGTTTTCCCGAGCGTTGACGAGCTGCCATTGAAGCGAGCGCGCCAGAAGGCGTCGGTAAGGATGACCACGTTGCCTCGGCCGGATTCGTCCTCTTCAGGCAGAAATGTTCTACCAAGGGCAGGCTGGGCTCCGAGTACATCGAAGATATTCGCGGAAGCGCGAACCCCGCGGATGACTTCAGGTTCGCCCGCGCCGGTCAAATCCGCACTGGTCGATTCGGCGATTGCGACATCGGCGAACGAATGAACCTGCTTCCGCCAAATTTCAAAGTCGGGGATATTTGCGCCCAAAGTCGGCGCAAACTTAACCATTTGCGGCACGATCTCGCGTACCAAATAAAGCTGCTGCGGTTCACGATAGGCAAGAGGACGAAGAAGCGCACTATTCACAACGGAGAAGATGGCGGCGTTGGCGCCGATGCCCAGCGCAAGCGTGAGGATTGCAATAAATGTGAAGCCCGGAGATTTGCGCAGCATGCGGGCGGCGAAGCGAAGGTCCTGGAACAGTGTATCGAGGAGGGGCAGCCCGCGAGTTTCGCGGTGCTGCTCTTTGGCTTGTTGCGAGCCGCCGAAGCGGAGAAGGGCCTGACGGCGAGCTTCGTCGGGGGAAAGGCCGCGCCGCAGATTTTCTTCGATGGCGAATTGCAGATGCGCTGACATTTCGGCATCGAGGTCGCGGTCCAACTGAGCGCGACGGAAGAGAGAGCCCAAGCGGTGCAGTAATTGGCGGAGGCGACTTGTCATTGATTGGCTCTCCTTTCCTATGGAGATAGAGGCTTTCTTTCCATTGACGTGCTCACTCGTAGCGCAGGGCGATCATTGGATCGACGCGGAGCGCGCGGCGCGCAGGAAAATATGCCGCCACGAGCGCGACGAATATGAGCAGCCCAGCCAGCGAAAGCAAAACCGGGACGCTCACCGAAACAATTCCGAAAACAAATGCGGCCATGGCCCGGCTAACGGCGAAGGAAACCGGCAAGCCAATCGCAAGCCCGATGCCCGAGACGGCCAGCGCATGGCGGAAAACAAGGCGGAGCACATCGCGCGGATTTGCTCCGAGGGCGAATCGAATGCCGAACTCGTGAGTCCGCTGCGCCACGTTCTCAGACAAGATTCCGTAAACGCCTATGGAGGACAGCGACAAGGCCACGATTCCGAAGACGGCCATCAGAATCCCCATGATGTGCACAATGGCGATGGAATCCTGCACTTCGGTTTCAAACGTTTTCAGCTCGGTGATGGGAATTTCCGGATCGACTTGAGCAATCGCGGCACGAACCGGAGCAGCGTAACTGGTTGGACTTGCGGCGGCCCGCAGGACGAAGCGGAACGAGCGCCGCGAGCTCTGAAGGTATGGCTGATAGACGACAGGGAAGGTAGCAGGATTCCACCAATTTTGCCGAGCATCTCCCACAACGCCGACGACGGTCATCCAGGGCTCGGTGGAGTCCGCGGCACCAAGTTTGAATCTTTGGCCTATGGGATCACTCGCGGGCCAAAAACGGCTCGCCATCGTCCGGCTGATGATGGCGACACGAGCGGCGCTGGCATTGTCTGCTTCAGTGAAGAATCGCCCTTCAATCAAAGGAATTTTGAGAACGGAGAAATAATCTCCGCTGACTGTTTGCAAGTCCGCCGCAGGAGCTTCGCTGGCTTGAAGAGCGGGGCGATCCTGGATGGTGAACAAGGTTTTCTCGTTGTCCACGTTGCTAGCCGGAAGATTAGAGGTTAAAGCCACTCCGGAAACTCTGGGAAGCGAAGCGACGCCGCGCAAAGCGGTCTGAAAGAAGTTCGCGCGCTTTGTGCTGTCGGGATAGGCGCTTTCCGGAAGGCTAACCTCGAATTTCAAAACTTGGTCCGGCTGAAAGCCCTGGTAGGCGTTTGCCAGGCGGTTGAATCCTTGCATGGTCAGGCCCGCGCACACGAGAAGAATCAGCGCGAAGGCTACTTGAGCGGAGACAAGACCGTTGCGCAAGCGTCCCCGCGCCTGCCCGGCGGAACTGCGCCCGGTTTCCTTGAGCACGGTATTCAGATTGATGTGGCGCAGGTGGAGCGCGGTGACAAGACCAAAGACGAGTCCCAGGAGCAACGACAGAAGAATCGCAAAAAAGAGGACGGTGGAATCGACTTGAATGCCATCCCAGCCGGGAACCCACTTGGT
Organism: Terriglobia bacterium; assembly: GCA_033853375.1. Taxonomy (GTDB): domain Bacteria; phylum Acidobacteriota; class Terriglobia; order Acidiferrales; family UBA7541; genus Acidiferrum. The sequence continues at coordinate 11,623 of JAWOLO010000492.1, forward strand.
CCAGTCGGGCGAGATGCTGTTGCGAAGGACACGAACACTCGAGAGAGATGCAGCGATTGCGACGGCTCCGCCCAGAAGCGCGAGCAGGGACATTTCCGAAACCAGAAGGCGAACCAGCCTCGAGCGGTTTGCGCCCAGCGCAGAGCGCACGGCAAGTTCCCTCTGGCGCGCAATCATCCGGGCGAAGACAAGATTCGCGAGATTGGCGCACGCGAGGAGCAGCACAAACACTGCGGCGGCTTGAAGCAGCGTGAAAAGCGGCAAACTATAAAGGTAAAGCTCTTTTCGAAGTGGCAGCACATTCAGGACTCGGCCAGCGTTGGTCTTTGGATAAAGTTGGGAAAGCCGCTGCGAGAGATTGTTGAGCGCGCCCGAAACCTGCGTCAGGGTAACTCCAGGTTTGAGCCGCGCGAGAGCTGCAAGAGACAATTTGCTGCGATCCGACTTTTCCGCCGGAGTGAGCGCCAGGGGAATCCATAATTCCATCGACACCGGGTAATTAAAATCCGGAGGCATGATTCCGGCGACGATGTAGTTGCGTCCATTGAGGCGAATACTTTTGCCCAAGAGTTGAGGGTCGCCCGCGAATCTGGATTGCCAGAAACCGTCGCTGATAATGACTGCTTGTTCGGTGCCAGGCTGTTCTTCGTCCGCAGAAAACAGGCGGCCTTGCGCCGGACCAACGCCCAGCACAGAGAAGAAATTTGCTGAGACACGGCAGCCCCACGCCACGTCCACGCGGCCTTCGGAAGAAAGGTTGAACTCGCGGTATTGATAGGTGGCGATGTCGTCAAACAACTGCGAGTTTGCGTTTAAGTCGGAAGCGTCGCCAGGAGAAATCCACCGCGCGTCAGGCCCTTCGTCGATTCCGCGGCTTTCCCAAAGAAGGACAAGGGATTCCAGATTGTGGAAACGGTAAGGATGCAGCAGCAGGGCGTTCACCATGCTGAAGATCGCGGTGTTGGCACCGATGCCGAGGGCGAGAGTAAGCACAGTAATGACAGTGAAAGCGGGGGATTTGCGAAGCATCCGCAGGGAATAGCAGATATCTTGAAGCAAGGTTTCGAGGAAGGGCAGGGTTCGGGCCTCGCGATGATTTTCTTTGGCTTGCTCGGAACCGCCGAAGCGAAGGAGAGCTTGACGGCGGGCTTCTTCGGGAGAGAGGCCGCGTCGCAAATTTTCTTCGACGGCAAATTCCAGATGGGCCGACATTTCCGCGTCGAGATCGCGGTCTTGTTCGGCGCGCGAAAAGAACGAGCGTACGCGATGGAGCAATTGCCGGATTCGGTCGGTCATCTGGTGATGCTCCTTCCTCTCCTCGAAACTAAGTTTGACCCACGCGAGCGCGCGTCACTCATACCGCAAGGCCACAATTGGGTCGACGCGCGTCGCACGCCAAGCCGGCAAAAAACATGCGATCAGCGAGACAATCGTCAAGACCAGGAAAGCCAAACCGAACGCCATTGGGTCGCGCGGGCTCACTTTGTAGAGCAAATATCCAAGCAAACGCGTCAATCCCAGCGCGGCGGCGGCGCCCAGAAAAATTCCGCCAATAGTCAGAGCGAGACCACGGAATATCACCAGCCGGAACAGTTCGGGTGTTCGAGCCCCAAGGGCCATGCGCAGCCCCAACTCTCGCGTGCTCTGCGATACGGTGTAGGACATGACGCCATAGAGTCCGATTGCCGCGAGCACTAAAGCCAATCCGCCGAGAGTCCCGGTCAAAGTGACCGCAACTTTCGGTACAGAAGTGGAACGGTCCAACTGCTCTTGAAGCGAGATCACCTCATAAAGGGCAAGGTTGGCATCCATGGCCTTCAGTTCGCGAGACAGCGCGGCGGCCATGATCTCAGGCCGTAGCTTGGTCCGAATATTCAATGCGGCGCTTACAGAAAAATCCTGTCGCTGAGGAACGTAGAAAAACGGCTTGGGCAATTCCCTCATGCTCTCGTATTTGGAAGTTTTCGCGACACCAACGATTTGCATCCACTTGCCTTTAGCCTGAAGGCGTTCCCCGATGGGATTTCTGCCGGGCCAATAGCGCGCGGCCATAATTTCATTGACGATGGCGGCGGGGGCGCTCGTTTCGTTGTCGTCGCGAGTGAACTCCCGGCCGGACACCAGTGGGATTCCCATTGTCGCGAAATAGCCGGGGCCAACTTGGTTGTAGTCCACGGAAGGCTGCTCATCGGGCAGAGGTTGATAGCCATCGACCGCTATCGG
>JAWOLO010000493.1:0-15110 GCA_033853375.1 Terriglobia bacterium
AGTGCCGAGCCATTCTACAGTTTCACGGCTAATTCCCGTCCAGAGAATTCGATTCTCGCCCGAGCGCATTCCTGTCCGGTCTTGGGACGGAAATTCGCGCCACCGGGCACAACCGAAGCAAGGTCCCGCCGGTTTGGGTGCTATTGCTGCAAAGCAGCTTATGGTCAAGCCCTAACTTCACCCGCGCTCCATCGTCTATTTCTCAGCAAGAGTGTCTTTTCGGTGAGGCTTGTGGAACAAAGTTTCGCGGTTCAAGTATTCAGTCAAAGAGGTGCTCATGCGGACTCTCTTCCAAGACTTAAGGTTCTCGTATCGCGAGTGGAGCAAGCGGCCGGGGCTGGCGGTAACGGCCATTCTTTCGCTGGCGCTCGGGATTGGGGCGACGACCGCGGTTTTCAGCGTCCTTTACGCGCTGCTGGTAAACCCGTATCCCTACTACGCTGCCGACCGCATGATCCATCTGGTGGTGTTGAACGAAAAAGGGGAGGACTGGTGGGTAGGGCTCACCGGGCCTCAGCTCAAGTTGGTGAGCCAAGCCAAGTGTGTGGAAAGCGCTGCGGCGACTTTTGGAACGTGGAACCTCACCACAACGGATGAAGAGCTTCCGGAAGACGTTCCTTCTGTCAACATGACCGCTAATGCGGGCAGTCATTTTGGAGTCCCGGCGCTGCTGGGCCGTACGCTGCTTCCTTCTGACGCGCTGGAAGGGCAGGACCCCCAGCCCGTCGCCGTTCTCAGTTATTCGTTCTGGCAACGTCATTTCAATGGCGATCCTGCGGTGGTGGGGCGCAAGATTCAGCTGGTTCACAAGACTTACACGATTGTGGGCGTGATGCCCTCGCGATTCACCTGGCAAGATGCCGATGTTTACCTTCCGCTGAAGCTGCCTGGAGGGCCCAACGACATTTACGATCCGACCATCCGGCTCAAGCCGGGAGTTACGCACGAGGCAGCCGATGCCGAATTACAGCCGCTGCTCGAACAGTTCGCCAAGGAAACGCCGAGCCACTTTCCCAAAAAGTTTCGCGTACTCGTGAAAGGTCTCAACGACCAATTCGTAGAGCATCTTGGTCATTCGTTATTTCTGCTGTTTGGGGCCGTAGGTCTGCTGCTGGTCATCGGGTGCGCCAATGTTTCTATCTTGCTGCTTGCGCGCGGCACCGCGCGGCAGCAGGAACTGGCGGTGCGATCCGCGATTGGCGCGAGCCGCTGGAGAATTCAGCGGCAGCTCCTGACAGAGGCATTGGCGCTTTCCCTGACTGGAGCGCTTGGGGGCGTCGGGCTCGCCTACGGCTTGCTCGACGTGCTGGTGCGCTGGCTGCCTGAATACTCTTTTCCGCACGAAATCGTGATTCGGATTAATTTGCCGGTGCTGGCGTTCAGCGTCGCCGCCGCCATCCTGACGGGGGCATTGGCGGGAATTTCGCCTGCGTTCCAATTCTCGCGGCCCAATGTTTCTGAGCTTATGCAATCGGGCTCGCGGCGAACCACGGGCAGCGTACACGGAAAACGCGCGCACGCCATGCTGGTGATGGGACAGATCGCGCTGACGCTGCTCCTACTGACTTCTGCTGCGGCAGCGATCAACGGCTTTGTCCGCATTGTGCGCGCCAATCTTGGGTACGATCCGCAAAACGTCATGTCTGTGGGCATTCCGGTGCATCAGAACGCGCACGTCCCGTGGGAGGACCGTACTAACTATTTCGAGCAGCTTCGCGAGCACATCGCAGCCTTGCCGGAAGTGGTGTCGGCCGGCATATCCACAAATGCCACGCCGCCGTGGAATGGGAACGATACGACATTTGAGATCTTCGGGCGTCCCGCGGATCAGCAGCAAAGCGCGCGGTTGAATTACGTCGACTCGGATTATTTTTCGGTTTTGCATATTCCGCTGCTGGAAGGCCGCTTGTGGGACCATCCCGAACTAATGCGTGGGGCGCGCATGTGCGTGGTCAACCAGACTTTTGCGCGGCAGTATTGGGGACAGGGCAATCCCATTGGCAAACAGTTGCGTTTTCCTGATTTGAAAAGTGCGCCGCCGTACCTGCAAGCCGCGCCGGAAAGCAATAATTGGCTTCAGGTTATCGGCGTTGTGGCCGACGCGCGCGATGATGGATTGCGCAACCCGGTCAAGCCGGCGGTCTTCGTGCCGTTCTCTCTTGTGGTGCGAGTCTGGACGCAGATTCTTGTGCGCACGCACGCCGCGCCGTTAGCGGCTCTCAACCGGGTGCGCACCGCGGTCAAGAGTGTAGATCCAGACCAACAAGTGTTTGGACGCACGCGCGATCTGCAACAGTGGATCGAGCGCGTGCCGGAGTATTCCTACGGGCGGCTGGTTTCGGGAATGTTCGCAGCGTTCTCGTTGCTCGCGCTCGCGCTGGCGGCGACGGGGCTTTTCAGCGTTGTTTCTTACACAGTTGCGCAGCGAACCAACGAATTTGGGATTCGCATGGCGCTGGGAGCGAATGGCCTGCAGGTCCTGCGGCTCGTTTTTGCGTCGACGGCCACGAGCGTCATCGGTGGACTCGCGGGAGGCGTAGCACTCAGTCTCGCGTTGAGCAAATTTCTAAAGCGCTGGGCGGAAGGCAGCGCGCAAAGTCCGCTTCTGTTTATAGTTGCTACGTTTTTGCTGATTCTAACTGCCGCCTTGGCGGCTCTTGTGCCTGCGCGCCGCGCTTCGTCCATTGATCCCATGGAAGCGCTGCGGTACGAATGAAGAATTCAGTGGAGAATGGTGACGGAAGTTAGTTCGATACGGATGTAGACGAAGGAACTTTCCGGCGGGTTCCAGGAAGCTTCCAGGCGGCGACAGATGCGCATCCCCTCGTACTCCTGAGGATCGAAGCCACTTGCCGACCAAGGCGTGAAAATCACGCGCTTGCCAACAACCATGGCCCGCACAGCGCGCGTGAGAAGCGGCCGTCCATCTTCGGCAATATCGAGTTCGGTAGTCGCGCCGGCTGGGTCTTGCCGGTCGCGAAGGCGCAAGGTAAGCGGGCCGGACTCGGTAATCTCGAGGGAAGGATTGTTCAAAAGCATCGCCGGACAATAAGGAATGTAGCCGAGATAGCGCTGGAGTTCGCCTTTGTCGACTTCCGGGCCGACCATCTTTTTTAGCGTGAGTGGTCCCTTCTTGAGAACCAGACGGCCGTGGCCGTTTTCGTAAGCGTCGGTCACCTGAACGGAAGTGATCAAGCCGGAGCCCATGCGCGCTTCCCAGCGAAAGCCGGTGTTCACGGCGTCCACAAATTCTTCCGCCGTGAAAGGGTTCCACTTAGCCGCGGGACTCGAGCGAATCTCTCCGCGCTGCGTGGTTTTGATGCCGAGCACGCGGCGCACGGCATCTTCTCCGCCAGGAAAACAGTAAGTTTTCAGGCGCGCAAGAAGTCCTGCCGAGCTGACGGACATGGAGAAAGTGTAGCACTACGGTAGCTGCCTGCCCGGATCGAGCAGCACGGACATCTGCAGTGCCAGAAAGTGGCTTCAGGGATTTTCCGACCGTTCCATTTCAGGCCATGACCTGATTATTTCCTCGAAAAGTTCCGGCATGCTTACGGTGTGCCCGGAGCTAAAGGGAGACATGTGCGTGAGAAGCCTACCGGGCACATCGTTCAACTATAGGGGCACACGATTTGTGCTGCGGATGATGACGTGTTCGGCACGAGCCAGTCCAACAACGTGTTTCATATCTTGTAAGCAGCAAGATTAGCAGAGTCGGTCACGAAAACCGCACGTTGAGGGGGCGGCCGTCGAATTCGATGTTTTTCGATAAATTGCCAACCTTGACTTCGATCTCGCGCCTGAGAGGCGGACGCATGCGAGAGCCCGTAGCCAAGCGCATCGCGAGCGCACGCTGTGCGTCATTCCACTTGAGCTGGATTCCCATCCAATCGCCTTTGCGGTAATCGAAAGAAATTCCGTCATCTTCGTAAAGAAGGAATTCATTGTCCGCACCGGGATAAACGATGATCGAGAGCGGGCTGTCGACTTTTTCATTGACGTATTGTTTGACGGGACCGAAGGGAAGAATCGCACCTTCGCGGACGAAGAGTGGAAGAGTTTCCAGGTCAACGGCGCGATCGAATTCGCGGCCACCGTCGAGTCGCTCGCCAGTCAAAAAATCGAACCAGCGGCCGCGCGGGAGATAAACGCGGCGAGAAGTGGCGCCTTTTTCGACGACCGGTGCGACGAGAATGTCGCGGCCCCAAAGATATTGGTCGCCGCGCTGGACGGCTTCCGAATCGTCAGGATAGTGCAGCCATAAACTGCGCATGACGGGCATTCCGGTGAGAGTGGCTTCGCGCACGGCACTGTACAAATACGGCAGGAGGCGATAGCGAAGCTCCAGGTATTTGCGGCAGATGGGTTCGACTTGCGCGTTGTGTAGTTCGCCGGGATCGGGGAGCGCAGAACCGCCGTAGCCGCTGATTTCTGTGGGTCCCGTTTCGCCAGTGTTCCAGCCCCAAGGCAAGCGCAGCTTCCACGCGCGGCCATGGCATCGGAAAAGCGTGCAGAAAGCGCCGAATTGGAACCAGCGCACGTAGAGCTCGGCGGTGAATTCTTTGGTGGGAACAAAGCCGCCGATGTCCGTGCCCCAGTACGGAATGCCAGTGAGTCCCGTGTTGATGGCAATGGGAACGTGCGTCTTCAGAGTTTCCCAAGTGGAGTAAACGTCGCCGGACCAGAGGAAGGAAGCGTAGCGCTGCATCCCGGCGTAACCGTTGCGATGGAGCGCGTAAGGACGTTCGTTGGGGCGATCGAGTTGCGGGCCTTCCCAATACATGCGATTACGGGCGAGGCGCGCTTCGATGTTGAGAGGATCGCCTTCGTCAGGCCACCAGCCATCGACGCCGAGAGCGAACGTTTTGCGATGCGCGTCCCAGGCGCAACTGACTTGCTCTTTATCGAAGCGCGCGACGTTGCAGGGATCGTGGACGGTTCCGCGCAAATCGTTTTCGAGAATCACGGAGTGCAAGACGACATGAAAATGTTCCTGATGGAGTTCGTCGATGGCCTGCTTAGGATCGGGGAAGACGCGCTTGTTCCAGGAGAACGAGCCGTTCTCCGTGTTCCACCCGGAAGGACAGAATCCGGTGCCGAGATAGATGAGCGTGTCGCAAGGGAGCTTCTTCTCGCGAAAGGTTTTCGCTTCGGCGAGAACCTCTTCGTGGCTCGCGAGCGTGCGGTGAGACTGCTGGTAACCGAAAGCCCAGAGCGGAGGCAGTTCGGGATGGCCCGTGAGTTTGGCGTACTCGGCCACGAGGATGCGAGGTTCGCTTGAGATGACGACGAAAATGTCGAATGGCAGAGCGCTGGCGGGGTCTTTGGGAAGGAACTTGCCTTCGGTGCCGGTGAAATCGAAAGTGCCGAAAGGCTGATGAAAGTAGAGCGCCCAACCTTCGGTGCCGATGATCCAGGGAATGGGCACGCGCCCTCCATGCGTACCGAGTTGATAGCCGCCTTGGCCGCTGCGCATTATGTCTTTGGAGCCGCGGCGGTCGAATTGCGGGCCGCCTTCGCCGAGGCCTAAGAGCACGGAATTTCCGAGAAGAAAAGAAACGGTGCCGGTTTCGGAGTCGATGGTGAGCTGCTGAACGGTATTGCCTTTTGCGTCTTCGACGGTGGCTTGGAGTGGGTTGAGAGAAAGCTTTATGTTGAGTTCGCCGGATTTGACGATGCGCTCGCGCTGGCTGCTTGTGAATTTTGCGAGCGGCGGCCCCCAGGAGGCTTGCACGAGCGAGCCGTTGCCTTTGACGGGTTGAGGCTGGCCGCCTTCGATGGGGAGAACGCTCAGCCGGAAAGTGTGGGCACTCACTTGCGCAATCTGAACTTCCACCGGACGGCCGGCGACCTGAAGACTCTCGTGCGCAGACACAATTCTGGGAAAACGCAAAAGACTTGTAGCGCAAATAGCGCCGACGCCTTTTAAGATGTCGCGGCGGTCAAAGTGATTGGCCATTTGCTTACGAATCCCGAGGAGACCAAGGCTTGGAACTCCTTTCCAAGAAAAGCGGAGCCAGATTATACACAAAAATCGCCACTGAAAGCGCTTGCAGAGCTACACGCGAAGATGACGGGCTGAAGCCCGGCGCTACCAAAGAAAAGCCTATTCCTGGAGCAAGGCGGAGGCGGTTTGGATGAACTCGGGCCAGCGGGGGCCGAGGACCGGGCCGTGGCCGGCGTTGGGGACGATCCAGAGGCGGGAGTTGGGAATGGCTTTAAACATTTCGACGGAGAGTTCGACGGGATAGAGAGGGTCGCGGTCGCCCTGGATGATGAACGTGCGAGCTTTGATCGTGGAGAGAAGAGGGGGCGTGAAATTCAAGTCATCGTAACTGGTGGCAAAGGATTTGGTGCTGGCGAGGATGGCTTTGATTTGTGCGTCTCCGCCGGGATGGCGGCGGCGCAGGATTTCCCACTGCTCTTCGGGCAGATTGTCTCCGTACTGACTCATGATGGTGCGCGCCTGCGCGGGAAAGTAAGGAGTCGCGCTCACAAGAACCATGGCGGTGATGCGTTCCGGCTGGCTGGTCGCCATGTGCAGCAGAACGTTGCCGCCACCGCTGATGCCCACGCCTTTGCAAGCGCGGATTCCAAGATGATCGAGAAGGGCAAACATGTCCGAGGCAGCGTCATCGTGGCGAAAGGGTTTCGAGAGTATGCCGGAGCGGCCGTGGCCACGCAGATCCGGCAGGATCAACTGAAATTTTGTTCCCCATTGCGCGAGAGAAGGAATCCAATCCTGGCTGGAGCCGGAAAAACCGTGCAGCAGCAAGAGCGGCTCGCCGATGCCGTGGACCTCAAAGTAGAGTTGTTGACCGTTGAGCGTTTCGATACGACCGGGCGGACGTGTAGGCGCCATCGCGGAGTCTCCTTTGAATTATTTCGTGGCGCAAATTCAATGATTTTGTGGTCCAAAAAGAGAACCGCCCGCGCTTTCGCACGGGCGGTTCGTCATCTTTGTTAAGTTTAGCAGGAAAATGAGAAAGGTCAACGCGTAATCGAACGAAGAAGGTCAGTTTCCGGTAATCCGTTAATTAGGCTCTCCTCGAAAAAGCGTAAGATTAGTCTATGTGTCGTCACACCAAATGGCTCGACTATGCCGTCTACCCACCAGACTTCCATACGCGTGGGGTCTGCTGGACATACCGGCGTGTTGCAAAGGCTCGCTCGAAGGCCATCAGCCTGGGCATTGGGTCGTGGATAAGACGTTACGTGAACCTGAGTGAGTCCGATTTTCAAATTAACCGACTTTGGCTGTGGAATGGTGCGAGGTTTGTCCGCATCAAAGAAGAGCCACCATTTTATCGGCATCCGGGAGTAAGCTCCGATTAGTTGAATAACTGGAAATTGAGTCATGACCCGAAGGAAGCTCAATAGCACCGCAGTCAAAAGGAAAACCTATCCTGCCAAGGAGGCAAGTTTTTTCTTAGAGAAGGGGACGGCGTAGGCGGCGGGAGGATTGTGGGGAATGGCCGCAGCGGCCTTGCGATAAGCCTCGATGGCGTTGTCCTTCTGGCCGAGCTTTTCGTAAGTCTGACCAAGCAGGCATTGGATGAAGGGATCGTTTTGATTGGCCTTGAGCAATTCCTCGAGCGCGGTCTTGTAATCCTGCCCGTAAAACGCGACGTAGCCGCGAAGGTACGGAAAGAACTGCGCTTGCTCTGGATTCGTGCCTTTGTCGAGAATGGCCTTGGCGGCAGTGACGTGGTCCTGGGCTTCGGCCAGGTTTCCCCGGCGCGCCGCGACGCGAGCTTGCGCGTGCTCCCAGCGAAAATTCCACAGGTCCACGCGAGCCGGCTTAATGCTGGGCTCTTTCAGCCCGGTTTCGTGGCCAACCTGGTACCAATGAAGGGCGGTGTCCAAATCGCCGGCGTCGATGCAAACACGCGCGGCTTCGTCAGCAATTTCTCCTTGCTGGAAAAAGTCTTGCGCCGTGACGTAGTAATCGAAGACTTTCTGCTCGTACTCGACGGTTTTCTTGCAATTCCCTTCGAAAGCGTAAGACATGGCCATGGAACGATTCGCTGAGGCTTTTTGCTCGGGCTTCTCGGCGATATCGATGGCCTTCTGAAAATACTTGCGCGCGTCCTCGCCTTTGCTCATGAGATCGAGCACGTCTCCGGCAGCGATGTTGGCGGGTAGCGATAACGGCAAAGATTGCAGCGTCTTGCGATAAAGGGCCAGAGCTTCTTCGAGCTTCCCTTCGCGCATCAGTTGCTGGCCCTGCTTGATGAATTCGGGCTGCTGCTGGCGTTGCGCGGGGCCTTGAGCAACGAGAGAGGCGGGAGCCAAAGAAAGGGCGGTTAAGGCTAAAAAATTGATTTGGACGGCTAATTTCATGCGGCCATTATCCCACGAATTCTACGGGACGCGCACCAAGCCACGCTTGACTTGGTGTAACGTATGGAGCTTTAGCGAAAGATGGGGCGGGGCATTACCTGAGAAAAGCGGCAGCAGGGCTGCCGCACTCCAAAGGTCCTTGCCGCCTCTATTAGGCGGGACTTTGTAGGAGCAAATGTCGGGGAGTGGTGTGGAACTAGCATGATGACGATTGAGGAATGCCGGGCGTTCTATGCGCAAGAGGTGAGGTTTGCGGCGAACTTGACGACGCCGGGATTGGTGGAGGCGTTCGCCAGCGTCCCCCGAGAGAAATTTTTGGGGCCGGGACCGTGGCAGATCGGGTCGGCGGACGCGCGGGCCATGTCTGTGGCAGGCGTGGGGCAATTGTCGTACATCACGGTGGAAGATCCACGAGAGGTGTATCACAACGTGGTGATTTCGCTGGACCGCGCCAAGGACATCAATAACGGGCAACCCGGTTCGCTGGGGAGATGGATTGACGCGCTGGCGCTAAAGCGAGGAGAGCGTGTCTATCACCTCGGATGCGGCGCGGGCTATTACACAGCGATCATGGCGGAAGTGGTGGGACCAAAGGGAAGTGTGGTTGGGCTGGAGCTGCAACCGGATTTAGCCGCGCGAGCCAAAGAGAATTTGGCGGGCTATACGAACGTGACGATAGAAGCGGGCGACGGAGCGGAATTTGACCCTGGCGAGTGCGACGCGATCTTCGTAAATTGCGGCGTGACCCATCCGCAGACGAAATGGCTGGAGCGATTGCGGGAAGGCGGAAGGCTGGTGGTGCCTTTTACGATGGCGGTGAATGCCACGATTGGCCAGGGAGTGATGACGAAGATCACACGGTCGAACGGAAAATATGCAACCGAGATGGTCTCACCGGTGGGGATTTATTCCGGCGGGAACCTGCGGGACGCGGCGCTGCAACCGCAGTTGCTCAAGGGTTTGACGACGGGAGGATTATTGAAGCTGAAGTCGGTGCGGCTGGATACTCATGAAATGGGAGACACTTGCGTGGTGCACGGGCGAGAGGTTTGTTTGAGTGTAGCGGAAGCGAAGTGCGAGTAGCAGAGCTGCAGCGTAGGAGAAAAAAGGAGAAAAGTTCAAGCAGGGTCTGATTTGCCGCCAGCGGTTTCAATTTGAAACATCGAAAAAATCTGTCGACGAGTGAGTTTTTGCAGACAGATTAACCCCCTTCTGGGTTACCATATATGCCCCGCCCAGAAATAGGGGGTTTCATGTGTAGAAGTTTGCGGTTTCCTTCCGCGGGTCTTCTTCTCGCCTTCTCTTACCTCTTGCTGGGTGCTCCGCGTTTGGCGGCACAAAACAGTAAAGTGATGGGCGAGCTGAAGCTCAGTGGCGCCACCGGCGTCGAAAAGGATGCAGGTGTCTGGGTCGATGGCGTCTACCTGGGCTTCGTCAAGGAGCTCAAGGGCGACAAGAAGGTTCTCTTATTGCCCGGCAAACATCAGGTTACGGTAAAGCAGTCGGGCTACGGAGACTTCATCCGCGAAGTGGTCGTCGAGCCGGGGCAAGTTCAGAAGGTGCGCGTGGTGATGCACCTGGTCCCGGGAGCCCGCCCACCCGCCATCACCGCTGAATTAAAACTAACGGTGGCGCCGGGCCGCGCAGCCGTTTTTATCGACGACAACTACGTAGGCCACGCAAGCGAGTTTGGCGGCGCACTGCATTCCCTGTTGATTAGTCCGGGAAAGCACCGCATCAAAGTCGCCCTGCCCGGTTACCAGACGTTTGAAACCGAAGTGGGGCTGCTTGCTGGGCAGAAGTCAGAAGTGAAAACCGAACTCGTCAAAGGAAGCATCGAGCAGGCGAGCTCGGAAATAAAGGAAATCAGGAACAAGTAGCGCTTCCTCCGTCGCGGAAAGACAGGACTCCCGCAAGAGGGCGGTAGTTTTTTTGGGCTGGGCTTAGTTCACCGTGAGCTGGGTCGTGGCGGCGTGACTTACGTTCCCTGAGGTACCCGTGAGGACGATCGAGTACGTTCCTGCCGGGGTCCCGCCAGGTGGCCCTCGTTTAGGGTCAACGGACGAAACGGTTCCGCTACCACAGGAGCAGCAAAACGCAGCCACGAGAATCGCGCAGCCGGGCAAAAGAAGCCGCAAGGTGCGGCGCTGCACTACGCGCGCAATAATCAGGCTGAAGAGAACCCAAGCGCCAAGAAGGCTCACGACAGTCCATGGGTTGATTCTCGGCGTGACCCGCAATTGCGGCCAAGTCAACATAGTCGAGCGGTGTGTGGTCATCACCACCAGGGTCGCGCCTGCGGGATTCGTTCCGTCCAAGGTGACCGTGGACGGGGCCACGGTGCAAGAAGCCCCGGTGGGCAAGCCGGAGCAACTAAACATCACCACATGATTGAATCCGCCGCTTGGCGTGACAGAAACATTGAACGTAGCGGATTGTCCCGCAGTGACTGTAGATGTACTCGGGCTGAGAGAAATAGAGAAGTCAGCCGTGTTCCCTGTCGCAGGAGTTACGGACTGCAAGGCTTGCACCAAGTCGAGGCGGCCGTTGCCCATCCCCGCGTCTGCGAGAGGCACGGCGTGGGCCACGGCGGCAGCAGCTTTTGACTCGTTTGTGCTTGGATCGAGATTCAGCAGAAGCGCGCCCGCGCCGGAAACAAACGGCGCGCTAAAAGAAGTGCCCCATCCGGCAGCATAGGTGCCGAAGGGATAAGTAGAAATAATGCCTTCGCCGGGCGCGGCCACCCAGACGATGGCATTGCCGAAGTTGGAAAAAGAGGAGCGCGTGTCTGTGTCGCTCGTGGAGGCAACGCCCATGACGTCATTCTGAAGCGCCGCCGGATAAACGATTTCCTGCATGCCATCGTTTCCTGCCGAGGCTGCGCAGATTACGCCGTTCTGATTGGCGTAGTCCATGGCCTTGGAAAACTCCGGCGAATTCGACGTCATGTCGAAGCTCATGTTGATGATGTTGGCGCCGCTCTGCACGCCGTAGTAGACAGCGTGCAGAATGTTAGATAGGAATCCAGTGCCGTCGGAACTGAAAGCCTTCAAGGGAAGCAGTTGCGCCTGAGGCGCCACCAAGTGGATGACCCCCATCACCATGGTGCCGTGGCCAAAGGCAGCGTATTGAGATGTATCCAGGACGGCAGCGGTCGACTGGTCAAGCACGGCCGCGGTCGATTGATTCACCTGGGCGATGTTGGTGGTGCTGCCGGAGGGTGGCGTTCCGGTGAAGTCGGTCATCTCGGAACCGCCAGGCTGGTTTCGCGTAAAGTCGTACCCGGGTAAGAGAACGGGCTTCAACGCGGGATGATTGGGATCCACGCCCGTATCGATGTCCGCGGCAATTCCCCTACCCATCACATTAAAAGTGGCTTGAGCCGTGGATACGTGCACAATGTTCGCTGCGGGTTGGTTCGCGTAGCCGTCCCACACGGTTGAGCCGCCATAGTTAACCGGCGTGGTATCCGATAGGCCGGCAGGGGGCGTGGTCACCTGGTTCAAACCGCCGACCAGACTAATCAACTGGTCCGCTTCGGCATCTACAATGCCAACGGTGTTGCTCAGAAGATTGAGGAAGGTGGTGACATCAAGCGGAGTAGTGACAAGGAAGAGCTGATTGAGTGGGCCGTCGAGGCCTTCAACCACAGTGCAGTTCTGCAAGAGTGGCAGGCCGTTACAGAAGGCCTGAAGACCCTGGAGGCCAAGAGTGCTTCGAACAATGACCCGGTTATCTGCCCTAGCCAGACTGCCGCATAAACCGCACAACAATACCGGGATCCACAGCCACCGCAATTTCATACCGGTCTTCCTTTTTTGCCTTGTAGTTTGCTTCCGTTCAGAGTAGAAGCGTCGCCGAAGTTTAGTTCGTTTGCGTGTTGCTCTTCACCCCTCCCAAACCAGTCCAGAGGGGGCGACATGAGCAAGACCCAATCGTTGGGACTGACTTCAATCTCGAGCGTGACGCTCCGTTCATTTTGGAATTCAAAGCTGAACTCGCCGGCTTCGTTGGTTATCATTAGCCCAAGCGGGCCTTTCTGGCCTTTCAAGACAATCGGAACGCCGTTCAGAGGAACTTGCGGCACATTCGTCCGCATGATTTGTCCCATCAACGTCATCCGTGGCGAATCGGCGGAGCGTTCGAAGGCGATGTCTGCGGTCAGCGACGAAGCTTCATAGACAAGCTGCCGAGTATCGGGCTGCAAATACCGCATGCCCGCAGGCAAGGGTTGCAAGAAAGTGTCCAAGACAAGGCGCGCCACTTTTGTGATCCGGCGAATTCCGAGCTGCGGATACACCATGGATTCCAACCGGGGCCAAAGATCAGCAGCCAAGCGATCCCGTTGTACGGAGGGGATGGAATATTTTGAGATCAACTCACTGGTCATTGGAGTTGGCGACTCATCCGTCAGAACGATGACCCGGCCGGGAAACCGCACCAGAAGTTCCCTGATAGCCTGGTCCAATTTGGCAGGGTCGGAAGCCTTGCCGGGCAATTCGAGTAATGCAGCAGAAGTTCGTTCGCGGCCAACCAAAGCCAAGGCTTCCTCAATACCTGAAGCAAGAACCCACTGACACCCCATCGTCCCAACAAGGACGCGAATCGTGTCACGTTCCGCCGCGCGCTCACAGATGATTAACACCCTGGGCTGCATATGGACGGGCCCCCGCTACACGTGGGACAGGGGCGGGGCCTGCACTCACTTGTATTTTTCCTGCGCTAGCGTACCTCCCGAAACTCTAGGGGGGCAGAATGGATTACGACAATTGAGGGGATACCTTCTTCTTCTCTAGGGTAAAGACCCTAGCATGTCGGCAAAGTCGCGTACCGGTTCGGAGCTTAAAAAAATACTGAAGTCCTGTAAGCGAGGATTCGTAGGTAGGAAGGTTAAAGCCAGCGAATTTGTGTAGCGTTTTTGGTGATGACGAAGACGCGGAGGTTGTTCGACCGAGGATCGGCGGGCACGAGGAAAAAACCGACCTTCTGGGGATTGTAGGCGTCTGTCGTGCCTGCCAGCTTTTCGCCATCGCGAAACGTGACTTCTGCTTTGCGGCCCTGATTCTGCGTGGTCAGCTCTTGGGATTCCGTGTATTCGCTATTGCCGACAAAATCCCTGGCGAAGAAAATCGCTTTCAAGTCCTTCATTTGTACGTCCGTGCCGTTGCGCCGGGCAGCGTCTTGCTCTAGGAAAAGGCGGAAGCTGTCTTTTTGCGCGGAGAAGTTGTAAATGTAGCCCTTCAGACGGCGGCCGTCGAGAAATGCGACGATCGCCTTATTGCGGCTGTCGAGAATGTTTGGCGTAGCCATGCGAACTTGCTTCCACTTAGATGCAATCTGTCTAGTGCTTTGCCTGTTGGGCCAGATCCCAGCCTTCCATAACTACCGCGCGATAGTCCTGTTCCGTGCGCACGGCGTCTTGCACGATTTCCATAAGCCTGTTTTTCATTTGCTGGGTACGAGGGTCGTTGGGATCGAGTTTGGTCTGACTTCCCTGCCGCGACTGGACTTGCGCCACAATCTGCTTTAGCTCGACGATCAACTCACCTTCGTGAGAGACATAGTGTTCTTTCGCGGCGAAAAGCTTATCTTCCCAAGCGCGGCGATTGGGGAAGTCCACATCGTGATCCAGCAAAACCGCTTTCGCGAGGGTGGCGCGGTCAAGCGATTCTAGTTGCTGGAGGGAGGCTTCCGCCTCCGCGACTTTGGCCAGCGCTTTGTCCATGGCGACGCTACTTCCACCGGTTTGGGAAGTGCCCAGATCGCCCAAGCCACCCAGACCTTTGCTGGAGGGAAGGTTGTCGTCGGTGATCACGACTTTGGACTTGGCAGCGTTCTTTTCCTTGTCTTTGCGGGCTTGGCGGGCTATATCGCCCAGCGAGGGCTGAGTTTGCGTCTGCGATTGTGATTGATCCTGGGACTGGTCCTGCGCGTAGCCGGGCGTCAACGAAACGCCCGCCCAGAGAAACGCCGCCAGGAGACTCGTTGGTCGCAGCATGATTGCCTCCTTACAAGTTCTTGAACTTGCGTGGAAACACGTGTCCCGTTACCTCATGGTGTCGTTCAGGAAAGCAGGAAAGCTATAGGCAAGGAGTACTGCAGTAGCGAAAGCGACATTATTCGATCCGGGAGGAACTGATCGCCATAGTGAATGGCCCTTTCTGGAGAAAGACCGACTGCATGCGCAAAGGCCGGTGTAATCGAGAAGACGCGCTACTGTGGAGCGGTGAGATAGGTCTTGCGGTGCCGGACCTGGTAGTTGCCGGTGGTGACTTTCACTTCGATGGAGCGATAAGTGTTAGCGGGCCCGCGGGGATTGGGATAGTAGGCCAAGCGATATTGCGTGCGCAGCTCGCGGTCGATGCGATCGAAGATGGCGGTCAGCTCCTGGGGCGTATCCGGATAAAACATGGCCCCTCCGGTGGTATCCGTCATGGTTTCGAGCGCGTGTTCGCCCGCGGTGTTACGGCCGTTCTCATTTTTCACGGGGCGGATCACGATGGTGTAAAGGAGGACGTTAGCGCTCACAGCTTCCCGGCGCGAAGCGTCGAAGTCGTAATGGCTGGTGGTTTCTCCGGCATCGGTGACGAGAACGATGACGCGACGGCGGTCGTCTCCGCGCTGGGCGAGTGAGCGAGAAGCCAAAAGAACGGCGTCATAGATGGAAGTGCCAGCGCCATTTGGGATCTTTCGGACGGCTTCCTGAAGGGTGGCGACATTGTCGGAAAATCCTGTACGCTGCGAGACATCTTCATCAAAAGAAAAAA
>JAWOLO010000494.1:0-7028 GCA_033853375.1 Terriglobia bacterium
CAGGCAATGTGACCGCATTAAGCGGCAACCTGAACCAGATAACCGGCGGCCTTGTCCAATTGCCCCAGGCAGTCACGTTCCCTACTCCCGCCACTTATCCGCCGGGCACAACGAATATCAGCTCCACCCAGACCCTCGGGCCTTGCACAGCCAGCCCGTGCAGTTACGGAGACATTTCTCTCTCCGGTAACAACACACTGACGCTCACGCCTGGGACGTACAATATCAACAGCCTCAGCATTTCGGGTAATGGCCAGCTCGCGATTGCTCCTGACCCCGTTACTGGCCAGTACGGCCCAATAGTCATCAACGTGGCGGGCAGCAACGGCAACACCGCGCCCATCACTATTACGGGCAACGCGATCAACAACCCCACTTACGATCCGTCCATTCTCCAGATCACTTACGCGGGCACGGGAACTATTCAAATCGCCGGGAATGGCGCGAGCGCAGCGGTGGTTTACGCCCCGAACGCAACTGCAGATATGAAAGGAAACGGCACTTTTTACGGATCGGTGATCGCGAAGACGTTGCTGGACGTCGGAAACGGCGCCGTCTACTACGACATGAAACTGAAGAAGAAGCTGTTTACCGTCGGAGACTACGTCCTCAACTCCTTCACCTGGAACAAGTACTGATTTCCAGTTCAGCGAAAATTCAGCCTCTTGGTTGATTTGACGGGCCGGCTTCACGAGCTGGCCCGCTTCTTTTGTTTGACCCGTTCCGCGGACCTTTTTGGCGGGCAAGCGCTTCGGGCGCTATAATCATCTGATGCGAGACAGCCGAGGAAGTGCGCCGATGCACGGCACCACGGTTTTGTGTGTGCGCAAAGACAACAAAGTGGTGCTTATCGCCGATGGCCAGATCACCATAGGCGATCACGTCATGAAGCACACCGCGCGCAAAACTCGCCGCCTGTTTAACGATAAAGTTCTTGCGGGATTCGCCGGGTCCACCGCCGATGCCATCACGCTATTCGAACGCTTTGAAGGAAAGCTGCAGGAATCATCGGGCAACTTGCAGAAAGCCGCTGTCGAGCTAGCCAAGGAATGGCGCAAAGACCGCGCGCTGCGTCATCTCGAGGCCATGCTTATCGTGGCCGATAGCAAGAATACGTTCATTCTTTCGGGCAACGGCGACGTCATCGAGCCGGATGACGGGCTTGTGGCGATTGGTTCCGGTGGCAGTTACGCTCTGGCTGCCGCGCGCGCGATGCTGAAGAACTCCAAGCTCAGCGCCAAGGATCTGGCCATGGAAGCGATGCGTATTGCGAGCGAGATCTGTATCTATACCAATGCAAATTTCACGGTTGAAGAGCTCTGACGAGCTATTCGCACGAGGAGTCTGCTGTCCAGGGAAGAGTGCACTGAAGTATTGGATTTCATTTGTAAACCATCCCCGGGCGTGTAGCATCTTGTAGTTAGGGGATGCTAGGCTGTGGCTGTGCCTCTTTTCATTAAAAACTCAGAACGAAAACTTGGACCCAGAACCGAGACACCAGAATGACCAGTAAGTCCGAAAAAGAAGTAATTCTCGCACCGGGCGGCAATGGCGCAGTGGGCGGGGAAGAAGAGGAATTGCTTCCTGCGCTCGACGACATGACTCCGCGCGAGATCGTCCTCGAGCTCGACAAGTATATCGTCGGGCAAGCGGCCGCGAAGCGCGCCGTCGCCGTGGCGCTGCGCAACCGCGTTCGACGGCAGAAGCTCCCGCCGGAAATCGCCGACGACGTCTTGCCTAAAAACATTCTGATGATTGGGCCAACCGGCGTGGGGAAAACGGAAATTGCACGCCGCCTGGCTCGGCTGGCTGGCTGCCCATTCATCAAGGTGGAAGCTTCGAAATATACGGAGGTGGGCTACGTCGGGCGCGACGTCGAGTCCATGGTGCGCGATCTGGTAGAGACTTCCATCGACATGATCCGCGAGGAAAAACTGGATGAAGTCGCGGACCGCGCCGAACAAGCCGCCGAAGAGCGCGTGCTCGATCTTTTGCTTCCGCCGCTTCCTTCTCCCGCCCCTGGTATTCCCGAAAGCGAAGTCACTGCGCAACGTGAGCAAAACCAGCGCACGCGAGAAAAGCTCCGCGTCCAGCTTCGCGAAGGAAAACTCGACCAGCGTATGGTGGACCTGGAAGTCCGCGAACGCATGATGCCCGCTTTCGAAATCATTTCCAACCAGGGCGGCGGCTTCGAGGAAATGGACGCTTCGAAGTTCAGCGACATGATTTCCGGGATTTTTGGGCAACAGAAGAAAAAACGCAAAATGAGCGTCGCCGACGCGTTCGAATACCTCATCCAGGAAGAAGAAAACAAGCTGCTGGATATGGACCTGGTTACGCGCATGGCCGTGGAGCGCGCGGAGCAAATGGGCATCATCTTCATCGACGAAATCGATAAAGTTGCGGGCCGTGAAACCGGCCACGGCCCCGATGTTTCCCGCGAAGGCGTCCAGCGGGACATTCTCCCCATCATCGAAGGGACTACGGTCAACACGCGCTACGGTATGATTCGAACCGATCACATCCTGTTCATCGCTGCCGGAGCTTTTCACGTGACCAAGCCGTCCGACTTGATTCCCGAACTCCAGGGGCGCTTGCCGATTCGCGTCGAACTGCAATCGCTCAAGGAAGAGGATTTCATTCGAATCCTTACCGAGCCGAAGAACGCGCTTATCAAGCAGTACGCCGCGCTGCTCGAAACCGAGGGTTTGAAGCTGAACTTCACGGACGATGCGGTAGCCGCCGTGGCGCGCTTTGCCACCAGCGTCAACGAGCAAACCGAAAATATCGGCGCCCGTCGTCTCCACACCATCCTCGAAAAAGTGCTCGACGAAATTTCTTTTGAGGCGCCCGACCTCAAGAAAAAGAACGTAAAAATTGACGCCGCCTACGTCAACAAACAATTGACGGACATTGTAAAGAACCAGGATCTGAGCCGCTACATCCTGTGAAGTCTGAAAAATTGAAATTGGAAAATGGAAAATAGAAAAGGGAAGTACGCCGGCTCCCCGAAAGGCCAGTCCCGAGCTACCAGTAAGCAGCTACGAGTTCCTTTAATTTTCCTTTTCACAATTTACATTTTCCTTTGCGTTTCCGGCTGCGGCGCGCCGGGGGATCCTGTGCCGCCTACGCCGCCTGTCCCTGTTGCTGTTTCCGATCTCTCTGCTCAGCAGGCCGGCGATGGAGTGGAATTGGTTTTTTCGCTTCCGTCCAAGGCTGTTTCCGGAGAGAACCTCGCGGCAACTCCGGCCCTTGAAATCGTTCGGGGTTCTCTGAAACCGAATGGCGCGCCCGATTCGAAATCGTTTCGCGTGACCTACACGATTCCTGGCGCTCTCGTGGGAAACTACCTGGCGGGAGGTCATGTGCGTTTCACCGATCCGATTTCGCCGGCGGAAACGAAAGCGCATCCCGGTGCAACGTATGCTTATCTCATTCGAACACGCTTGTCGAAGAAACGTGCATCGGCCGATTCGAATGTGGTGACGGCCCGTGTGTTTTCCGTCCCGCAGCCCATCTCTTCGATACAGTTCCAGGTCACCGAAACCGCCGTGAATCTCACCTGGCCTGCGCCCACGCAAACTTCCGCGGGTGAGCCGCTTACGGCAATCTCTGGCTACCATGTCTATCGCGGAGAAATCGATCCGCACGTTCCAGCTCCCACGAGCAAGGACCTTGCGACGACTCGCTGGATTTCGGCGCTCGCATTTCTGGGGCCGTCTAACACGAACAGCTACAGCGATGCGCGCTTTGATTTTGGCAAAACATATGTCTACGCCGTTCGAAGCGTCATCTTGGTGGAAGGAAACGAGATCGAGTCGGACAACTCGCAACCTGTCACAATGACACCGCTGGACATATTTCCTCCTGGCGCTCCACAGGGCGTTGTCGCCGCGGTGCTTCCTGGCACGACTCCGTCGACTTTTTTCGTGGATCTATCGTGGTCCATCAACACGGAAACGGATTTGGCCGGCTATCGCGTCTATCGAAGTGTGCAGGAAGGCGTCCGCGGCCAGTTGATTACTCCGGATTTGTTGCCTATCCCTGCCATTCGTGATGGCTCTGTGGAACAGGGACATCGTTATTGGTACACGGTGACGGCCGTGGATCGTGCGGGCAATGAAAGCGCGCCCAGCAATCCCGTTGCGGTTGACATCCCGCAGCCGTCTTCGTAGATTCGTGGCTTTCCATTTCGGGCATCTTGGGAGCCCAGCTTCAGATGCAGCTTCGAACAAACTTGCCAGGTTCCCGCCGGCTGCAGTTCCTTCACAACGCTGCCATTCGCACTGGTGTTTATACGGGGATGTGTCTTAGTTTGGTTTTTGCCACATGGCTGGTTATTGCAAACCAAGTTCCCTTTCTCGAACGCTTTGCCTTCGAGCGCAATGTCGCTGCTGCAGGGGTCTTTGTTTTTCTCGCAGCCGTTCCTGTTCTTCGATTTCTTCGCTGGCCGGGGAATCTCCTGGCTGCGAGTATGATTGCCTGGGTGATGTTCAGTGTCGTTTACCGTATCCTTTGCCTGATTTACCACGGGCTCAGCGACTGGCACAGCACCTTCCAGGTCTTCATGGTAGGGGCCGTAAGTTACATGATGTTCACAACACTATTCTGGATTGCCGCGATTATTCGGAAGGCGCGCGCCGCCGAATCGTCTCATCCAAAACACCGCGAGAGCTGACACTTCATGAAAATCTGCCGCTACGTTCCAAGGAACACCGCTTCGGGCGCCTCACCGCGGTACGGCCTTATCGAAGGGGAAAACGTCATCGAAATGACCGGGCAGCCCTGGGGACAATGGGAGCGCAGCGCGCATTCTTCACGTCTCTCGGGTGTCCGGCTCCTTGCTCCGGTTGAGCCCTCGAAGATTGTTTGTGTCGGGCGCAATTACGCCGCGCATGCTGCCGAACTTGGCAATGAAGTGCCCAAGGAGCCCCTGATCTTTCTCAAACCCTCCACGTCCGTTATCGGTCCGGAGGAACCCATCGTTCTCACAAAATTTTCTCAACAGGTGGAACACGAAGGGGAGCTCGCCCTGGTGGTTGGCCGCCGGTGTTCGCATTTGCGAGATTCTGACGATGCGCTGTCGTTTCTTCTCGGGTATACCTGCCTCAACGACGTCACTGCGCGCGATTTGCAAAAGAGCGACGTGCAATTCACGCGCGGCAAAGGCTTCGACACGTTTTGCCCGATTGGACCGCACATCGAAACGGACCTCGATCCTGCGAGCCTCCATGTCGAGACGCGCGTTAATGGCGCCGTCCGCCAGGCCGGCAAGACTTCGCTCATGATTTATCCCGTGCCTTTCCTGGTTCGCTGGATTTCCCGTATGATGACGCTTCTCCCGGGAGACGTCATCGCTACAGGCACGCCGGCGGGGGTTGGCCCCCTGGTGGCCGGGGACACTGTCGAAGTCAGCGTCTCCGGGATCGGTGTGTTGCGCAATCCGGTGCAGGCGCCCCGGGAATGATTCACCTGAAGCCCCAATTTCGCTAAAATACGCAGGAGTGGGGCTTGTGACCGTTGCATTCCGCCTTGCGTATCGCCCAGTCCTGGCGTTCTTTGCCATTCCAGGGATTTCGCAAATGGAGTTATTTCGGTGAAACCACTGCCCGCCGATTGGAAATTCGCGCTCGCCATGGGTGGCGCGGCCCTCGCCGCCATCGCCATGATTGTTTACGCGTTTCTCCGGCCGGAAAGTGACCCGGAAGTGGAAGAGCGCAAGCGTCGTCTCCATCTAAATCAAATCGGCCGCATCGCCGAGGGTCAGGTTGAGGACTTGGTCGAGCACGCGCCCGAGCCGAAGAAGCCCCGCAAACGCTTGTTTGGCCTGCGCGCTGCCCCGCTCCTGGACCTGCGCCCTCGTCATTTGGTCTCTTACAGTTATGCGATTTCCGGCGTGACCTATCAGACGGCCCAGGACATTACTGGCCTCGAAAGCCAGGTGCGCCTCGACCGCCTGGTTCCCGGGCAACCTGCCAGCGTCAAGTACGACCCCTCGAATCCGGTCGACTCCATACTCGTCGCGGACGACTGGTCGGGGTTGCGCTGAGGCTCGAAGCGACTCCGCTACGGATTACATTTCACTACCGCGATACGTGTTGTGCTCGCAAAAGGGCACTAGCGCTACCGAAATCTTTTGGACCCACAGAGATTCTTGTCGCCAGCGTGCTCTTATTGGAGTTGGACTGAGCTTGTACTTCACGGGCGGCCGGGCGGCCGCCAACTGAGGACTGACGACTTGTGCGTCTTGCGTTATCCTGTTGCTTAGCAGCCGGTCGCCTCTTGGTCATATGAAAACGATTCTTGCTTCGATTGTCACGACGGTGCTCATCGTGGCCATGACCCTCGCCGCCATGTTCCTGCTGGTGTGGGCCACTCTGAAGGTAACTTCGCTGCCTGCTCCTTTGCATCGCGCCGCAGGCATGGGTGTGGAGCTAGTCTTTGGCGTCGTGCTGCTTCTCGGAACCACGTGGCTGGCTACCCACCTTGCCGTGCGCATCTTCAGCACGAAGGATTCAGCCTCGATGGACCCTGCCAGCTTGTCCAAGGCCGGGTCCGGCGAGTCAGCGAAGTCTCCCTTCGAGGTTCCAAGCAAGGCTCCAGCCAGTGCTCGATCTCACGCGCCATTCAAGGGAGGTTCTGTTGTCTGAAACCAAGCGCAGCCTGATTTCCACCCCGAAGGCTCCCAATGTCCCGCAGGCCAATGACCGCACAGAAGAGTTGCGTCGCCTCGACGCGGAAGCCGAAGCCGGGGGTGGACCCGAGCGCCGCGAACGCGAACACCGGGCCGGTAAGCTGACCGCGCGCGAGCGGATCAACCTCCTTCTCGACGAAGGTACGTTTGAAGAACTGGACAAATTCGTACGTCATCGCTGCGTGGATTTCGGAATGCAGGAGCAGCGTCCCGCCGGCGACGGTTTCGTTACCGGATTTGGGCGTATCGACGGCCGCCTGGTCTATGTTTTTGCGCAGGACTTTACTGTGTTTGGCGGCTCTCTATCCGAAGCCAATGCGCAAAAAATCTGCAA
>JAWOLO010000495.1:0-4766 GCA_033853375.1 Terriglobia bacterium
CCGGGAAGAGCGGCAACCGAGTGTACTCTTCCCGCAAGCTAGTATCCTGAGTTAGAGATTCGTTTAGGGGTCGAAGCTTTAGCTCCGACGTTCAATGCATTGCCAACTGAGGGGTTTCAACACCTCAAGCCGAGCAATCCCGGCGGATTGAGGCAGGCGACCACTGGGGAAGGGCGAGAAGCCGGGCAACGGTAGGAACAAAAACAAAGCCGCCAGGAAGCTCACGCTTCCCAGCGGCCGGTTCCTGTAAAAGGCCAGGCTTCAAGCCCGGCAAGCATTGCTGGCCTTGGTTAGAACTCGTAGCGTAACGCGAACTGCATTACGCGTGGGTTCGTCAGCAAGCCAGTGTAATTGCCGAAGGTGGAAGAAATGTCCAACTCCGGTGCGATGGATTGCACGTCGAATTTCGTCGTGTTGGTCACGTTGAAAACCTCCCAGCGAAGCTGGAGGCTCTGCTTCTCCGACCATGGCATGTGCCACCGCTTGGCCAAGCCCGCGTCGATATTAAAGAAGCCATCGCCACGAATCTGGTTGCGGGCGCCCGACTCACCTGGGAATGGCCCGGTGAACGAGTTGATGGCGGCGGGCCCGTTTTTGAATACGCTTACGGTCCCATCGGGATTCTTGAAGACGCCGGTTTGAACGGGTCCGGTGAGGAAGGCATTGCCGCCAAGTTGCCAGTTCGTCGGCCAGTTGAACCCGTTAGAAACGTTAAACGGCAATCCGCTGGTTAAGCGGAACAAGCCGGAGAGCTGCCAACCGCCGATGATGGCGTCAAGGAAACCATTGGCGCCTCCAGCCAAGGGCTTCCCCTTGCCGAACGGAAGCTCGACAATCCAGTTGGAATTGAACTGGTGTTTGGCATCGTAATCGGAAACGCCACGCATGGCGTTCGGGTCCCAGGAGTTGATGATCTCTCCGCCAAGGCCACCCCACGCGCCAATGCGTGTGGCGTCTGAAGAAATGTCGATGGATTTGGAGAATGTGTAGTTGAAATCGAACTGGACGCCATGCGACATCGGACGCCTGAAGTTGACTTGCAATGCGTGATAGTTAGCGTTCGTATTCGATCGCCATGCATAGAGCGAAGAATATTGCGGGTTGAAGAAGGAATTTGTTCCTGTGCTTGGAACATACGAATTACAGGGGAAATTGTTGGGTGCTGTCCCGCACTGGGTAGTACCTGAAACCCCAAAGTAATCCAAGACGAAGAGGCCGGTTGTTTCGTTCAGGTTAAATCCGCAAAACATGTCATAGATGGCGACCACGGGAACATTGGTCGGATTGCTCCCGCACGAGCCCGTTGCATAAGAATCGCCCGGCTGCAACGGCTGCAACATGTCCGCCCAGTACTGGGCGACGTTTGCCGGTACCATCGAAGCATTGAAGTTATCCGTGGAGACTCCCGTCCGGTAGATTTTTGCTAAAGCTGTGATGGCCTTGAAGTAATCCAATCCCGACTTCTTGTCCACCAAGTCGAGCGGCATCGCCAGGTCGGATTGCGTCCACAGCCAATGAGAGAGCCGACCGACATAAGCAACACTAAACATAAAGCCCTTGGGCAACTGGCGCTCGACGGAGAGATCAAAGGTGTACGAGTATGGAGTCTTGATATTGTTGTCTAAGCCCCAAGTGATGGCAAACCCGCCCGTGTCCAACGTGCTGGGGAATGTCTGTGGGAATTGGCCCGGAGGCGCGGGAAGCAGGATTTGTTGGGGAACCCCGTTGTTAGCGGGGCAGCCAAGATCGGTCGTAGGAATCGTATGCATATCCGTCAACCGAGGCGCACATGCATCGGTTTGAATGCCTGCCGGGTTACTCAAGCCTGTGGACAGCCCGAAGGAACCCGCAGAATCAAAGGTATTCAAGAGGCCCGACCCGTTGCGGTCATAGACGATGGCCGCCCCCGCCCGGATGGAAGTCTTGTTGCCATCACCGAAGAGGGATCTCAGAAGTCCTGAATGGGGCTGAGGGGACCATGCAACCGCGAGGCGCGGTCCGAAGTCTTTCTTATTCCACTTGAAGAAGCCTGGCTTACCGCCATTCGCTGGACCGGCAAGCTCGAACGAGACCAGGGGATCCTGGTTTGAAGGAATGCCCTGCAACATATTGCGGTCACGCTGGCCAAACCAAGTCGCAAGATCGAGTTCATTGCAAGTGGAGCCTACAAGTTGGCAAGGTGAAACCTGGAGGCCGTTCGTCTCCCACGGCGGAGAAGAAAGAGAGTACCGCAATCCGTAGGTTACGGTCACATTGGGCCGGAACTTCCAGGAGTCCTGCACATACAGTTCGTAGTTGTCGACAGCGAAATGTCGTGTTACAGGCGCACCCTGAGGCAAAACACTGCCGTTCCTCAGATAGTTGTAAGTGGCATCGTCCTCCGTGACCATCCCGAGCAGGGCAATCATCGGAAAGTCGTAAGAGTTAGCAAAGGATTTGGCCCCCGCCGGGAAGCCATTGTTGGCAGGGTTGAAATCCGATCCGCTCTTCACCAACATGCCAGATACATCCAACCACGAAGCGTTCGTCACGCCGTCGCTGAATGAACTTAGGGTGCTGATTCGGGGGTTGCGGATCCGCGAAACCAAGCCGCCGAACTGCAGCGTGTGCTTTCCGCGACTCCACGAAAGATCATCCACGAAATTGTGGCTCGGAATCTGATATGCCTGTGACCGCGTCACTCCCTGAGTGATCCCGCGCATGATGATATAGGTTTGGTTCGAATCACCGGCGTTCCCGATGCTCTCGCGCACATATCCGTACCTGAAATTGTTGACCAGGTTGTTCGTAAGCACAGAAGAATAGTTAGCGACGAATCCCCGGCTGTAATCGAGGAGCGTGCTTTCGGCATTGGTGTAGTTGAAGAGGCTGCCTGCGGGCGAGGATGGCAAATATTGCTTCTGGGGATTCGATTCGTTCGCTAGTGAACCGCTCCAAGAAAGGCGCTGTTTCGCATCTTTGGTAAGGTTGTAGTCCAGTTTCGCGATATACCAATTTTTTCTGTCCGAAAGCGGCGCGCTGAAACGGAAACCCGAATAATTGAGCCCGTCTCCCACGCCGGTGTCGTTCGGATGCGGGAAGCTGTTGAAATACGCCAGCGACACGGGGTTCGGACCTAGCTTCAAAGGATCCATTTGTTTAATTTGGTTCGGATCCACAGCGAAATAGCCGCCCGGCACAGCATAAGATTTCCCGCTTACACCCACGGGTGCCCCTGCCGCGCCTGCGGCAACTCCAGGGCACTGCGAGGCATTAGCGCAAAGGTAGTAAACGATACCGTCGCGAAGTGAGTCCGTTGGAATCGTGCGCAGCTCACTCGTTTCTTCGGCGCGGCGCGCACCTTCAAAGTTCGCGAAGAAAAACAAACGGTCCTTCACAAACGGCCCGCCTACAGAGCCTCCGAAAACATTGCGGATGAGTTTCGGAGGCACATTCGGGTTGCCAGCCTCTAATTCCGCAAGTTTCACAAAGTAGTCGTTTGCGCTGGTGTAAGTATTTCGATGGTATTCGTAG
The DNA here is from genome assembly GCA_033853375.1 of Terriglobia bacterium. Lineage (GTDB taxonomy): Bacteria > Acidobacteriota > Terriglobia > Acidiferrales > UBA7541 > Acidiferrum. The sequence goes on from JAWOLO010000495.1 coordinate 3,514, forward strand.
GCCGAGCCATGGAACGCATTGGTTCCGCTCTTGGTGATGAGGGCTACTTGGGCGCCGGAGGAACCGCCCTGGTCGGCATTGTAGTTCGTAGTGGTAACGCGAAATTCTTGTACGGAGTCCAGCGTCACCGGCAGGACGGACTTGAAGGCGTGGCCGCCCGAGTCATTGACCGGCATTCCGTCCAAAGTGATGTTGCTCTGGTCGCTTCGCGCGCCGTTGACAGCGCCATTTCGGGTATCGATGTCCACGTTGATGTCGGAACGATTCCCCGTGTACAGCACGCCGGCCTGCAAGCTCAGAAGGTCGGGCACGTTGCGCCCTTCCATAGGAAGCTGTTTCACCTGGTTCTCGTCGAATGCAATCCCCAGTGTCGCGTCGGTGGTATTCAGCGTCACAGCCTGCGCGGAGACTTCCACCATCTGCGTGGCGACACCAACCTCCAGCGTAACGTTCACGGTGCCCGGCAAATTTACGAGCAATTGCACATTCTTGTTTTCGAATTTGCGGAAACCCTGCATTTCCACCGTCAAGGTATAAGTGCCCGGAGGAAGCGCTAGAAACTCATATTCGCCCGTGCCACTTGTGGTCGCTTCGCGAGTCAGAGCTTGGCCGGCATTGGTCAGAGTGACCTTTGCGCCGGAGACAACAGCTCCAGTCTTGTCTGCGACTACTCCTCGGACAGACGTGGTTCCCACTTGCGCCCAAACATACGTTGCCCCCAGAAGAAGGGCGACGAATGAAATGAGGAGATTACGCTTCAGGGAAGACCGCTTCATAGACTGCTCCTTTCGCGCACCAAGACTGAAAATGGGACCAAGGCAGGCGGAGCATGCTGGGAAAGCCGAACTCACATTCGCTTGTGGTCGACTGCGCCCCCGCACACTGGTTGAAAGGACCTCGGGCAACCTTCCCCGCCACTCAATTCACAATTATTGGTATAGCTTTTAGGACAGGATGAGGGTTTCTGTCAAGGAAAGTTCTTCTAAATTCTTTCTCAAATCGGTTTAATTGGACCGACACATGATTCAAACGTTTCGAGAGTACTAGGGCTATTGAGAGTTGCTGCCTTTATTTCTAGATAGAGGAAACCCAGAGCGGCATCCGAGACAGCGCCCTGAACCATAAGCGAAAGGTGGAACGGACTCGTGTTATTTTAGGGCAGCTGCAACAGTTTCGCTTCAGTGACGGCGGGAATCGCCCGAATGGGATCCAAAATTGAGGCGGGCACGGGGCCGTCTATGTGCACGAGCGCA
>JAWOLO010000496.1:0-3574 GCA_033853375.1 Terriglobia bacterium
GGTCACCGATCAATCGCTCGGGAGTTTCCGCGAGGAAGCAGCCCTCGATGGTGGGTGCAACGAGCTTGGTTTCATGCGGCGAAGCGCTGGCCACGTGCACGGCGAGAGGAAGACCATGGCCGTCGCTAATCGCCATGATTTTGCTCCCCTTACCGCGTCGAGTAGGGCCAATGGCGGAGCCCCTTTTTTCGCCGAACTGAAGCTGGCATCGATGAACGACTCGCTCAAATCCAGCTTCCCGCGGTCGCGCAAGTCTTCCGCAAGCTTTTGCAGCAACCGGGTGAGCAACCCGGAACGCTGCCACTGCTGGAAGCGGCGATGACAGGTCTGCTAAGGAGGATAACGACGCGGCAGATCGTGCCAAGGAGCGCCGGTGCGTAAAACCCAAAAAACTCCATTCAGCACCGCCCGCGTATCTTGCCACGGTCGGCCTCGCCCATCTTCCCGTCGTTTGGGACGAAACAACGGTTCGAGCAACGCCCACTGGGCGTCGGTGAGGTCTATGCTCTTGATTTACGTCATTCGGCATAAGTTTCAACCGCTCAGTGCCTTGAAAGTGTTTATGAGATAACTTCTAGTCGCTTGCGTTCAAAATCCTCGAGGGGACCGTTAGCTGAGCAGAGACTACCGGGAACGGAAACACTGTTCAAGGCAGCAAGTGTTGGCCGGCGAACGCATCAGCGCGAACCGCCACAGCAATTGGGAGTCAAGAAAGGCAGAACGGAAGGTTCTGAGGAATTGTCAGACATGGCCTTTCGGTACCTCAGGATTCGCTCTGGAGAGATTCCTTTGCGCGCAAGTGTTCGAACTCAGGCACCATCTGGAAAGGAGTTGCAGGCACACAAACGGGTTCACCTAGCTGATCGATCTGAGCGGCTGACAAATTGCCCAGAAATTCTGCCCCAACGCGAATGTGGGCAATCCTTTCAGCGTGGAGACCCATGAGTCTTGCGCAAGTGGCGTCCGCAGCCACAGGGTCATCGGCTAGAACAATTTGATTTAGCGGCCGCGGGTTTCCGTTCAACGGCCCGTTTCCCTCCATCGCCACAATCCCGTCGGCGATAACGAAATGAATGGGTACGGTGGCGCACACGTCGAGGATGCTCCGCTCGATCCCTTTCCAGTGAAGGATATTCTTGGGCCAGCCGTATTTGGCTCCCGGCACGACTCCGAACATGTTCTTCATGCTGAGACTGACGCCGGACCAGTGGTGCGCCTTAACCTTGGGCATGGAAACTATGAAGTCCGATGTAAGCAGTGTGCGGGGCAACCACAGGCACTTCAGATCCGTATACGTGGCAAGCAGAGGCCGCTTCAAAAGGTGATCGCGGTTCAGATCAACAAAGACGGCTCCTTGCTCGCGTAACTCCTTAGCCATGCCGCTTTCAGAAAGGACGAGCTCAGTGTCCCGTTGGTGCCCCGGACCTTCCGCGACGAGCACGGTTGCCGCCCCCAGCCGGCGGAAGGACTCGATCGCGGCCGAAACCAGCAGAGGATGTGTGTTGATTTGGTTTCCAGCGATGTAGTCGACCAGGTTTGGTTTGAGAAGAACATTTTTTCCCCGAACGTCCAGGTGGAACAGGTCTAACCCGTCTCGGAGAACCTTTTCCAGGTTCTGCGAGTAAGATTCAGCGCGAAGGACGGCGACTCGGGAACGCGTTCGCTTACGGACAACGTGATATCTGGGTCTCTCCAAAAGTGCGGTTGCAGCGGCGCCTGCAGCGAGTCCGAGCGAACCGGCAACAAAGCTTCTTCGATCAATATTCACGAATCTCCCCCGAACTCGTTCGAACCATGGGAACAACGGAGGGCTAGGCAAACGACAGCGAGGGTCGCGCAGTGGGCGATTTCGGCAGGCTCGGCCACGGCGCAGAGCCGCTCGATCAAACGCTGCGTGGGGCGCCCGAAGGCATTGAGCGCGAGGACGGTCCAGGCGAGACTCCAGGGGGCAACCAGGGACTCGGCACGGCGTTCCAGCCAGGCAAGGCTCGTAGCGATGAGATCACTAAGAGGTTCTCCTAACAGTGCCAGAAGGGCTGCTGCCGTCGCGTCGGGATGAGGAGCCAGCGCGGATCCATAAACGACACCATTCCCCGCGTTCCACCCTCCACCCGGACAAATGCGGTCATAGAGCATTGCCACGCCGCGGCCGATCCGAGAGTCAAGCAATTCCTTCTGCGAACTCCTATCGACGTGCTTCAAGGCCACGAGTGCATAGGCGGTCGGAACCACCCAGCTCACGGTCTCCGGCATCCATGGCCAGCCGAATTTGTCTGGATCGAAACGCACGTGACGGTCGCTCGTGCGGAACTTCCATTTCCACAGCCAATGGGACTCCCGCCCTTGGGAGTGCAGGAGCCAATGGACGGCGCGGCTGGTTGCTAGACCTTGTTCGCCTTTGCGGTTGAGAACATAGAGTGCCAGCCCGGTATAGCCGGAGCCTCGGTCATCGTCGTCTCGAAAAGCCGGCCAGCTGCCATTCGGATTCTGCAACTGAAGCAGGCACCGGATAGCGGCGTTGCGTTCGGCCGCCAAGTTTGGTGGCAAAGCCAGACAAGCGAGCGCCGTGGGCTCGACAGCCGTTTGGTTTGCACTCGCAATGAAAGGCCATCCCCCATCGGGCAGCTGGCGGTGGCAGAGTTCGGAAAGGCAGGCGCATTCGAGTTGTTGGGCGTCGCGCACGGACTGGGTTCTAGGTGACGACAGCGGAATTGTCAAATTACTCGGCTAGACGTGAGAGGTGAGCCCGCCTCCCCAGGGTTAGCCATGAGTCCTTTGATTGGAAGAATTTATTCCTCTTCGCCAACCAGACGGATGCTTCACTGGTGCACGAGCGTGCTTTACGCAAATGCTCCCTGGCGGCGGAATGCAAGCCATGAAACAGTTGATTGGCAAAATTGGTTCATTCACTTTTTCCCGCAGTGCTTGCGGACAGATTCGAGTGAAGGACAGCCATGAAAGCTTCCATTGGTGATTTTTCTTTCACTCGGATCGGCGCGGTCTTTCGAACCGACCGAAGCAAGGGATAAACAGAGGTCGCACCAGCGCGATTTGCGCCGAGACAAGCGGTGGGCCCGGAAGGTCAGCCATGAAGAATCCAATTGGCTAAAGATTTTCACGAAGTCCAATCTATCCCCTTTGAGCAATCCCTTCATGCTCTCCTTCGGACGCTGTATCACGTTCTGATTCAAAAGGTCTCGGATTCCAGGTCAAAGGCAACGAACGGCCTCGCAAGCCCTCCAAAACGCCTTGTCTTCCGTTTCGCTCGCGGACACGGGTACTGCCCGTCGAATGCATGGCCGGGATTTGTGAGCTATGTTCCGCCGGGACGAAGGAGGCAATTCTTGTTCGCATCTATCGAAAAGCTCGCCAACGGGCTGCGCAGTGTGGGGTACGTGATCGATTCCGTGACACTGCAAGTGGTCTACCTGGCGGCAAAGATGCAAAAGCCTCTCTTGGTCGAAGGCCCGCCGGGGTGCGGCAAGACAGAACTGGCCTATGCCGTTGCGGCTGCCGCGGAAACGACTGTCGAGCGGCTCCAATGCTACGAAGGCATCACCGAAGAAAAGGCCAT